>CANHBC010000152.1 GCA_947458835.1 Betaproteobacteria bacterium | reverse complement strand
TGTTCATCACCCTGGCCGGGTCCGGCATCCGCTCTCTGGCCGATCTGAAGGGCCGTAATGTGAGCTTCGGCTCGCAGTCGAGCACATCCGGCCACCTGATGCCGCGCAACTTCCTGCTCGAGGCAGGGCTCAATCCGGAGCGCGACTTCAAGCGCATCGCCTACTCCGGCGCGCACGATGCGACCATCGCGTCGGTGGTCACCGGCCGAGTCGACGCCGCCGCGCTCGACATCACCGTGTGGCGCAAGTTCGTCGAGGAGAAGAAGGTCGACCTGTCGAAGGTCGAGGTGTTCTTCACCACCCCGCCGTACTTCAACTACAACTGGTCGGTACATGCCGACATGCCGGCCGCGCTGCGCGAGCGCATCACCCGTGCGCTGCTCGCACTCAACCCGGCCGAACCCGAGGGCAAGGAGATCCTGGGCCTGGCGCGCGCGGCCCGGTTCATCCCGACCCAGGCCGCGAACTACAAGGGTCTGGAGCAAGCGGGCCGCAGTGCTGGCCTCATCAAGTAGTACGTCGGTGGCCGGCGTCGCGATCGCGCTGGCGGATGTCGAGGTCCGCCACCCGGCGGCCGCCGTCGGCACGCCCTCGGCACTCAAGCCACTGACCCTGTCGATCGCCGCGGGCGAGCAGCTGGCGGTGATCGGTCCGTCGGGCGCGGGCAAGACGACGCTGATGCATGCGATCGCCTGCGCGCTGCGCCCGACGTCCGGCCGCCTGCGCATCGACGGACAGGATCCGTGGTCGCTGCCGGTGCGCCAGCTCCAGCGGCTGCGCAGCCGGCTGTTCCTTGCGCCACAGGTGCCGCCGCTGCCGCCGCGCCAGCGCACGGTGACCGCGCTGCTGGCGGCGCGGCTGCCGGTGCAGTCGCTGTGGACCTCGCTGCGCTCGCTGGTGCGTCCGGTCGGCGCCGCTGACGCGTATGCCGCGCTTGCGCGCTTCGACCTCGGCGACAAGCTGTGGACGCGTGTAGATCGCCTCTCCGGTGGCGAGCGCCAGCGGGTCGGGCTGGCCCGCGCACTGCTCGCTCCGGCCGGTCTCTGGCTGGTCGACGAACCGCTGTCTGCGCTTGACCCCACCCGGTCTCAGCTGGTGGTGTCGACACTGACCGGCGAGGCGCGCGCGCGGGGCGTGACCCTGGTCGCCACGCTGCACCAGGTCGATGTCGCGATCGCTGCCTTCCCGCGGATCGTCGGGCTGCGCAACGGCGAACTCGCCTTCGACCTCCCGGCCTCGGCGGTCACGCGAGACCACCTGCTCCGGCTCTACGCCCAGTTCGAGCATGAGCTCGCCGGCACGCCGCCGGCCATCGACGACCAGGCATCGCCCGCGCAGCGGCCACCGACGGTCGTGGTCTGCCGCTGATGGCGACGCAGTCGCTGGCACCGGCGCTGCGCGACCCGGCGTGGAACGCACGCGTCTTCTGGACGCTCGCTGGCGCCGCGCTGCTGGTGCCGATGCTGTGGGCGACCGAGTTCCGGCCGTGGGTCCTGTTCGAACAGGACAGCCTGCGCGCGACCCTGCGCTTCCTCGGCGACTTCGTGCCACCGAAGAGCGACGCCGAATTCCTGCGGATGGTCGCCTACGAGGCCTGGCGTACGATCGCCATCGCCACGTGCGGCATGGCACTGGCGCTGCTCCTGGCGATTCCGATGACGCTCGCATCCACGGCGGTGCTATCGATATCGGCCCTGCCCGGCCGGATGCATGCGCTGCCGTTCGTCATTCGGCAGGGCATCCGCTGGCTGCTGATCCTGCTGCGCAGCGTGCCGGAACTGGTCTGGGCACTGGTGTTCGTGCGGGTGGTCGGGCTCGGGCCGACCGCAGGGGTGCTGGCGATCGCCCTCACCTATGCCGGCATGCTCGGCAAGGTCTACGCCGAAATTCTCGAGAGTGGGGAGACCCATGCAACGACCACGCTGCTGCGCAACGGCAGTGGCCGGGTCCAGGCGTTTCTTCATGGCCTGCTGCCGACGAACGCCGCCGAGCTGACCAGCTACACGGTGTACCGCTGGGAGTGCGCGATCCGGTCCTCGGCCGTACTCGGGTTCGTCGGCGCGGGCGGGCTGGGCCAGCAGCTGATCACCTCCCTGAAGATGTACGACGGCGCTGAGGTCAGCACCATCCTGCTCGTGTTCATCGCGCTGGTCTGGGTCGCCGACTGGGCGAGCGCGCGTCTGCGCAAGGTGCTCGGATGATCCCGGCACCGCCCCTGTTCCACCTGCGCTGCACCGCCTGCTGGATCGTCGCCGGCATTGCGATGCTGGTGGTCGCGAGCTTCGTCACGCTCGACCTGAAATGGGCCGCCTTCGTGTCAGGCGACGCGCTGGCCCGGATGGGGCGGTTCCTGGCCGAACTCGCCTCGCCATCGGTCGAACCCGAATTTCTGCGCCGGCTCGCGATCGCGAGCGCCGAGACGCTCGCGATGTCCGCCCTGGGCACGCTGCTGGCGGTGGTCGGCGGGCTCGCGCTGGCGGTGCCGGCGAGCCGGCCGGTCGATGGCCGGCGCAACGTCCTGCGCGGGCCGACCCGCCTGCTGCTCAACGTGCTGCGCTCGGTTCCGGAACTCGCGTGGGCGGCCTTGCTGCTGATCGCCGCCGGGCTCGGCCCGCTGTCGGGAACCCTCGCCCTCGCCTTCCATACCACTGGCGTGCTCGGGCGCCTGTTCGCCGAGGCGATCGAGAACACGCCGCGCGAGCCGGCCGATGCACTTCGCGTGCAGGGCGTGCCCGGCGGCCGGGTGTTCCTTTACGCGACGCTGCCCGCGGTGCTGCCGCAGGTGCTCTCCTACACCCTGTACCGATGGGAGAACAACATACGGGCGGCGGCGGTGCTCGGAGTGGTCGGCGCGGGTGGCCTCGGCCAGATGCTGACCTTCCACATGGGTCTGTTCCAGATGAGCGAGACCGGTACGGTGCTGATCGCGATGCTGCTGCTGGTGGCGCTGGTCGACCTGCTGTCCTACCTCGCGCGCCGGACCATGGTGAGCTGAGCGCTCCGGCGGCCGCGCGGGCTCAGCCCGCCAGCGGTTGCATGCCGCGGGCACGGATCACCGGCGCCGCTTCCGCCGAAGCCAGGAACCGCATGAGCGCCTGAGTGGCCCCGGACTCTGGGGCCGATGCATGAAGGCCGATCGAGAACAGCGTGCGCTTCTGCACGTCATCGGGCAACTCGCCCACGATGTCGATACCCGCCACCGGCAACAGTTCGCTCATCTGCTGGAACGCAAGATCACATTCGCCGCGGGCGACTGCAGCTCCGGCAGGCTCCCCGCGGACCTGGCGCAGCCGCGGACCGACGTCATCGGCGAGCCCGAGCCGTTCGACCAGCCGCGCCACGTGCACCCCGCTGGGCCCGGTCGAGTAAGCGATCGAGCGTGCAGCGCGCAACGCCCGTACGAAGTCATCCGTGCTGTCCAGCGCCGGCTTTGGCTGGCCGGCGCGGACCGCACAGCCGATGGCGGACAGCGCCAGATCGGTCCGGCCGCCCGGCGCGATCCGGCCGCCGCGGGCCATCTCGTCGATCGCATCGGCGGACATCACGATCGCATCGACCACCTCGCCGGCCGCGATGCGCGCTGACACGTTGACTCCGCCGTCGAAGACGGCAAGCGTGTGATGCCCGGTGGCATGGTCGAAACGCGCGGCAAGTTCGAGGAAGGCTTCGCGAAAGGCGATCGACTGCAGGACGGTGAGCTTTGCCATGGCTCCATTATCGCAGGTCGGACTGCGCGCGTCAGGGCTCGAACGGAAGGCATGCGGCCGGCGCAAGAGGTTGCTCGAACTCGGCATGCCGCACCGGACTCGTGCAGAGACGGCGGTGCCGGCATTCACCACGATACAGGACAGGTATTCCATCATCGGCACCCGGCGCAGCGGTATCGCTGCCGGGGTGCCCGTCCCCAGCCTCGAATGGCGTATCGTCCGCCTTGTAGCCCCGAACACTGGATCCTCCCTGTCGAACCCTACGGAAAGCCTGCCTCGCCATGTCCAGCACCACCGAACAGGACCCACTCTCCATCGATCGATTCGTGCCGCACGTGTCCACGGTCACGGCCAGCAAGGGCCAGACCGTCGGGCTGTTCCTGCGCGAGCGCGTCCTCGCGCAGGGCTCCGCACGGAGGCCGGTGATCCTGATGCTGCACGGTGGTTTCGCGCCGTCGATCGTTGCCTACGACCTGCGCCACCGCGACTACAGCTACATGGCACAGATGGCGCGCGCAGGTTTCGATGTGTTCACCTTCAGCCATACCGGCTACGCGCCCTCGCCGCGTCCGCGCATGGACGACCCGGTCAACGTCGATGCCTCGTTCCAGGAGCACCTGGTGCCGCACGTGCTCGAGGCGCCCCACGCACCACGCTATCCGTTCAAGCTGGTGTCGAGCCAGACCGAATGGGACGAGATCGAGACGGTCGTCGACTTCATCCGTGAACTGCGCGGCGTGGACCGAGTGAACCTCGTTGGCTGGTCAACGGGCGCGCCGCGGGCCGGCGGATACGCCGCACTGCATCCGGACAAGGTCGACCGGCTCCTGCTGTATGGTCCGTCGCAGTTCTTCGACCGCGAGGAACCGCCGGCCACGATACCCGAGCCCGGCGCGCCGACGCTGCTTCAGACCCGAGAGTTCCTGCTCGATCGCCGCTGGCGCGACCACGTGCACGACGCGGCGCAGATCGAGGACCCGCACGTCTGCGATGCGTTCTGGCGCGAACTGATGGCGGTCGACGAGATCGGGGCAGGATGGGGCCGCGAAGGCTTCGGCATCATGCGTGCGCCGAACCGGATGAACTTCGGATGGAAGGCCAGCCTCGCGAACATCGCAACCCCGACCCTCTACCTGCTCGGCGAACACGACAACTACGCACGGCGCATCGAATCCTGGAAAGCGCTTGCCGCACCACAGCGGATGTTCGTTCGCGTGGCGGGCTGCTCGCACTTCATGCAGTTCGAACGCGCCCGGCACCTGCTCTATCGCGCCACGGCCGAGTGGCTGACCGACGGCACGTTCCGCGGCCACGCGGCGGGCGAGTTCGCCGCGGACACGAACGGAGCACTGGAGCCGCGCGCAGCCTGAAGCCGCTGGCGGACCTGCCCTACTCCACAGCCACGCCCGCGGCCTTGATCACCCGGGCCCAGCGCGCGATCTCTCGCTGCACATGGGCGCCGAACTCCTCGGGTGTGCTGCCCAGCGGCTCGGCCGCCTGCTGCGCGAGCTGCTCGCGCACATCCGGACGCGCGAGCATCCGCGACAGTTCAGCGTTGATCTGCAGGATCGTGTCGCGCGGGGTCCTCGCAGGCGCGAGCAACCCGTACCAGGTGGTTACCTCGTACTCCGGGTAGCCGGATTCAGCAACCGTGGGCAGCTTCGGATAAAGCGGCAGGCGCTTCGCGCTGCCTACCGCGATCGCCCGCAGGCGGCCGGAGTCCACGAGTGGTGCGAGCGGAGGAACGCCGGTGATCGTGAACAGTGTATGGCCCGCCATCATGTCGACGAGCATCGGACCCGTACCACGATAGGAAATCGCGACGATGTCGGTCTTCGTCAGCAGCTTGAAGTACTCGACCGCCAGGTGGGACGCGCTGCCATTGCCCGCAGACGCGTAGTTCAGTGCGCCGGGACGGGCCCTCGCCAGCGCGACGAGTTCCCGCACCGACCGGGCGGGCAGCGAGGGATGCACCGCGAGCATGTTGGGCACCGCCGTGAACAGGCCGATCGGCGCGAAATCCTTCACAGCGTCGTAGGGAAGCTTCGAATACAGCGACGGACCGAAGCCGAACGTGCCCACGTGCCCGAAGATGAGGGTGTGGCCGTCCGGGGCCGACTTGGCGACGTGGTCGACGCCGATCGTGCCGCCGGCCCCGGGCCGGTTCTCGACCACCACCTGCTGGCGCCACGCTTCGCCGAGGCCCCGCGCGATCAGTCGAGCCACGATGTCCGTGCTGCCACCGGGCGCGAACGGCACGATGATCCGTACCGGCTTGGCCGGGTAGACCTGCGCATGGGCCTGCAGCGCGACGGCGCACGAACCGATCGCGCAGGCCGCGGCCGTGAACTCACGCAGCACAGGAAACGCCCTCCTGCTCGCAGGTGTTCGCGACGTCGCTGATCGTCACGCGGCGCATCTCGCGCACCCAGCGCAGGTCGTCGTACTCCGTGCCGCGATGCATGGTGCACCGGTTGTCCCACATCACCAGTTCCTGGGCACGCCAGCGATGGGTGTAGACGAACTGGCGCTGGGTGACATGTGCGATCAGTTCGTCGATCAGCGCCCGTCCTTCGGCATCGGGCATGCCGAGGATGCGCCCGGCATGGGATGCAACGAACAGTGACTTGCGCCCGGAGTCGGGCAGCGTGCGCACGACCACCTGCGGCACGGGTGGCAGGCGCTTCATCTCGTCCTCGTTGAACTCGTGGAAGCCGCTGCGCCGGCGCGAGTGCACGATCCAGTGCTCGGCGACCAGGCCCTGAAGCCGCTGCTTCATGGACTCGGGCAAGGCGTCGTAGGCCGCGCGCTGGTCGGCGAACTCGGTGTGTCCACCCACAGGAACGATGGTGCTTGCATGGAGCAGGGAGCACAGGCTGGGCACGCGCTTGAACGAACTGTCGGTATGCCACAGCCGGTTGCCGGCCTTGTACATGCGCTGGCGGCTGGTCTCGCCCCAGATGCGCCCTTCTGCCGACAGGTTCGAGATATCGGCAAACTCACCGCTCAACCGGGTCGGCGTGGCCTTCGGATCGAGCGTGCGCTCCTTCTCCACCGCGCCCCAGCGCCGGGAGAACGCCAGATGCTGCTCGGGCGTGAGGTCCTGGTTGGCAAAGACCAGCACGGCGTAGCGCGTGAAAGCCGCCTTCAACTGGTCGAAGTCGGCATCGGACAGCGGCTGGGTCAGGTCGACATCACCGACCTCGGCGACGAAGTCCGGCGTGACGGGCGCAATGGTGATCGGCATGAGGCCTCCTGGCGTGGGCTGCCTTGTCGTGGCGACCGCACAGGTGGGGACCCTACACCTGAAGCAAGCAGGCCTGCAACCCGTATGTCAGCGCGGGTTGGTGCCCAACAACGAGGGCCTTCGGGCAGAATCCGATGATGGCTGCCGACCCGTTGAACATCCCGCCGGTGTCGATCGCAGCGGCCAAGGCCGCCCTGATCGAACAGTACGCCGACCCGATCCTGCGCAGGCGCGCGACCATGCTCTGGGGCACGCGCGGCGTGGGCAAGTCCTCGATCGTTCGACAGGTCGCGCAGCACTTCGGCGTGCCGCTGGTCGACCTGCGGTTGACGACCATCGAACCGGTGGACATCCGTGGCGCGATCTACGCGGATGAGGTTCAGGGCAAGACCGTCTGGTTTCCGCCGGAGTTCCTGCCCACGTCGGCCGAAGCGGAAGGCATCCTGTTCCTGGACGAGCTCACGGCCGCTGACCAGCGGCTGCAGATCTCCGCGTACTCGCTGATCCTCGATCGTCGCGTCGGCCACTACAGCCTGCCGGACGGGTGGCTGGTCGTCGCTGCCGGCAACGCGAGCTTCCACGGCGCGGTGTCGCACGACATGGGCACCGCGCTTGCCGACCGCCTGTTCCACTTCAACGTCCAGACCGCCATCGATGCCTTCCTCGCCCACGCCCTGTCGCAGGGGTTCGCCCCGGCGGTGATGGCCTACCTCAAGGTACGTCCGGACAGGCTCGACGACACCGCGAGCCAGTTGGCCAACGACCACCTGGTGGGCGCGAGCCCGCGCGGCTGGGAGGACATCTCCAACGTGCTGCGCTCGGGGCTGTCCGAGCCGTCGAAGCGACTGTTCGTTCAGGGCCGCATCGGAGCGGCCAACGCCGCGGAGTTCTTCGGCGTGCTGCGCGAGATCCAGGCCAGCGTCGACGTGACGCGACTGCTCGCCGCCGCTCCGGGTCCGGAGACGGCAGCCCTGCTGCCTCGCACGCTCGACGGCCTCTACGGAATGCTCTACGGGCTGATCGCTGCCACCGCCGACGCCCTCGCCTTGCTGCGCGCCATCGAGATCGTCGAGCAGTGGCCCGAGATGCGTCCAGACACGCCACTGCCCATCCGCGAAGCGCAGACGCTCGCGATGGAACTGCTGATGCAGCGCGCGCTCGAGCACGGGCTCGAGGCCGCACTGTTGGACAGCCCGGTGTACCGTCGCTACGCCGAGGCCCGGCGGGCGGATGGCCTCGATGGCTGAAGCTGCGCGCTGACGGGGCCGACCGGTGCCCGCACCACAGCCAGACACGCCCTTCACGCACCGCGGCACCCGGGCCGTACAACGCATGGTCGAGCATGCACCGTCGACCGGTGGCCTTGCGCTGTGGGTGCACCACCGCGACCTGCCTGACGGCGCCACGGTCCAGCCCCCGGACGGGCCACCCGCGGTCACCGACGGCCGCACGATCTTCTATTCGCCGGGATTCGAGCGGCTGGCGCTGACGCAGCAGGCCGGGTGCGTGGCACACGTGGTGCTGCACATCGCGCTGCGCCACGCACAGCGGTTCCAGGCGATGCAGCAGCGCACCGGCGACGCCGACCTGCAGCTGTTCAACGTCTGTGCGGACGCGATCGTCAACAGCGCGCTGGCGCACGTAGGCTGGATGCGCCTGCCTGACTCGGCCGTTCGACTCGAGACGCTACTGGCGGACGCCCTCGGCCTGAAGGTTGGGGCCGAGGCGGCGCTGCTCGCCTGGGATATCGAGCGCCTGTACCGCGCCGTGGATGACCGTGCCGCCTCGCGGTCTGCCCCCCCGCAGGCCGCGCAACCCGGACCACGGCAAGCCGGCGGCCAGGCCGCCGCACCACTGCGCCGACCGGGTACTGGCGATGGTGGCGCCGATCGGGCCGACGACTGGGGCGACGGCCGCCACGCTGCGGGTCCTGCGCGCCCGGA
>CANHBC010000151.1 GCA_947458835.1 Betaproteobacteria bacterium | reverse complement strand
GCGCAGCCGGCGAGGCGACAGGAAGCGTGCCTGCATCGCCTCGGCATGCTTGCGGTTGGACTTCTTGTGCTGCAGCGAATCTTCGTGGAACTTCCAGATTGCCAGCAGCGTGGCAAAGTCCGACTTGTCATCGACGAATTCGGCATGGGCGCGGTCGGCGGCCTCGGACTGCTCGAACGGCCGGTCGCGCGGATCCTGCACAGCGAGCACCGAGCATACGACCAGCGCCTCGGCCAGGCAGCCACCGTCGCGCGCAGCCACCAGGATCCGACCCAGCCTCGGGTCGGTCGGGAAGCGCGCCAGTTCACGACCGATACGGGTAAGCCTGCGCGCCTCGTCGATCGCACCGAGTTCGGTCAGCAACTGGTAACCATCGGCCACCGCACGCGGCGTGGGCGGATCGATGAACGGGAAGGCCTCCACCTCGGGCAACCCGAGCGCCTTCATGCGCAGGATCACCGAGGCGATCGACGTGCGCAGGATCTCCGGGTCGGTGAACGCCGGACGCGCCTCGAAGCCCGGCTCGTCGTACAGGCGGATGCATACGCCCGGACCGAGGCGCCCGCAGCGCCCCGCCCGCTGGTTGGCCGCGGCGCGCGACACCGGCTCGACCTGCAGCATCTCGACCTTGTTGCGGAAGCTGTAGCGCTTGACCCGCGCAACGCCGGTGTCGACTACGTAGCGGATGCCCGGTACGGTGAGCGAGGTCTCTGCGACGTTGGTGGCGAGCACGATGCGCCGGCCGCCATCGGGCTTGAACACCCGCTCCTGTTCCTCGAAGGAGAGGCGTGCGAACAGCGGCAGGATCTCGTAGCCCTTCGGATGGTGCTTGCGCAGCGCCTCCGCGGTGTCGCGGATCTCCCGCTCGCCGGGCAGGAACACCAGGATATCGCCACCCATCGACCCGGCGGTGCGGTCGCGCGCGAGCTCGTCGACCGCCTCGAGGATCGGCTGCGCGGGGTCGTCGTCGCGGACATCGTCCTCGTCCGCGGCCACCGGCGGCCGGTAGCGCACCTCGACCGGATGCAGCCGGCCCGAGACCTCGATCACCGGCGCATCGTCGAAGAACGCGGAGAAGCGCTGCGCGTCGATCGTGGCCGAGGTGACGATCACCTTCAGGTCGTCGCGCCGGCGCACCAGCCCGCGAAGGAAGCCGAGCAGGAAGTCGATGTTCAGACTGCGCTCGTGCGCCTCGTCGATGATCAGCGTGTCGTAGGCGGAGAGATTCCGGTCGTGCTCGAGCTCCGCGAGCAGGATGCCGTCGGTCATCAGCTTCACGTGGCTGTCGCGCGAGAGCTTGTCCGAGAAGCGCACCTTGTATCCGACCACCGTACCCAGCGGCGTGGCCAGTTCCTGCGCGATGCGCGAGGCCACGCTGCGCGCGGCCAGCCGCCGCGGCTGCGTGTGGCCGATGAGTCCATCGATGCCGCGGCCAAGTTCCAGGCAAAGCTTGGGCAGCTGGGTGGTCTTGCCGGAGCCGGTCTCGCCGCAGACGATGACCACCCGGTTGGCGCGGATCGCCTCGGCGATCACGGCACGCTTGCCCGAGACTGGAAGTTCCTCGGGATAGGTGATCGGTGGCACCGCCGCGCGTCGGCGGGCGATGTCGGCCGGGGTCAGGCGGGCCATCGGGGGAAAGTCCGGTCGGTCAGGCGGTAGAGGGGAGATGCGGTGGAGCCGGCTGCGGGAAGAAAAAACGGCCGCGGATTGCTCCACGGCCGTCCACTGCGGTTCGACTGCCTTTCGCGCGCCGACCCGGCAGTGCCCCACGGGGCGACTGCCCGGCCACCGGCGCGGGCGAAGCGGCGAGAAGGTCGAACGCCCGAGGCTCGATCAGCCCCGATGCGCCTTCATCGTCCGGGAGGACGAAGCGGTGCCCGGCGCCTTCGCGCCGTCGGTCGACTTCATCGCCGCGCCCGGGCAAGCTGGCGCGGCACCCGCTGCCATGGCCATGGCCACGAACGCGGGGAACTGCAGCAATCGACTAGACATCGGATCACCTCCCTTCCAGAAGCACGGCACATGCCGTGCATGCACGTTAGCAGACGCCACCGGGGGGATCAAACACCGCCGCGGCGTCTGCGACCCGCCGGCGTCAAGGGCCCGGTCAGCCGGCGGCCGCCTTGCGGTTGTCCGCGAGCTTCGCGTCGACCAGCTGCACGATCTCGTCGAGCACTGCCGAGCGCTGTCCCTGCTGCGCGGCCACCTGCTGCACCAGGCGGTCGACGCGCTCGATCGCCTGCGCGCCGCCGTACAACGCACGCGCAGCCGAGGAGGGACTGCCCAGACCGTTGGCCGCGTTGGCGTACTTCTCGAACGGCACCAGGTCGCCTGCGTCCGCGCCGAGGTTTTGGCACAGGCCGAACACCCACTCGTACATCTGGCGCGAGGCGGCGAGGTCGCTGTGCACCGAGTCCTTGATCGAGCGCATGCCCTGCGGCGTGATGCAGCGGTAGTTGCCGGCCATCAGCATCGCCCACTTGGCGAGCGGCACGAACACGGATTCATGCACGCGCAGCTTCACCGGCAGTTCGATCGGCACGCCGTCGCCCGGGTCGAAGCGGATCGCGTCGATCCCGGCCTCGAGCTCGCGCAGCAGCGCGGTATCGGCGTCGGAGTCAAAGCGCGCCGCCTTGAAGTTGGTCGGCAGGCGAACCTGCAGCACGTTGACCGGCTCCTCCGGCGGGCGGAACGCCTGCGCATCGGGGCTGCACAGCGTCAGCGTCGTGGGATCGAACGAATCCCAGACCGTCGCGTCGGCGTAGGCGTCGCGGCACTTCGCCGCATCGAGGCCGGGGATCCGCTTGAGGTAAGGGTAGGGTGGCATGTTCATGATCGACATGCAGGGCACGCGCGACCGGGCCACTGCGTCGAGCAGCTCGCGCACGCCGGGCGAGCGGTACTGCGGCTCCTGCATCGCCAGCGCGATCAGGTCGTAATTCTTCGGATCGACCGCAGCCGGGCCCGCGGCGTCGAGCCGGCCGGGCGCCTTGCGCGTATCGATCTCGACCAGGCCTTCGCGGCCCTTGACCGGCAGGCGCACGCGCGCACCGTCTCGGTTGAATGCCTCCACTTCCGCCGGCAGGCACACCAGCGTGACGGAGTGGCCCGCGAGGGCGAGCTTGGCGCCCAGCAGCGAACCGTAGGATGCTCCAAGGATCAGGATCTTCTTCATCGAACTCCTCCCGGCAGCGTGCCCCGGCGGGATTGCCGGTGCCGCGTGCGCTTCGAATGACGGATGGGTACTAGCCGCCTACGCTGATGGCGTCGGTCGGCGACAGCAGGCAGCGCAGCAGGCTGTAGGCTGCGAGGCTCGAGGTCTTCGGGTTCTCTTCCAGCGGCTTGCCCACCACGTGGTAGCGCAGCACGCCGAAGCTGCCCTCGGCCTCGACCTGGTGTTCATTGCCGCGCGCCAGCGGATCGGCGAACAGCTGTACGGTGGTGGCATCGAAACCCAGACCGGCCAGCGCCACCGCGGCGCACACGTTCGCGTTCTGCGGAAAGGCAAGCGCCGCCTCGCGCGCGCTGCCCTCGAAGATCATCGTCGGCCCCTCGATGCGGTCGAGGTCGAACGACGACTCGGCCCGGGTACCCCGCCAGGCGAGCACCGGCTTGCGGCCGGTGTAGGTCACCCGCTGCAGGCCGCCGACGCGGGCCGAGGAGATCGCGTCGAGCGCGCCGATCGCACCGGACGGGATCCGGATGCGGGCGCCGCCCTCGCGCGCCGCCGCGCGCAGCGCCTGCTCGAGTGAGGCATCAGCGAGCGCGCCCACCGACGCCACCACCAGGTCCACGCCCGCGCGCAGCACACCCGGACCGGACTGCAGCAGGCCGGCGTGACCGGCGCACTCGGCGACCAGCTGCGGCCGCAACGCGAGCAGCGCCGGCAGGTTGTCGACCAGTGGCACCTCTGCGGCGAAGCCGCGCGCACGCGACTGGGCCGGGTCGATGTCGAGCGCGCCCACCAGCCGGATCTCCGGGTGTCGGTCGACCACGCGGCGCGCGATCACCCGGGCGATCGAGCCACCACCGATCAGGCCGACCGGGAACGGGACTGCATCCGCATGGGCCATCTCTTTCTCCCTTACCGGCTCGAGCGCAGGCCGACGAACTTGAGCTGCGAATACTCTTCCATCGCGTAGCGGATGCCCTCGCGGCCGAAACCGCTGTCCTTCACGCCGCCGAACGGGTACATGTCGAGGCGGAAGCGGCTCGCTTCGTTGATCCACACCGAACCGCAGTCGAACTCGTCGGCCACGCGCAGCGCGGTATCGAGGCTGGCGGTGAAGCAGGCACCCTGCAGGCCGAACTCGGAATCGTTCGCCTGGGCCAGCGCATCGTCCAGGTCGCGTGCCGACTGCACCACCACCACCGGACCGAAGGCCTCCTCGCGCAGCACGCGCGCGGTGTCCGGGGCGGCGACCACGATCGCCGGCGAGAGCAGCGCACCGTCGATCGACGGCTCGAGCGCGATGCGCGCGCCCTTCGCCTTTGCGTCATCGACCATCGACTTCACACGCTGCGCGGCCGCCACGCTCACCATGGTGCCCACGTCGGTGGCCGGGTCGGACGGATCGCCGACCTTGAGCTTCTTCGCCGCGGCGACGAACTTCTCGACGAAGGCCTCGAACACCGGCTGTTCGACGATCACCCGCTGCGCCGAGATGCACTGCTGCCCGCTCGCCTCGAAGCCGGCCGCGGCGATCTTCGCCGCCGCGTCGTCGAGGTTCGCATCGGCCAGCACGAGGTTGGCCGCGTTCGAGCCCAGTTCCGCGCAGAACTTCTTCGGCCCCGCCGCCGCGGACAGCGCGCGCGCGGCGGCGACCCCGCCGGTGAGCGTGACCACCGAGGTGAGCGGGTGCGCGACCAGTTCCAGCGCCGCGCTGCGGTCGCCGGTGACCACGTTGAACAGGCCGTCGGGCAGGCCTGCCTGCTTGGCCAGTTCGGCGAACGCCAGCGCGACCTCGATGCCGGTCGGGTGCGGCTTGACCACCATCGCATTGCCGGTGGCGAGGGCCGGCGCAAGCTTCTGCACCAGCAGGTTGGCCGGTGCGTTGAACGGGGTGATCGCGGCCACTACGCCATACGGCACCCGGCGCGCGAATCCGAGGTGCCCGGCCCCCGCGGGCGCCGAGTCGAGCGGCAGCACCTCGCCACGGCCGGCAAGCAGTTCGGCGATCGTGTTGCGCAGGAAGGCACCCACGCGCGAGGCCTCGAAGTTCGCCGCCTTGCGCGGTTTGCCGATGGTGTCGACGATCATCGTCGAGATACGCGCGGCGTCCTGCTCGAACGCCTTGGCCAGCGCTTCCATCCAGGCCACCCGCTGCGCGATGGTGCTGCGCCGGTGCTTCAGGTATGCCGCGTGCGCGCTCCGGACCGCGAGGTCGACGCCAGCCTTGTCGGTCTCGACGATGCGGTAGAGCAGCTTGCCGTCGATCGGCGATACCAGGTCGAACGTGGCATCGGTGGCGTGCGGCTCGACGGGCTTGCCGTCGATCCAGGAGACGAGTGTGCGGGACATGGTGGGATTCCGTCGAAGGGATGGAAGTTCAGAGGGGGGCGGCCGGCATCAGGCCTTCGCGCTCGAGCGCGAGCCGCGCGAGGAACGGGACCAGCGGATGCGCGCCCAGCGCGACGATTGCCGGGAATCGTCCGCTGCACAGCAGCGCGGCATGCGCTTCAGGAAGCGCGAAGCGTGCGCAGAAAGCGATGGCATCGCCGGCATACGCCCTGCGCGCCTGCGCGTCGTTGGCCAGCGCATGCAGAGCCGCGGTGAGCGGAACCAGTTCCGGGCGCGTGGCCGGATAGTGCGGCGCCGCCGACGAGGCCGTCGGCCGCGACCAGAAGCCGAGCGACGCGTAGTTGTGGTGCCAGCTCGGGTTGAACTCGACCACGTCGGGCGTGCGGTCGCCGAGCAGCCCGGCAGCGACCGCCCAGCAGCGCAGCTCGATGTTGCCGGTGGCATCCAGCGTCTCTTCCGACAAGCCGATCAGCGACTTGAGCTGCCCGCGGCCGAGCTGTTCGAGCAGCGCCTGGTCGAACGCGAGGTCGGGCTCGGCATAGCGGTCGGTGCCCGGGAAATGGGACATGCCGCCGCTGGCCACCACCACAGCCTTCAGGCGCAGGGTATCGAGCGCGCCGGCCAGCGCCTGGCCGAATGCATGGCAGCGCTCCATCGAGGGCTGCGGCGGCAGGTAGGCATTGACGTAGACCGGCACGATCGGCCCCTGGACGCCGAGGTGGGACAGCGGGATGCCCAGGGCATAGTCGACCTCCGCGGTGCTGGTGAACGCCGGGTCGAAGCCCATGCGGTAGAGCTCGCGCACCAGCGCGAACGACACCTCGCTCGCAACCGGATGGCGGAACACCTTGCCCGCGAAGCTGCCCTTCGCCTCGCCGCCCACGTGAAGCGCGAACGGCGGCGCACAGTCCAGGAAGAACTGCTGCGCGTGGTCGTTGGACACGGTGATCCATACGTCCGGTGCCAGCGCGGCGAGCTCCGCGCCGATGCGCGCCCCGACCTGCTCGACGCGGGCGATCGTCGCCGCGTCCTCGCTGGCCGGGCGGGTGACGAACTGTGGCGCGTGCGGCAGCAGCGCACCGCCGAGGATCGGACTCTCGCGCGCGGGCCGCACCTCAGGCCCCCGCCGCCACGGCAGGGTTGAGCGAATACAGGCCGGTGAGCGTCGCACTGGCCAGCACATGGCCGGCGATCGCCGCGCGCACGTCGGCACCGGTGAACCGGCCCTCGACCGGGCAGCGGGCGATGTCCAGCGCATGCAGCGTGAACACATAACGGTGGACGATGGAATCGTTCCAAGGCGGGCACGGGCCATCGTAGCCGTGGTAGTCCCCGCCCATGTCCTGGTCGCCGCCGAACCAGAGCGTGTAGTCGTTCACCCCCTGGCGGGTGCCATGCGGCCCCTGCGGGCCGGGCTTGCCCCGGGCGGTGACGGTGTCGCTGAACTCGCCTGCCTTCAGGCCTGGCAGCGTGGCCGGGACGTCGACCAGCACCCAGTGGAAGAAGTCGATGCGCGCGAGCGACTGCGGGATCGTGCGGCCTTCCTGGTTGACGTCGGTCGCCTCGCTCGGCACGTCGGGGTCGTGGCAGAGCAGCACCAGCGACTGCGTCCCGGCGGGCAGGCCGCTCCAGGCGAGGTCAGGGTTCAGGTTCTCGGACAGCCCGACGTGGGTCGCCGGATCAGGCTTGCAGAAGGCGAACCTGGGCGGGATCGGTGCGTGGTCGGCGAATGCGAGCGAGGTCAGTTTCATCGGCGGCTCCGCGGGTCGGGACGGAAAACAGTGCCGGCCGCGTCCGTGGGGCAACGCAGCCGGGGCCGGATGCCGTCCTGCAGGGCACCCGGGCGGCGCGGCGTGACCGCGTGATCACGCGCCGGCCGGACACCGATGATAAACGCCCCGGGCCGTCAGCGGGCGCCGCCGGCCAGCACCCGCAGCCGTTCGGCCTCCGGCAGGCGCGCAAGCGCCTCGACCCGCGCATGGAAGCGCGCAAGGTCCCCTGCCGACTCGGCCAGCAGCCGCTGGAAGGCCGGCACGTGCTCGTTGTAGAGCGCCACCGACGCGAGCTGCGCGTTGTTCGGCACATCGCCGAACCAACGATCGAAGCCGTCGAACGGCACCGCCGCGCGATCGCTGCCTGCCGGCTGTCCCCACTGCACCCGGAAGGCGGCGTAGGCCTCGCGCAGCTGCGTGTCCAGCGCCTGGCGGCGGGCGCGCATGGCAGCGTCGTCGATCGGCTCGCGGAACAGGGCGGACAGCCGGGACCGGTGCGCGAGCAGCATTGCCAAGAACGCCTCGCGCCGCGCAAGCGAGCGGGCGTAGGCCTCGCCCGCCGCCGGATCGCCCCGCGCATCCATCCACCGGCGCACGCCCTCCAGTTCGACCGCGACGGCGTAGGACTCGTTGAAGGCGGTGTCGCCGCGCAGGTAGACGCGCTGGTGCGCGAGTTCGTGGAAGAGCAGCCGCGCGAGCTCCGCCTTCGGCCAGCGCACGAAGGTGTTGAGCACCGGATCGTCGAACCAGCCGAGCGTCGAATAAGCGGGTACCGGACCGACCCAGGTCTGCAGTCCCTCGCGCAGGCGCAGCCCCTCGGCGAAGCGCTCGGCCGCGCCACGGTCGAAGTAGCCCCGATAGCCAACGCAGCCGGCGACCGGGAAGCACCACTGCCGGGCCTCGACCGAAAACTCGGATGCGGCGAACAGGTTCCACACCACGGCCGGGCGGCCGAGGTCGGCGTAGGTCCGGTAGCTTCCGTTGTCCGGGAGCGCCAGTTCGCGACTGGCAAATTCGCGGATGCGCAGCACCAGCGCGAGGCGCTCCTTCAGGTCGGCCGGCGTGTCCGGGTTGGCGACCACCGCCTCGATCGGCCGCGCACGTGCCATCACGCCGAGGTGCCCCTGCACCGCCTGCAGGTAGAAGCCTGCGGTGGCGCAGCCGCCCAGGCCCAGGGCCGCCAGCGCGGCGAGCGCGAGCCGAAGCGCTCGGCAGACCGGACGGTCGTTCATGGACGCGGTGCGCCGGGACTGAACCCGCCGCCGTGCAGGAACGCGGCAACCTCGCCGGCGACGCGCGCGGACAGCACCAGCTGCGCGTGTGCGACCGGGAGCACGAGGCTGTCTCGCGCACCGGGCACCTGCGCCTCGAGCACCGAGACCACCCCGTCGTTCGGCCCGGGATGGCGGACGATCAGCCGGGACAGCCCGAGCACGCGGCTGCCGGCGACCACGCCCACCTGGATGCGCGGATCCGGCTCCGGGCGCGGCGAGGACAGCCACTCGTGCAGCGTGCGCCCGAGCAGGTGCCGCCCTCCGGGCAGCCGCAAGAAGGCCCGGGCCGCCGCGCTGTCGGCATAGGGCGTGCCGAGCAGCACCACGCGCGAGGCTCGTGCCGCCAGCGCGGGGCTGTCGGCGAGCGCGCGCAG
>CANHBC010000150.1 GCA_947458835.1 Betaproteobacteria bacterium | reverse complement strand
TCCGGCAGGCGTCCGGACATCTTCCCTTGAGCGGAATGCGTGTCGTACCCACTCATCGAACCGACCAGCATCACTCGCGAACGAAGCGTGGGGCGGAGAAGGTCGGCTTCGATCACCCGTGCATACGTGCGCAGGATGCCGCGCCAGCCACCGCCCCACTCACCAGGGAACGACTGGTCCACCGCGAAGCTACCCAGGGCACCTTCGATCACCGGCTGGAGGAACTGCACGCCCGCATTGGCGACGAGGTTCATGCGCCGGAAGGCCTCGATCCGCGCCTCGACTCTCGCCTCGGTCATTGCGGCGTCCAGTCGCCGCAGGGCAACCTCCTGCGTCGGGGAACCGGTCCAGTTCCGGCGAAACACGGAACCCGCCTGGGGGATGTTGAGGCCACGGATCATGCCATCGGAGGTCAGCAGCGTCCCGGAGGCATCCACCAGCCCGCACAACATGGACATCGGCAGGCTGGACGAGCCGGTAAACGCATCGAACCGTTCAGCGAGCCGGCCGAGCATCCCGCTCTCGCCCACGACACGCTGGCGGCCAGTACCGTCGGTATAGTCCCGCGTGATCATCGATACAGAACTGAAGGCCTGCTTGTCATGCGCCGCGATCCCGACCGGCAGCAGCACGCTACCCGTGTAAGACACGGTGGTCGCTTGCCGGATCTCGTCGATCGGTACGTTCGCGAGGTCGGTGAACATGGCACCCACGCGATGCGTGATGGCCATCTCGCCGGCATTCCAGAGCGGAACCAGGGGCTGGAGGGCCGGGTGCAGCGAAAACTGGTTGCCGGGCAGGCGCATTGCAGCGTAGGTGCCGTCGAGTTCCGCCTGCGTGAAGGCGAGCGAAGGCCGTGCCGCGAGCGCGGTGGCGACATGGTCCGGTTGCCGCGAGATGAGCGTACCGTAATTGTCCTCGCCGCCATCCTTGGTCATGACGATGAGGTACTTCTTGTCTGAGAACGAAGAGACTGGCATTTGGGTTCCTTCAAATGACGACAGCTGAATCGGGAAGGCAGCGAACGAAGTTGATCGTCCAGACGATTCGCTCGCGCGTGGCCAGGGACGCACAGTCCGTCTCGACGAATGCCACCAGTTGCTGCCGCGTGGCCGGCGTCATCGTCCGACCCTGGTTGAGATCGGCGAATACGCGGTCGACGAGGGCTCCGACGGTGGTCGACAGCTTCTGCTCCGGCGTCCCCGAGGCGGCCGCGTAGGTGGTGTCGAAGAAACCGATCAGCGCCGATACCGCCCAGCGTCCGGTCGGGTCCGTCCGGGTACTGGCCAACGGCTGCGCCATGTAGGGCGACAGCGACATCGTCCGCGCCACGTTGGCCATCAGCGCCGGTGCACTCCAGAGGGCCGCGGCGGGCGCATTGACACCGTTGAGCAGGAATTCGAACGGGTAGTCGTTGAACACCGACGACGGCGTGCCGGGCGCCTGTCCCATCACGCCGAGGACATCCACAGGCGGAGATCCGTAATCGGAAGACCAGGCCCAGCCAAGCATGTCCTGTGCAGACGGATCCGGGATCGGCTCCATCTCCGCGTAGCGCATGGCCTTGACGAGGGACAGCGCTCCCTCCTGCGCTCGCCCGAACGAAGCAGGTTTGCTCTCTCCACGCGCATCCGGATCGAGCAGCACGGCCTTGATGACCGCCGTCAGGTCACCGACAACACCGGAACCGTTGTTCTGGAACGCGGCAGCCACCCGCTGGATATAGGCGCCGCTTGGCGAGTCGGTCACCATCTTCATGATGAACTGGCGGCCGATGTACACGCTCGTGGATGGGTGGGCCATGATCAGGTCGACGCAGCGGTTCGCCCTCGCAACGACGTCCGCGGCCGTGGGAACGGCAATGCCGGGGAAGGACTGGCCCAGGAATGAAACGGAGGGTCCGTTGTAGGCGAGTTCAGGCCGCACGTTCATGGCCCCGTTCGGGTCGGTCCCGGACTGCCCGGGCATGTAGACACCGAACGGAAGGCCCCACCCGGACAGCAAGCGTGCGAGCGCATCGATGTCCGTCTGGAAGTACGACTGGAGGGGCCTGCCCTGCGAATCCAGCCTGATCGAACCGTCCGAATTGAGGAGGTGTATGCCGGTGGAGAACAGCTGGAGCAGTTCGCGGGCGAAGTTCTGGGACGGGGCCTTTCCGTTGGACGCGTCGTTATCCTTGTTGTTGAGGAACGAACCCATGTGCCGGTGCTGGACGGCGTTCATGAGTAGCGTCCGGTAGTTTCCGAATGCATTGGCGGCGATCTGGTTCCACCACAGCATGGAGTCGATCGTGTTGCTCCACCCCGACGGCGCGCAACAGATGATCTGCGAGAGCACGTGGGACACACGCATGCGTAACTGGGCGGGTTCGTTGCACCATCGCGCGAAGATGCTCATCCGCGTCGCGTTGTTGCGAGAGCCCGGGTCGTTGTTGAACCCGCGCGAGATCATCGCCGGCACGTCGATCGGCCGGTACGGCGCGGCGAACTGCGCAGCGATCCATTCTGCGAACCCGGTGGTCAATGCGGCGGCTTCGCCGGGCCGCACGCCCATGGTGGCCTGGTCGAGGAACCTCCGGCTGTCGTTCAGGCCGGTCGGGGTCGGGGTCGGAGTCGGGGTCGGGGACGGCGGTCGCTTGACCTTGCCACGCGAGGAAGATGCAGCCACCGCGGCCGGTGCAGCGAATGCGCTCATCGACGCACCCAGCTTGATGAAACTTCTACGATTGAGCATAAGGATGGCCTCATGAGGATGGTCGTCTCGACAGCGGTAGGGATCGGAAGGTGGATCCGTACAGGTGCTGTGGAAGTGCATCCGGCAGACAATCAACCCACGAACCTTCGTGGCGGGTCCGCCGCTAGCCTTGCTTTCATCGGCCTCGGATTTCGACTCTTGAGCCTGAATGCTCGAATGTTTGTTCTTTTTTTCGTGCGATAGTCCCTTGCGGGAGGAGGACGATGTCGATTCAGCTCAAGGGCAGCCGCTGGCCCCATCCAGCCAGAAAGTCTCGTCAGTGCAGCGTCAGCACCACATGACCCGCCCAACCCCCGACCCCTACCTGGTTCCGAACACCTCCCTGGTCAGCAAGGCCCTGCGCGCCGTGTGGGGGATCGCCTACGTGCTGCTGTTCCGCCCCTCACCACGGCCTATGCACCGCTGGCGGGCATGGATGTTGCGCAGGTTTGGCGCGACCCTCGGGCCGGACTGCCACATCTATGCCAAGGCCAGGATCTGGGCGCCCTGGAACCTGCATTGCGAGGACGCCGTCGCGATCGCGGATGATGCCGAGATCTACAATCCCACCAAGGTGGAACTTCGGTCGCATGCCATCGTCTCGCAGGGCGCGTACCTCTGCGGTGCGAGCCACGACGTGAACGACGCCGCCTTCCCGATGGTGTCCGGTCCGATCGTGATCGGACGCTATGCCTGGGTATGCGCACGAGCGTCCGTGCAGATGGGCGTGACGATCGGCGACGGTGCCGTGCTCGGCCTGGGGGCGGTCGCGACCCGCGACCTCGAGCCGTGGACGGTCTACGGGGGCATTCCTGCACGGCCGATCTCCAGGCGCCGCGTGATCTCCTGACGGGAGTCCATGCATCGAACCACCATCGACCGGCGATGACCGGTCGGCAAGCGGTCAGGAGCGTTTGTCGCGTAGTCACGGCGAGTCCCTCGCCCCGCGTGATCCGCAATGTTCGCCCGACTGAAGAAGCAACTGAAATACATCCGCAACGCGAGGGTCGCAGCCCATGTCGGAACCGACAGCACGCTGGACGGATTCCTCGAACTGCGGTCGCCTGGCGCGGTGATCCGGATCGGCGCGAGTTGCCAGATCTCAGGGCATCTGGTTGCGCACCGGACGGGAAGCTTCCTGGAGATCGGAAACAACGTCCTCGTGAACGCCGCGACCCTCATCGATTGCTGCCACGAGATCCGCATCGAGGACGATGTCCTCATTAGCTACGAATGCATCATTGCCGATGGGGACAGCCACTGCCTCGATCCATCGAGGCGAGCGCGCGACCTTCCCGCATGGAGGGCCGGCAGGGAGAAGGACTGGACAGGGATCGGGGGAGCGCCGGTCGTGATCCGGCGCGGTGCATGGATCGGCGCACGGGCGATCATCCTGAAGGGCGTGACCGTCGGACAAGGAAGCATCGTTGGCATTGGAAGCGTCGTCACGAAGGACGTACCTGAAATGACGATCGTCGCCGGGAATCCGGCGCGAGTCATCAAGTGCATTTGTTCCTAGGGCCGTCGACGGGGACGCCTTACAATCCACGCGTCCATCGAGACCGCCTCCTCCGCGGTCAGGATTTCCAGAGCGTTCGACAGGACCCATGGATCCACGTTCCTGCACGACCCCGCAAGCGCGCACAGGCACTTTCGAACCCCACCGGATGCGGTTCCTGGTCGCCGGCGTCGTGCGCAACTGCGCGGCACAGCTTGAACGCGATGTCGCGCGGATCGCGGCAGCGCTCTCCGGAGTCGGATCCGTCCAGTGGCTGCTGGTCGAGTCAGACAGCACCGATGGAACCGTGGCCACCCTCCAGAAGCTCTCTGCCAGCATCGAAGGATTCAGCTTCGACACCCAGGGTGCCCTCAGGGATCGGTTCCCGATAAGGACCGACCGCATCCGGATCTGTCGCAACCGCTATGTGCAAGCCATCAGAACCGACCCACGCCATGCGAACGTCGACTTCGTCGTGGTCGCAGACTTCGACGGGGTCAACACCTGCATTTCCCGCGAGGCGCTCGACAGTTGCTGGACCAGAGCCGACTGGGATGTCTGCACGGCCAACCAGGACGGTCCCTACTACGACATCTTCGCGCTCAGGCATCCACTCTGGTCACCGAACGACTGCTGGGAACAGTTTCATTTCATGCGTGAATACTGCTCGAACGAAGAACGGGTACTGCACAGCTGCGTGTTGAGCCGCATGGTCAGGATCCCGCCGGGGAGCGACTGGATAGAGGTCGATTCCGCGTTCGGAGGCTTCGCGATCTATCGAAGGGCGCTTTTCGATGCTGCCGACTACGGCGAGCCGCTGCACGGCGAACGCGACGCCTGCGAGCACGTCGTTTTCCACCGCGCGCTGAAGGCCCGGGGCTTCAGGATCTTCGTGAATCCGGCGCTGATCAACGCGCGGCGCACCGATCACGTCAGGCTGCTCACGTTCGGATCGATGCTCCAGCGCCGCGCCGATGGCTTCGCCCGACGGATCGCGAAGACGATCCTGCCTGATCGCTGGCTGGCACGCATCAAGGCGACGTACCGACAGCGCTGACGCTGGCTGCGCCTGCAGGCGCGGCCGAGGCAGGTCTCGCAAGGCCCGTCCTGAGGAACGTGTACACGACGAACGCGGTGGGCAGGATGATCGTGCATCCGTAGGCAATCGCACTGGCCAGCGTGACTCCGCTGGTGCCGAACAGCTTGAGTGCGATGATGCGCAATGAAACGCTCGCCACCAGGAACGCGACGCCCGTGAGCAGCTGCACGCGAAACAGCTGGCCGGCGTTGAGCAGCATCGCGCAGGCCGTCCCGAGCGCCTCCAGCAGGCAGGTGATCGCCAGGCCCGCCACGATGTAGGGATCCGGACGGAAGGAGTCCCCCAGCCAGAGGGCGAGTATCCAGGGATGGGCGAACACGAAGAATGCCGACAGCGGAGCCCCGATGAAAAGCACCAGGCCCATCGAGCGGGCGAAAGTCCGCCTGACCCAGATCGCGTCGCCGCTCGCGATCGCATGCGCGTAGATGGGCCACAGGGGGGTGATGAACAGGGTCACGCCAAGCGTGACGATGTTGAACAGTCGAGCCGGCACGGCTACATCCTGCACCTTCTCCGGCCCCAGCATTGCACTGATCAGCAGCCCGTCGGAAAAGGTCGTCAGCCCGGTCAGCAGCTTCAGGGCGAACAGGACAGTACCGGTCCTGATCAGTGCCTTCAGCAGGACCGGATCGACAGCAGAGGCCCTCGGACGCAGAGCCGCGGGCAACCGGACCAGGAACCGGACCAGCGCGATGCACAGTACGAACGCGGGCGTGAGGTAGAACGCCGCGGCGACGACCGCAAACGACGCACCCGAACCTGCGGCCAGTGCTGCCGCCGCCAATCCGCAGACCAGCGCGAACGCAGACCAGAGGTTCGCTTCGTGCGCGCTCTGCTGGCCGCTCTTCACCGTCGTGAACAGGGCTGACGCGACCATCAGGGCGATCGCCGTACCCATCATGCCAAGCCCGATCCGGAAATCGGACTCGGGCGCACCGGATGGAACCTTGAGCACGACGTCCCAAGGGACCGTCAACGCGAGGGTCCACATGAGGGCCGCGAAGCCCGCCCCGATCAGGCAGAGGATGACCTGTCCGCTGGAATAGACGGCCACCAGCCGGCCGGAGTCCCTGGCAGCCCAGGCCCTGGCCGTTTCGTTGAGGATCCCGCCGCCGACCCCGAGGTCGGAAATGAGCATCAGGATCATCCACATCGATGTGAGCGTCAGCCAGATGCCGAACGTCACGCTGTCGAAGTACCGGTAGAGCAGCGCGATGGAAGCGATGTTCACCAGGAACGAACAGGCACGAACCGCGACACCGGTCGCCGCTGCGAGCGCAAGTCGCGCGTTCCGTTCACGGCCGCGCTCGGCCTCGTCGCCATGGTCGAAGTCCGCCCCCCGAAGGACACGACGGGCATCGCGCAAAACCCCCACCATTGAAAGAAGTCTCTTCACGAATGCCTCGGCAGTGCCCGTCGGTCGGCCCGGATCCAGGCGCCTGCCCGAGGGCCGTCGGAACCTATACGCGCCCGCCGACCCCGCCCAGCAGGCGCGCGAAGACGGCGTTCCCCCGCATGGACTTCGCACACTTCATGCGCCATCCGCTGGCCGTGAAGCTGCGCCCCATCAGGTGGATCATCCCTGCCGAGGACAGTTTCATCCCGAGTCGATCTGCGATGACCGCCAGCGTGCGCTGCTGCAGGAAGGAGATGTGCTGGCCATGTTCGAAGCCATAGTAGTGCCATTCGGCGGGAGGCCGATCACCGGACCAGACCTCCGTGCTGAGCAGCAAGGTGTCCGTTCCGTATGCCTGGAGCAACCCGCGCACGAACTCGAGCGGATCAGCACTATGTTCGATCACTTCGAAGGCGGTCACGCAGGCAATCGGGGCTCCGCGGCTCGAGGGGTCGAACTCAAGGCCGCGCGCATGCACGTTGGCGCAGTAGGGATCCGCCCAGTAGAAGTCGTAGCCGATGTCCCGCATCAGCCTGACGAACAGGCCCGTTCCGCCGCCCGCATCGACGAACCGCCCCCCCGCCTCACGCATCGGCGCGAGGAGACATGCCGCCGCGTTCCGCAGGTACAGGTTCCGCTGCACGAGGCCCACGTCGGCATCGGTGATCACGCTGCCGTAGGCTTCGTCCAGCCAGTGTGGCTCGGCCGCGAACAGGAAGCCGCAATGGCTGCACAGCCGGAACTCGGCGGCGTACTTCCGCAATACCGTGGTGGTGAAAGCCGGCTCGGTTCGACCGGAGCATATCTTGCAATGCACGTTCACCTCTGTCTGTCAGGCGCGGGCATCAGCCCTGGCACCGTGGTCTGCGGCCGCAGAAGGCTCATCGCCGGCGGAGACTTCCGACCGTCGCGTGGCGAGGGCGCAGCTGCGCCCTCGCCTGCTCGCAGGCGATCATCACGATCAGTGCCACGGAAACGGCGAACAACGACCTGCCGGCCGATCCAAGGGGGCTCATCACGAGGTTCCACACCTGCATGAACAGCACCAGCGCGATCAGCGGCGTGAACAGGTCAGGTACCCGCCGCACCAGTCCGTGGAAGCATCCCCAGAACAGGAGCACCAGTACGGTCCCGAAGAGCGCCGCGCCGAAGATCCCGCCCTCGAGCCAGGCGTTCAGGATCTGCGAGTGTGCGTTGGTGATCACTTCTTCGCCAGCCGACCGTCCGGTCCGGGCTTCATGCTCACGCGTCACCTCACGCGAGATGCGTACAAGCTCAGGGTCCGTGGGCCACGACCCGTACCCGATGATCGGAGCGTTGGCGATGGCGGCAAGCCCGACCTGGATGCCGAGCAATCGCCCGACATTGGAGTTCGCTCGTCTCTGCTCGGTGTAGTCGTCCTTCGTGAGGTTCACCAGGACCAGGGCGGCGAGGATACCGATGGTCCCGACCGCACCGACCTTCAGCATGGACGTCAGGGCCCGCCGTCGGTCTGTGCCGCCGACCGCCCACAGCAGGGCGCCGACCAGAACGCAGATCGCACCGTGGATGCGGAAGTCCTTGGTCACGCTGAACACCCCCAGCAGGACGAACAGGATGGCGACGACCCGACGCGGGAGAAAGGCTGCCATGCACCCGAGCAGCAGGCTGACGTTCATCGCGTAGTTGAACTTCCAGTACTGCGGAGCGCGCATCGGCAGTCGCTGGACAATCTCGAAAAAGGCGATGCTTCCCACAGCCATGCCCAACAGGAACCACCAGAGCGTCCGTCGATCCCTGGCCGCAAGGGCACACAGCACGATGATGCTGGTGACGACCATGGCATTTCGCGCCCACCCTCGGAGGTACTGGGCCTCACTGGTGCCCCTGACCATGTCCGAGAGGATGTAGCCGAACATCGTCATCGCCGATGCGACCAGGACGGCGGCAAAGATGCGGTTGCCCTTCAGCTTCGGAAGGCCCATGGGCAGGGCCACGAGCAGCAGCAGCAACAGTACGAGTTCCGAAACGTAGATTTCGCCTACCAGGTTGATCTTGAGCGCGGCACCCAGCCCTGCCACGAACACGACCAGCCCGAGCAGGGTGACGCGGATGCGCGCCTGTTCGTTCTGCTGGACGACGGAACCGACCCGCCAGGGGCGGGGGCTGCGTGATGCCGAGACAGGACGGGATAGGGGGCCTGTGACCGTTTGCATGGAAGTCCGATCGGCTATGGGAATCGGGATGCCGACTAAGGTAGCAGGATAAGCAGTAAGCCACCGTGAACTCATTCCTGCCTTTAGCCGCGCATTCCGCCCTCTCGGGTCCGCGCGGTACTGGAGTTCACTGCAGGGTGCCCCGGAACGCTTTGAAGCGGTCGAC
>CANHBC010000149.1 GCA_947458835.1 Betaproteobacteria bacterium | reverse complement strand
GTCCTGCCCATTCTCTACCGCGAGTCGGTTCCCGGTCAGCATGACGTTTCACTTATCGTCCGCGAATCGATGATCTTTACCTGATAACCGGCTCTGCCCCGGCATCGCGGACGGCTGCATCGCCATCTGTCCAGTTTACGCAAGGTGCTCCGGCTTCCGGTTACACTCATCCAGCACGTGTCCGAACGCCCGCCCGGCAGGACGTCCCTTCCCCGTCGCCCGGACTGCCAGACCCATGGCCGCTGAGCCACCCCGCACCGAAACTGCCCGGATCCGAAAGGTCGCCTGTCCGAAGTGCGGCGCCACGGTGGAGTGGAGCCCCTCGAACCGGTTTCGTCCGTTCTGCTCGGAGCGATGCCGGCTGATCGACCTCGGCGCCTGGGCCAGCGAGGACTACCGCGTGCCGGACGTGGTCCGGCCAATGGATGATCCAGGTGAGTGAGCGGGACGCAGCCGTCGTGAAGCCGCTGCCGCCAGCGGTCACCGGGGAGCGGTTGCTGCTCGACACGCCGGCCGGCCGGGTCGGCTGCTATCGCGCAGGCCCGGCGCTCGACGGCACGGCCGCCGTCGCCGCGCCGATGCTGCTCGTGCACAGCGTCAACGCCGCCGCCTCCGCCTGCGAGGTACGCCCGCTGCACGAACACTTCGCCAGCTCGCGGCCGGTCTACAGTCTGGACCTCCCCGGCTACGGCTGCTCTGAGCGGCAGCCGGGGGAATACACGCCGCGCATGATGACCGATGCGCTGCATGCGGTGGTCGCGCGCATTCGCCAGGACCATGGCGCGGTGACGATCGATGCGCTGGCACTGTCGCTGTCCTCGGAGTTCCTCGCCCGGGCGGCCGTGGAGGACCCGGCCGCCTTCCGCACCCTGGCGCTGGTCAGCCCGACGGGCTTCAGCGGCGCGCGCCGCCGCTACGGTCCGCCAGGCGGCACGCGCAAGGTCGCGGCGCTGTACCGGCTATTCAGCCGACCGTCGATCGGTGCACCGGTGTTCCGATGGCTGACCCGGCCCGGCGTCATCCGCTACTTCCTGCAACGCACCTGGGGCGCCAAGGACATCGACGAGGGCATGTGGGCCTATGACGTCCTCACCACTCGGCAGCCCGGTGCCTGGCATGCGCCGATCAGCTTCCTGACCGCCTGCCTGTTCAGCGCGGACGTGAACGCGCTGTACGAGCAACTGACGATGCCGGTCTGGATGTCGCACGGCGTGCGCGGCGACTTCGTCGACTACCGAGGCATCGACACCGTACGCGACCGGGCGAACTGGTCGTCCACGGTGTTCCAGTCCGGCGCCCTGCCGCACTTCGAGCCCGGCGTGCCCTTTCTCGCAGAATACGAGCGCTTTCTGGGGCTCAGTCGGCCTTGATGCCGGCAGCCTTGACGATCCTGCCCCACTTCGCGATCTCCGACCGGATGTACGCGGTGAACTCGGCCGGTGTACTGGGGATCGCCTCGGTGCCCTGGTTCGCGTAGGTCTCGCGCAACCCCGGCGAGTTCAGCACCTTCACGACCTCCGCGTTCAGGCGACCGACGATCGGCTGCGGGGTCTTCGCCGGCACCACGATGCCATACCAGTTGTTCGCCTCGAAGCCGGGCAGGCCGGATTCGCCGATCGTCGGCAGGTCGGGCAGCAGCGTCGAGCGCTTGCCGGTGGTGACCGCGAGCACCCGGGCACGACCCGCCCTGACCTGCGGCATCGCGCCAGGCACGACGGTGATCACCATCGGGATGTTGCCGCCGATCAGGTCGGCCATCGCCGGTGCACCACCCTTGTACGGCACGTGGGTCATGACCAGGCCGCCCATCAGGGACATCAGTTCTCCGGCCAGGTGGCCGGTGCCGCCGATGCCCGAGCTGCCATAGTTGAACGTGTTGGGGCGGGCACGGATCAGCGCGATGAGTTCCTTCATCGTCGCAGCCTGCACGGACGGATGCACGACCACCACGTTGACTGGCGCGGCCGCCAGCGAGACTGGCGCGAAGTCGCGTACCGGGTCGTAGGTGAGGCGCTCGTAGATCATCGGGTTGATCGCGAAGTTGGCGATCGTGCCGAACAGCACGCTGTAGCCGTCCGGACTGGCGCGGGCGACGATCTCGGCAGCCACGTTGCCGCTGCTGCCCGGACGATTGTCGACGACCACTTGCTGGCCCATTGCCTCGGCAAGCCGCTGCGCGACCGGACGCGCGGCGGTGTCGGCGCCACCGCCCGGCGCGAAGCCGACCAGCAGGCGGATCGGTCGGTCGGGGTAGCGTTCCGCCATCGCGGCGGATCGGGCGGTCACCGACTGGGCGTGCAGGGGCCCTGCCAGGAGCAGGCCGGCGGCGACCATCGGCAGGCCAAGGGCGCGCGCGAACGCCGGGATCCGGTTCGCGGCCACAGGAACGGGGTGGTCCATCGCATCCTCCGGGGACGATTGTCGTTGTCGAGCCATGCTAACCCAGCGCCAGCGCGGCCGGGCAGAACGAGGGCGGATTCAGTCGCCGCCTGCCCGTGCACGCCGACGGACGATCCGCTGCAGCACGCCGCCATGCTCCAGCCAGCCGAGTTCGCGCGACGATTCGAGTACGCACCACAGGGTGAACGTGGCGCGGCTGCTACCCGGGCGGGTGACTTCGACCTCGACGCGGTTGCGTCCGACCACCAGCGCCTCGATGCCGGCGAACGTGAAGGTCTCGCGGCCGTCCTGGCAGAGGTCGTGGCGCGAGAGCCCCGTGTCGTAGAGCAGCGGCAGGACGCCGAGTGCGAGCAGGTTGCTGCGGTGGATGCGCTCGAAGCTCTCGGCGACCACGATGCGCACGCCGAGCAGGGCAGGTGCCTTGGCCGCCCAGTCGCGGCTGGAACCCGCCCCGTAGTTGCGACCGGCCAGGATCACCAGCGGTACACCCGCCGCGCGGTAGCCGGCCGAAGCCTCGTAGACCGGTAGCACGCGCGAGCCCGGGAGGTCGAACGCATGGCCACCGGGCGGCGTGGTTTCCGCGGACAGCACCTCGTTGCGCAGGCGGCGGTTGCTGAAGGCGCCGCGCAGCAGTACCTCGTGGTTGCTGCGCCGGGTCGAGTACTGGTTGAGGTCGCGCTCGGGCGTGCCCCGCGCGAGCAGGTAGCGCCCGGCCGTGCTGGACGCCGGGATCGTGCCGGCAGGCGAGATGTGGTCGGTCGTGATGTCGTCGCCCAGCTTCAGCAACAGTCGGGCATCGCGCACCGGACGCAATCCGGGCGCCTGCGCGCGCAGGCCATCGAAGTAAGGGGGCCGTCGGATGTAGTCGGACGCAGGCTCCCAGCTAAAGCAGGTGCTGGCCGGGGCATCGATCGCCTGCCACTCGGACGGACCGTCGGTGATGCCGCTGTAGGCGGCCTCGAACAGCCCGGGCACCACGTGCCGCTCGACCACGGCGCGGATCTCGGCGTCCGAGGGCCAGAGGTCGGCAAGCCGGACCGGTGCACCGCTGGCATCCTCGGCGATCGGGTCGCGCTCGAGGTCGATGTCCACCGTGCCGGCCAGCGCGTAGGCCACCACCAGCGCCGGCGATGCGAGATAGGCACCGGACAGGTGGGCATTCACCCGGCCGTCGAAATTGCGGTTGCCGGACAACACGCCGACCGCGCACAGGCCCTGCCGTTCGACCGCGGAGACCACGTCCGGCTCGAGCAGCCCCGAGTTGCCGATGCAGGTCATGCAGCCGAGCCCGGCGACATGGAAGCCCAGAGCATCCAGGTCGTCCTGCAGGCCGGACGCGGCCAAGTAGCCCGCCACCACGCGCGAGCCGGGCGACAGCGAGGTCTTCACCCAGGGCTTGCGCAAAAGCCCGCGCCGCCGGGCATTGCGTGCGAGCAGCCCCGCCCCGACCAGCAGTGCCGGGTTCGAGGTGTTGGTGCAGCTCGTGATCGCGGCCAGCACCACGGCCCCGTCGCGCAGCGTCGCGCCGCCGTCGGTGGCGAAGGTCCGCGGCCGGCCCGCCTCGGGCAGTGGCGGACTCGACGCGTCGCGCGGACGGGGTGCCAGCGCCGGCAGCGCCTGCAGGAAGTCCGCGCGCACTGCGCCGAGGGGCTTGCGCTCGTGCGGATAGCGCGGCCCGGCGACGATCGGCGCGAGCGTCGCCAGGTCGAGCGTCAGGGCTTCGTCGAAGCGCGGATCCGGACCGCCGGCGTCCAGCCAGGTACCCTGCGCGCGCGCATGCGCGGCTACCCGCGCGACCTGGATCGCACTGCGCCCGCTCGCTCGCAGGTAGTCGAGCGTCGCGCCATCGACCGGGAAGAACGAGCAGGTCGCGCCGTACTCGGGCGCCATGTTGGCGACCGTCGCGCGATCGGCCACCGACAGGGCGGCGACGCCCGGACCGCAGAACTCGACGAAGCAACCGATCACGCCGTGCGCGCGCAGCAGCGCCGTCACGTGCAGCGCGAGGTCGGTGGCGGTCACCCCTGCCGTCAGCCGGCCCTCCAGGCGCACGCCGACCACCCGCGGCACCTGCATCGCCAGCGGCTCGCCGAGCATGGCGGCCTGGCCTTCGACCCCGCCCACGCCCCAGGCGAGCACGCCCAGGGCATTGACCATCGGGGTATGGCTGTCGGTGCCGACCAGCGTGTCAGGCCATACCACCGGCGCATCACCATCGGCGGCTTCGGAAAGCTTCACCACCTCGGCGAGGTATTCCAGGTTGATCTGGTGCAGGATGCCGCTGCCCGGCGGCATCACGCGGAAGTTCGAAAGGCTCTGCTGGGCCCACTTCACGAAGCGGTAGCGCTCGGCGTTGCGCCGGAAGTCCACCGCCAGGTTGAGCCGTGCTGCCTCCGGGCTGCCGTGATGCTCGACCGTGACCGAGTGGTCGATCACCAGGTCGACCGGGATCACCGGGTTCACCTGCGCCGGATCACCGCCCAGCACCGCCACCGCATCGCGCATCGCGGCGATATCGGCCAGCGCCGGCAGGCACGTGGTGTCGTGCATCAGGACGCGCGCCGGGAAGAAGTCGAGCTCGCCGCCGCGGTCGATGCTGCCGTCACCGCCGACCAGCGGCACCAGGCGATCGGGGGCATGCAGTGCTGCATTCTCGAACAGGATGCGCAGCGTGCGTGGCAGCCGGTCGAGCGCACGTGCCGGGAGCAGGCGACCGAGGTCGAGTCGCCGGCAGCGCATGCCGTCGACCTGCATCGGTACCAGCAGCGAGGGATCGGCAACGGCAGTCAGGGTCGAGGTCATGGTCGGTCACCCGGGAAGATCGATGTCCAGGCGGCACGCTGGAATGCGATGCCCTGTGCGCCATGGGTACGCGCCCGTCCGAGGTCTTCGCGCCGCATCCCGCCCAGTGCATACACCGGGATGGTCGACGTCGATGCCAGGGCGGCGAAGCCTGCCCAGCCCAGCGTCGGCGCACCCGGATGCGTGAGCGTCGGCGCGACCGGGCCGAGCACGGCAAAGTCGCAGCCGAGCGCTTCCGCACGCGCGAGTTCGGCCGCGTCGTGGCAGGACGCACCGACCAGCGAGAACACAGGCCGCTCGGCCAGCTGCGCGAGCTGCGCGGCCCGCAGATGCACGCCGTCGGCGCCCACGGACCGCGCGAGCGCGACCTCGCCGTTGACCAGCACCCGCGCGCCGGCCCGGTGCGAGCGCACGACCACCTCGCGCGCGAACGCGGCCAGTGCGTCGGCGTCCATGCCCGGCTCGCGCACCTGCACCAGCCGCAGTCCGCCCGCGAGGGCGGTGTCCAGCGCCGCGAGCTGCGCGGTCACGCCGACAGCGACCGCCTGGGTCAGCCCGTACTCGAACGGGAGCCGGAGCGCGGCGAGGATCGGTCCGTTCGCCGGCAGCATCGGCTGCACCGCAGGCGCGTCGGCCAGCTCCCAGCTGAATGCCTGTCCTTCATTGCCATGCACCTCGCCGTTCCAGCGGGGGATGCGCAGAAAGCGCAGTTCGACCGTCGCATGCGGATACACAAAGCGCCGCCGCAACCAGGGATGGGCGACCACGACCTCGATCGACAGCTCTTCGCGCAGCTCCCGCGCGATGGCCTCGAAGGTGCCCTCGCCCGGCTCGACCTTGCCACCGGGGAACTCCCAGTAGCCGGCATAGACCTTGCCCTCTGGCCGCTGGGTGATCAGCACCCGCCCGTCATCGCGCTCGAGGATGCCGGCAACCACCTGCAGCAGCGGCGGTGCCGATGCGGCAGCCGGGTCGTCGGCGCCAGGCATGCTCAGCCGCGCGGCTTCTTCGCGCGCGCAGTAGCGCCCATCTGTCGGCGCCCGGCCCAGTCGCGGGCGAAATGCCAGGCGATGCGGCCGCTGCGCGAACTGCGGCCGAGCGCCCACTGCAGCGCCGCCTCGCGCACCTGCGGCGAGGCGCGATCCTCGACGCCGAAGTGGGCGAGCCAGTGGTCGACGATCGCCAGGTACTCGTCCTGGGTGAACGGCCAGAACGACACCCACAGGCCGAAGCGCTCGGACAACGATATCTTCTCCTCCGAGGTCTCGCCCGGATGGATCTCCTCGCCGACGTGCTGGTACTCGAGGTTCTCGCGCATGTACTCCGGCATCAGATGACGGCGGTTGGACGTGGCGTAGACGAGCACGTTCTCCGAGGCCGCCGAGATCGATCCATCGAGCACCGTTTTCAGCGCCTTGTACCCGGGCTCGTCCGCCTCGAAGGACAGGTCGTCGCAGTAGAGAATGAACCGCTCCGGGCGGGCACTGATCGCGTCGACGATCTCCGGCAGGTCGAGCAGGTCCTGCTTGTCGACCTCGATCAGGCGCAGCTTCTTCGGGGCGTAGCGGTTGAGCACCGCCTTCACCAGCGACGACTTGCCCGTGCCGCGCGCGCCGGTCAGAAGCACGTTGTTCGCAGGTGCCCCCTGCACGAACTGGCGTGTGTTCTGGTCGACAAGCTTCTTCTGCGCATCGACACCCTGCAGGTCGGACAGGTCGATGCGGTGACGATGCGTGACCGGCAGCAGTTGCCCGACGCCGTTGCGCCTGCGCCAGCGGAACGCCACGGCGGCGTTCCAGTCGATGGCCGATGCCGGTGGGGGCGCCAGGTGAGCCAGCCCCTCGACCAGCCGCTCGGCCGCATCGGCGAGGCGGGCGAGCGCAGCGGCCGGCAGTTCCACCGTGGCCTCAGGTGCGGTATTCCGCGTTGATCTTGACGTAGTCATAGGAGAAATCGCAGGTCCAGACGGTGGTGGCCGCGCTGCCGCGTCCCAGGTCGATGTGGATGGTGATCTCGGCGGGCTTCATCACGCGCGCGCCGTCTTCCTCGCGGTAGCTGGCCGCGCGTCCGCCGTCGACGATCACCTTCACGTCGCCCAGGCTCACCTGCACGCGCGAGGTGTCCAGCCCGGCGACGCCGGCATTGCCGATGGCCATCAGCAGGCGGCCCAGATTGGGGTCGGAGGCGAACAGTGCGGTCTTCACCAGCGGCGAGTTGGCGACGCCACGCGCCACGCGCAGCGCCTCGGCCTCGTCGGCGCCGCCGCCGACCTGGACCGTGATGAACTTGGTCGCGCCCTCGCCGTCGCGCGCGATCGCCTGCGCCAGCCGTGCGGCGACATCGACCAGCGCAGCCTCCAGCACCGGCAACCGCGGATCGGAAGCCTCGCCGATCACCGGCGCGCCGGACTGCCCGGTGGCCATCAGCACGAACGAGTCGTTGGTGGAGGTGTCGCCGTCGACGGTGACGCGGTTGAAGGAACGGTCCGCGACCCGCCGCACCAGCGACTGCAGCACCGGACCGGCGATCGCCGCGTCGGTGGCGAGGTAGGCAAGCATGGTGGCCATGTTCGGCTGCAGCATGCCCACGCCCTTGGCGATGCCGGTCACGGTGACCGACGTACCATCCAGCACGACCCGGACAGAGGCGCCCTTGGGCACGGTGTCGGTCGTCATGATGGCCGAAGCGGCCTGAGCCCAGTGGTCGGCGCCGAGGCTGGCGACGCAGGCGGGCAGCGCCGCCTGCATGCGCGGCATCGGCAGCGGCTCGAGGATCACGCCGGTGGAAAACGGCAGCACCTCGGTCGGCTTGCAGCCGACGGCGGCGGCCACCCATTCGCACGACTGGCGCGCATCAGCCAGCCCGCGCGCACCGGTGCCACAGTTGGCGTTGCCGGCATTGACGACCAGCGCACGCACCTCCCCACCCAGTGCCAGATGCTCGCGGCAGACCTGCACCGGCGCGGCGGCGAAGCTGTTCTGGGTGAACACGCCGGCCACGCGCGTGCCGGGGGCCAGGCGCACCAGCATCAGGTCACGCCGGCCCGCCTTGCGGATGCCAGCCTCGGCGAAGCCGAGCTCTACGCCGGCGACCGGCGACAGCGACGCGGGGTCCAGCGGGGACAGGTTGACGGGCATCGATTCAGTTCCTCTCGATAAGGCGCGCGCCGCGCGGCGGTGCCGGCGGCGCGAGGTCGGGGTCCGGCCGGCGCCTCAGCTCAGGCGGCCGTAGCAAACCTTGTATTGCCACGCTGCTGTTTTTGTCATTGTTTTTACAGCGGTTTTTTCGCCGTTCTTGCAATGCCAAACATCTGCCTAACAGCACCGTGGCTGACTTGTGTAGCCGGGCGGTGCCTGAGATGGCGCAGCGCAGGTGAGCGATTGTAGACCAACAGACCTTCGCAAATTGCGACCTTTCTGGGGACGCGGAGACTCGCGCTCGCGATCCGACGTCCCCCCGCAATCAGTAGCACGTCGATCTAGAGTGCGGCCGTCATTGTAAGGGCCTCACTGGCCAGTTTCTGCGCGTAAAGGGCGGGGGTCAGGCCGCCCAGGGACTTCTTCGGTCGTTCCTCGTTGTATTCCCTGCGCCAGCGTTCGATCTCCACTCGTGCATGGGCCAGGCTGGTGAACCAGTGCTCGTTCAGACATTCATCGCGCAAGCGCCCGTTGAAGGATTCGACGTACGCGTTCTGGTTTGGCTTCCCGGGTTCGATCAGCTTCAGCAAGACCGGGTTGCGGTAGGCCCAGTTGAGCATCGCTTTCCCCGTGAACCCCCTGCCGTTGTCGGTCCGCATGACGGCAGGCTTGCCTCTCTTCGCGCAGATCTCGTCGAGCAGCCGTGTCAGACGTTCGCCCCCGATGCTGTGCTCCGGTACGACTGCGATCGCCTCGTGGGTCGCGTCATCGACGAT
>CANHBC010000148.1 GCA_947458835.1 Betaproteobacteria bacterium | reverse complement strand
TGCATCAGCGCGAACACGATGCCGATCAGCAGCAGGGCCAGCACAGCCACGATGCCTGGCAGCGCGCGCCGGAACGCGGGTTCGCGCGTCCATGCGCGCAGGCGCTCGGGCAGCGGAAGGTTCGAAGGCGCCAGCGGCTGGCGCGCGACGGTCGATGCAGCCTCGGCGGCTGGCATCGCTGGCGGGGTCGGGCGCATCGGGGCGGGGATGCCGGATGCGCCAGGCATTGCCATGGCTGCGGTCTCGGTCTGGGGCGCGGTGGCCATCGTGGGGAATCCGGTCGGTTCGTTTGCGCAGGGGGTTCAGGATGTCCGCGTACTCAGACGGGCATGTTGATGATCTCTTCGTAGGCCTTGAGCATCTTGTTGCGGATCTGCAGCGTGGCTTCGAAGGCGAGCGAGGACTTCTGCATCCCCAGCACGACTTCCGTCAGCGGGACGGGCTGGCCGCTGTCGTAGGCAGCCTGCAGGGCGCGGGACTGTCCCTGCAACGCGTTGACCTCGCCGATCGCATTGCGCACCAGCGCACCAAAGTCGGTACGTGGGGTCTCCACCGCACCCGGCATCGCCGCCTGCACTGCAGACGGATCGACGCCGGCCGATGCCTGCGCCTGGTGGCTGCGCAGTGTGTGGAGCATCGCCTGGATATTCGCTTGCGAAGTGACCTTCTCGACCATGGCTGTGGTTTCTCCGTGCGCGTCAATCGGTCACTGCAGGCATCAGGCCGACGTCGCGCAGGCGCGCGAGCTTGTACCTGAGCGTGCGGTCGCTGATGCCCAGCCGCCGCGCCGCTTCCGTGCGGGTCGCACACGCGGCCAGCGCCGCCATGATCACGCGGTGCTCGTGGAACTGCGTGGCGCTGTGCAGGTCGCTGGCGGCCATCGCCGGCCAGGCGCCCGGCAGCACCGGCGGCAGTCCGGACACTGGCTGACCGACGGGCATCCAGGTGTCCTCCGGGCGGGGCACACTGGAGGCGGTGGCCACCCCCGGGCTGGGGAGTGCGGCGGTATCGGCGCCAGGCGACGCATCCCAGGCATCGAACAGCAGATGCCTTGCCTCGATGCAGGCGCCCTGGCAGACGACGGTGGCTCGCAAGACCACGTTCTGCAGTTCGCGAATATTGCCGGGCCAGGGGTGCGACAGCAGCCGGGTCTGCGCATCGGGTGTCAGCACCCAGGCGCCGTCCGGACAGGGCTGCTCGGCGAGGAACCGCGCCGCCAGCGGCAGGATGTCCCCCGGCCTGCTCGAGAGCGGCGACACCCGGAGCTGGAAGGTGGCGATCCGGTAATAGAGATCTTCGCGGAACGCTCGCTCGGCGATCGCGCGCCGCAGGTCTCGGTTGGTCGCCGCGACGATGCGCACGTCGACCGGAACCGGTGCGTGGCCGCCCAGGCGCGTGATCTCGCGCTCCTGCAGCACCCGCAGCAGCTTGCTCTGCAGGAGCACGGGCATCTCGCCGATCTCGTCCAGGAACAGCGTGCCGCCCTGTGCCTGTTCGAACAGACCGGCGTGGTCGCGGATCGCGCCGGTGAAGGCGCCCTTCTCGTGCCCGAACAGGATGTCCTCGACTAGGTGTTCGGGCATCGCCGCGCAGTTGAGCGCGCGAAACGGCCCCTCGGCCCTCGGCGAGGCCTCATGCAGCAGGCGCGCCAGCACTTCCTTGCCAGCGCCTGTGGGTCCGAGCACCAGCGCGGTGACCCCGGCGGCACCCACTCGCCGCGCCATGTCCAGCAAGGCCCGGCTGGCCGCGTCGGCAAACACCGGCTGCGGTCGGGCACGCGCCGACGGGGTGGCAGGTGCCCCGAGGGAACGGGCGATCTGGTTCCAGCTGGCTTCGGACCAGTCGTCGGCACCCACGATCTGCTCTACCCCCGCCCGCGACACGGCAGCGGCCAGTGACAGGGCACCCGAGTCCAGTCGGCATACCAGCGTGCAGGACAACCCTGCGCGACGCAACTCGCCGCGCGCGTCCTCCAGGATGGAGAGATCCCGTGCTACGCGCAGCACGACGGCGTCGGCAGCCCGCGCCGCATCCCCCAGTTCCTCGAGCATCCGGACGACGGTGATCCGCCAGCCCAGATTCGCAAACATCCGCGCGGCCGGCTCTGGTATCAGGCCATGCGGGTCGAGCCATACGGCTTGGATGTCGGGTTTTTGTGCCATTGTCCTGCCCTTGATGTGCACCGACCATCAATTGCAAGGACTATGCCATCCATTAAAGGTTCACTAAAGGTTCAAAACGCGCAATTGTTTCATTGCGCTGCCCGTGTGGCGTGAGCGACGGCGACCGGGCCTGTCGACTTTCAGACAGGCGGGCGTGGTACGACGCGGGTCGCATTCAACGCCCCGGGCGTGGCGGCGACCCTGTCGGTTTCGGGCTGAACCCCTGGCAGGCCCGTCCGTCCGCGCGCTGGACTTCCACCGACGGCAGCGCCCGGCTCTTGATATCGAAGGCCCGGCAGAGGTAGGGCAGCCTGGCATCGTAGGAAATTCCGAAGTGCCGGCACTGCCAGCACGAGGGAACTGCACTGTCGGGGAGGTTTCCGCTCATGAGCCGCACCCGTGAGTCATCTCTGATGTCCGCGTCCCGGAAACAACGAAGGGGTGCCAGCGACGGCACCCCTTCGATTGTGCGCCGCGAACGGCGCGAGTCACTACCTCAGGATTACTGCAGCAGCGACAGGACCATCGACGGCTGCTGGTTGGCCTGAGCGAGCATCGCCGTGGCCGCCTGCTGCACGATCTGCGACCGGGCCAGTTCGGTGGTCGCCTTCGCGTAGTCGGTGTCCATGATGCGACCCTTCGATTCCGCGAGGTGGATGCTCTGGCTGGACAGGTTGTCGACCGCGGCGGTCAGCCGGTTCTGGAACGCGCCGAGGTTGGCGCGGTCCATCGCCACCGAATCCAGGGCGGCGTCGATGACGCTGATCGCACGGCCGGCCGACTCCTGCGTGGTGATCGACAACGCGCCACCGACCGCCGTGGACGAACCGCCCTGGTCGGCAAAGCCGATCAACGCAGCGGCACCCGAACTCTTGGACTCGATGCGAATATCGCTGCCAATGGACGAGGTGAGGGTGATCTGACCGCCAGCGGTCTGCTCAGTGGTGGCGCCGGTGAGGAATTCGTCAGCGTCCAGGTAACGGATATCAGCACCCGTCTCGGAGGTCAGAACGAGCTTGCCCTGTGCACTGGTCGAGGCCAGTACGCCGGCGCCCGCAGCGTTGATCGCGTCAAGTACACCGCCGATATCCGTTTCAGCCTGGAGATCAACCACGACACCGTTGATTGTTACTTCGGCAGCGGCAGACAGGTTACTGACGTCGTAATCCAGCTCGACCTCGGTCCTGGCCGTCGCCGTCACACCAGTCTCGGCGGTCAGCTTGTTGATCGCCGCTGCCTTGGCCGAAGCAGAGCCGTCCGCCGAGGGGCCTACGCGCACGCCGTTGATACGCAGATCGCTATCAGGTGCGATTGCGCTAGAGGACACGGCCGATCCGGAAAAGGCCACGCCGTCGCTCGACTCGTTGAAGCCCATGTTCTTGACATCGGCAATCGTGCCGGTACCACCCACGTACCCATTGGCCCCGCTCTTTGCCTGGATCGCGATATCGCCACCGTCCATGCTGTTCAGGGTCACGAAACCGCGATAGGTCGCGGCAGAGAACCCGGCCGTTGTCGAGTCCGAGCCGGTGATCACGATGTTGGCGCCGGTGTCGTTGGACAGTTCGATCGTTCCGTCATTGGCCAGTACCGCTGTGACCCCGGCTGCGTCGCGGTTGATGTTCGAAACGAGTTCCTCGACGCTGCTGGCTGCACCGATGCTGTCGCCGTTGACCGTCAGCGCCCCGCTGGCGAACACCGAGCTGGTCGGAGCCACACCCTTGAGCGTGTTGAACGCCGATGCGACCACGCGATGCTCGCCTGAATTCGTGTTGATGTTTGCAGCCAGTTCCTGGGCGGTCACCTGCGCTGTGATGTTCGTGCCGATCGCGTTCTTGCCATTGATCAGCACGTCATTGGTGGCGAGTGACGTGAGCGCACCGATCCGGCCACTGGTGACCTCGCCTTCGATGCGGGAACCCTGGAGCCCGAGCGCCTGACTGGTGGCCGACTGGATGCTGACCGTGACCTGCTCGCCTTCGCGTACACCGGTCTGCAGCGAAACGGCCTTCGTGCTGCCATCCAGCAGCTGGATGCCGTTGAAGTTGGTGGTCTTGGCAACGTTGTCGATCTCGGCGACCAGCTGGTCCAGCTCGGCCTGCAGGGCCTTGCGGTTCGAGCTGGTCAGGCTGCCAGTGGCCGCCTGGGCGGACAGGTCGCGCATCCGCTGCAGCATGTTGCTGACTTCACCCAGCGCGCCTTCGGCGGTCTGCGTCAGCGAGATCCCGTCGTTGGCATTGCGGATCGCCACCGACATGCCGCGCAGGTCGGCGCTCATGCGGGTGCCGATCGCCAGTCCGGCGGCGTCATCCTTCGCGCCGTTGATCCGGTTGCCGGTCGACAGCTGCTGCATCGCAGTGGTCAGCGTACGGTTGTTGATCGACAGCGCGTTCTGTGCAAACAGCGCTTTGGTGTTGGTATTGATGACGGTCATTACATTCTCCTGGCCGGTGCGTTCGTGTCATGCGGGGCGTCGCGAAACGCCTTCCCTGGACTGCGACAGCCTGCCGGCAAGTGATTCCGCGGGCTGTTGTTTGATGAGTCGGACGCAGGTCGTGGAGCTTTACAGCCTGCGCTTGAAAAACACGCCTCAGATGACCTGGTTGAACAGCAGGCCCTTGATGTCCTCGATGCTGTGCGCGACCTTGAGCACCTGCTCGGACGGGATCTGGCGCACCACCTCCCCGGTCTCGCGCTGGCGCACCGTGATCACGGTCCGGTCGACCTTCTCGTCCACGCTGAACGCCAGTGCACGGCCGTTCTCGCGCATCTGGTCGTTCATGCGTTCGACGGCTTCGGCAAGGTTGCGGCGCACCTCTTCGGCGCTGTATCCCACGTCGGCCTTGCGCAGGACCCGTTCGGCCACCTGCACGGAGTTCGCGCTACCGGCCTGGCTGGTGCCGGACGTCGCGACCGCTGGCTGCGACGCTGCGGGTTCGGCGGATGCAGGGCGCGGGGCCGACATCGCGCTGCCTGCGAGCGCAACGGAAGAACTGATTTCGATGCTCATTTCCGACCTCCTGTCGAAGCCGCGCCACCTTGTCGGCGAGCGGCCGTCGTCGGGCGTGCCGACGGGGTTCCAGGAAAGAAGTCGGTCGGAGCCGGCGAACCTTTATAGGCCGGTGCGGATCATCGCCGCTTGTAGACTTCCGCCAGTCCTTCGAAAGTACCCTGCAGGCTGGTGCGCAGGCTGTTGCTGTTGCCGACGATCGATTCCATGATGCTGAATTGCCGGGTGTAGCGGGCGAGCAGGGCGTCCATCCGTTCCTCCAGCCGCCCCAGCTGCTGCTGGTAGGTGGCGGTGCGTGCGACGGCGGACAGCTTCTGCTTCGCGGCCAGGCCGGTCACCGGGTTGGTCATCGCCTCCAGCGCCTTCACCGCGCGGCCGGACCGGCCATCCACGGCATTGCCGTCGCCGGTGAAGAAGCGCAGGACGCCTTCGGGGTTGTTCTCCAGTGCACGCTTGAGCTTGACCTCGTCCAGCGTGGTCTCGCCACTGGTCGACAGGCCGAACTCGGCCGAGGTGGCCACGCCTCCGGCGCCCCCGGCACGCAGGAATCCTTCGACCTGACTGCGGATCTGTCGGACCAGCGGATCGCCGACCAGGGCGCCGCCGAACTCTTCCACCTCGCTGTCACGGTCGGTGAGGATGTCGAGCGACTTCGCGAAGTCATCGTAGGCGGCGGCGAGCTTGCGCACCCGGTCGGCGAGCTCGGTAGTGTCGCGCACGACGGATACCGTGCCGGCACTGCTCGTCGTGGCCTGCAGGTCGAAGGTGAGGCCCGGTACGAGTCCGGTCATCCGGTTCGACGAGCGCTGGTACTCCACGCCATCGATCCGGACGCGTGCATCGGCGGCGGTCTTCGCGGTGGTGCCGAAATCGAGGACGCCGGCATCCAGGCTGCTCGACAGGGTGAAGGCATTCGACGCGCCCTCGCCCCCGGAGACGACGATGCGCAAGGGCAGCGCACCGCCCGTCTCGACCAGTTCGGCGGTCAGGCCGGTGCCTGATCCGTTGATCGCCGTCACGATGCCCGCGGGACTGGTGTCCGGCAGCTCGATGGTGGTAGCCGTACCGGCCCGGGTCAGAGACAGCTGGGCGGGCGCGTTCGAAAGCGGCGTGGTCCGGGAGGCGAAGCCATTGCTGAGCGAGCGCTGGCTCGACAGGACGCTCAGTACCTCGACCTGATAGATGCCCGGCCGGGCCTCGCCCGTAGCCGTGACCGACACCGCTTCGCTGCGCGGGTTGCGAACCGAGACGGTGGCCAGCGACTGGGCGTCCTTCAGTGCGTCGAACGCCTTTCGGATTTCCGACAGCCCGAACTGCACCACGCCGTAACCGGAGATGCGCGCCTCGGAGGCCTGCAGCTTCTGGTCGATCAGGGCTTTCTGGGGGGCGCGCGTCGCCTCGACCAGGTCACGGGCCAGGGTGCCGATATCGATTCCGGAGCCCGCCTTCAGGGCGCCAATCAGGTTCTCTGCCAACCCCGTTCCCTTCGTCGCTTGGCGATCATCGTCCTGCCATGGTGGGATTCGGTTGCCGCACGCAAGACTTTATACCTGCACCTGGGCCTTCAGCGTCCCAGGTAGCTGAACAGGTTCAGTTCGGAGATCCGCGCCAGGCTGCTCATTGCCGCTTCCAGTGCCAGCATCTGCTTGCTCATCTCGGAGACCGTCTGGGCATAGTCGACGTCTTCCGCCTCCGACCGCATCGCCTTCAGGCGCAGGGCCATGTCGTCCGTCACGGACAGCTGCACCTCGACGTTACTCTGGCTGCCGCCAATGTCAGCCAGGGTCAGCGTCGCGTGTGCGTAGAGTTCGTCCACCTCGCGCAGGCTGCGTTCAAGGCCCGCCCGGTCGCCCGACTCGACCGCTACGATCGCGTCATCGAGCACGTCGAAGAACTCCACGCCGCGCGCGCCATCGGCCGTCTGCCGCACCACGCGGGCAAAGACATCGGCCCCCGAACGGTTGTACTGCTGCAGGCGCTGGTCGCCGGTGGTGACGAACACGCCGGTCTGGTCGCCTTCATACACGATGGCGCCATCGCGTTCGACGAACGGGGCGGCGCCGACCCGACTTCCGCCGAACACATACTGCCCGGCGCGGTCGCGTGCATTGCCCAGGTCCACCAGCTGATCGCGCAGGTTGCGCAGGGCCACCCCGAGCGCCTTGCGATCCAGGTTGGCGTAGCTTTCGTTTCCGCCCTGGATGACCTGGTCCTTGAAGCTGGTCAGTGTGGTCATCGAGGCGCGGACGGCAGTTTCCTCGACTTCGAAGCGGTGCTGGACGGTCTGCAAGTCCTTGGCGAAGGATTCCTGGCGCGCCAGCGCCGACCCGAGGCGCTCGATCAGCTGGGCCTGCACGGGCTCGTCGCTCGGGAGCACCAGTTGCTTGCCGGTGCCCAGCTGGGTCTGTGACTTGGCAAGCGCCTGCTGCGCACGCGTGACATTCTCGATCGCACGGTCGAAGCGGTAACTGGTGGATATCTGCATGCCGGGAGTGCGCCTGTCAGCCGATGCGGATGAGGGTATCGAAGAGATCGGTTGCGACCTGCATGACTTTAGCGTTCGCCTGGTAGGCCTGCTGGAACCGGATCAGGTTTGCCGCTTCCGCGTCCAGGCTGACGCCACTGACCGCATCGCGGGCCTGGATCGCCTGCGTGTTCACCACCTCGAGGGCTTCCTGGGCGAGCCCGGCCTGCCAGGCCACCGTGCCGATGCGCCCGGACAGCGCGGTGTAGGCTTCGCCGAGCGAGTAGCCGTCCTGCAGCTTGCGATCCTCGAGGGCGGCGAGCGGCAGCAGGTTCGAGTTGTCGCCGATGCCATCCAGATTGCCGTCGATCCGGTAGCGGTCACCCGCGGACGGTGCAGACGTGAGCGAAACGACCAGACCCTGATATTCGATCGTACCCGCCAGCGGATCATAGCTGCGCTCGGCCAGCACCGTTCCGGTCGCCACGTCGGTGATACGGTAGTGCGTCGCGGAATCGAAGTCGACCTGAAAGCGACGGGCACGCAGCGCCTGGAGCCGATCGTGTTCCTGTCCCGAGTATGCTGCCGACACCTGCAGGTCAGTGGTTCCGTCGGCGGTCGAAGTCGCCATCACGATCAGGTCTTCCGGCACTTCACCCTGCCAGTACAGCGCGGTGCTGAAGCCCAGCTTCCCGAGGTCGGACGGGGACCCATTGGCACCGATGCCCAGCATCAGCGGGCTGCTGGCATCGGCCGCGGTCAGCAGCAGCGTCGGCGCGTCGCTCACCGACCCCGACGCGGGCGACTGCGGGTAGACGACCGACGCCGTGGCGCCGGTCAGTGCCGACTGTCCGTTGAGCCAGGTCGCCAGGTCTTCGACCGTCGCGGGACCGGAATAGGCCGCCAGCGCCTGTCCGTTGAGCACCAGTGCGCCGGCCGGGATGTCGACGGTCGCGGCGCCCACCAGCGGCTGCCCCTGCAGGCGCGCCGCCACCGCCTGGTAGCCCAGCGGCTGGTGCGGGTCGATGCCTTCGAGGTCGTAGACCGGGGAGGACGAAGGCAGCGCACGCGCACCGACGAAGTAGCCGGCGCCCAGGTAGGCCTGGGCGGTCGATGGCGGATTCAGGTAGGTATCGGAATAGGTGGCGCCCGGGCTGAATCCCCCGTACTCCATCAGCTGTGCGCGCTGGCCTTCGGTCAGCGGGCTCCCCAGCAGATGGCGTCCGTCCCGGGTCAGCAGCTGCGGCCATTGCCCGGCCTCGACGTCGAAATACACGGCCACGTCCGTCAGGCCGCCGGGGATCGACGCAATGCCATCGTAGGCTTCCAGCTGGACCGACAGCGCGCGGCTGGGTTGCCCTTCGGTGGGATCAAACAGCACGTTCAGCGGCATCGGCTGGGTGGACCGGGACGCGCCGAACGCCACCGTGGCGTCCGTTCCGGTGACGTTCGCCCCGGCAGGAATCACGCGCAGCGGGCCGGCTGAAGCCACGGACTGCGGGTCGGTGATCGCGACCGCCAGCGAATCGGCCGCGCTGGCAGCAGCATCAAATCGGAACAGATCCTTGCCCGGCAGCCCCCGCGCATCGATGCCTTCGCGGTGGATCGCGTTGACCTCGCGCGCGACGGCCATCGCGAGGTCGTTCAGTCGGATACGGCCCGGCAGCAGGACCTGCTCGCGGAAGGCGATGACCCCGCCCAGCT
>CANHBC010000147.1 GCA_947458835.1 Betaproteobacteria bacterium | reverse complement strand
CGCAGGGGGCGCGCGGTGCGGGTTCGCCGATGCAGCTGGTGTCGATGCTCGCCGCGCAACCGCGCGTGGTCTGGCTGATGCTGCCCGCCGGCGACGTCACCGAAGGGATCTATCGCGAGGTCTGCGAGCAGCTGGCACCGGGCGATATCCTGGTCGATGGCGCCAACTCCAACCACCGCGACACCTCGCGCCGTGCGGTGGAATGTGCAGAGCGCGGCGTCCGGCTGCTCGGCGTCGGGGTCAGTGGCGGCATCGTCGCGGCCGACAGCGGCTACCCGATGATGATCGGCGGCGATGCGGCCGCCTACCGGCACTGCCTGCCGATCTTCGAGGCGCTCGGCCTCGCGCAGGGCTTCGCGCGGGTGGGCGACGATCCCTCCTCGGGCCACTACGTGAAGATGGTGCACAACGCGATCGAATACGGAATGATGCAGGCGATCGCCGAGGGATTCGACCTGCTGCAGAACGGGTCGCTGAAGGGGCTCGACCTTCCCGGCATCGCCGGCATCTGGAACCACGGCACGATCGTCAGCTCGTTCCTGATGAAGATGGCCGCAGAAGCATTGGCCCGCGACGCCGACCTGTCCGCGATCGCGCCGCATGTCGCCGACAGCGGTGAGGGCCGCTGGGCGGCGATCGAGGCGATGGAGCATGCCGTGCCGTTCGTCGCCAACACCTATGCGCTGCATGCGCGCTACCAGTCGCGCGATCCGAACTCGCTCGCGCTGCGGATGCTGGCAGCGATGCGGCGCGAGTTCGGCGGCCACGCGGTCAGGCCGTCCGCGCCGGAGTGACCGGCGTGCGGGTCCGCCTGCAGGACCGGGTCGCACTCGAGCGGGCCTTCACCGACCTGGACGAACCATGAGCCCGACCGACACCACCGCCAGCGACCGCTGCGCGCCTTGCGTGATCCTGGTGTTCGGTGCCACCGGCGACCTCGCTAAGCGCAAGATCTTCCCGGCACTGGCCGCCCTGCACCAGCGCGGCTTCCTGCACCGGGCGACACCGGTGGTCGGCGTCACCCGCCGTGCGACTTCCGAGGCCGAACTGCTCGCACCGCTCGACGCGGCCAAGGGCGGCGGGGCGGCGGAGGCGGACGCGCTGGCAGCGTTTCGCGCCGATGTGCGCAGCCTGTCTTTCGATTACACCGCGGGTACCCTGCGCGCCTTTGTCGACGCCGTCGACGCACTGGCGCACGAGCGCGGCGCCGGGGGGGCGCGGGCGGTGTACTTCGCGTTGCCGGCCGATGCGTTCGAGCCGACCGCAGCGCTGCTGGTGCAGGGTGGGCTGTTCACTGCCGGCAGCTGGCGCCGCCTGTGCTTCGAGAAGCCGTTCGGCCATGATCTCGCCTCGGCGCAAGCGCTGAACGACCGCATCACCTGCCACTTCGACGAGCCATCGATCTACCGGATCGACCACTATCTGGGCAAGGAGCTGGTGCGCAACCTGCTCGTGATGCGCTTCGCCAACCCATTGTTCGGCTCGGTCTGGGACCGGCACTGCATCGACCACGTGCAGGTAACCCTCGCCGAGACGCTCGGCACCGAGGGTCGGGCCGGCTACTACGAGCGTGCTGGCGCGGTGCGCGACATGCTGCAGAACCACCTGCTGCAGGTGCTCGCCCTGGCCGCGATGGAGCCGCCGGCCACCCTCGATGCCGAGGCCATCCGCGACGCGATGGTCGATGTCGTCCGGCGGCTCGCGCCAGTGCAGGCGGGGGACGTCGTGGTCGGGCAGTACGGTCCGGGCGAGGTCGGCGGGCATGCGGTCCCGGGCTACCGGCAGGAGCGGGGCGTTGACCCGGCTTCGTCGACCGAGACGTTCGTGGCAGTGCGCGCCCGGATCGACCATCCCCGCTGGGACGGGGTGCCGTTCTTCCTGCGCACCGGCAAGCGGATGGGACGCAGGCTCGCCGAGGCCAACATCGTGTTCAGGCCGCTGTCGGGCGGCCCGTTCGCCGGCGCCACCACCGGCGTCGGGCCGAACGTGATCTCGATCCGCATCCAGCCGAACGAGGGCATCTCGATCGAGTTCAACGTGAAGGTGCCGGGTGAGGACCTGCGCATCGAGACCGTGGCGATGGAGCACTGCCACCACTGCGTGTACGGCCTGAACACCGCCGAGGCTTACGAGATCCTGCTGCACGAGTTCCTGTGCGGCGACCCGACGCTGTTCGCACGCTGGGACTTCGTCGAGGCGAGCTGGCGCTGGGTCGACCGCATCACCGCGGGGGCGCGTGCCATCGCCTTCCCCAACTATTCGGCCGGGACCTCTGGACCCGCGGCGGCCGAGGCCCTGCCTGGCGAAGGGCGCCACTGGATCGTCTCGCGCGACATTCTGTCCTGAGGCGACTGCACGTTCCGCGCCGTGTTCCCACGCTGCGGCATCGCATGGTCGCAGGCCGGGTCGCCTGTCGCCCTGCAGCATCGTTGCGTCGTGGTGGCGCTGGTAACATGCCTGCAACAGGCGCCCCCCATCATAGGCCGGACAAGCAATGAACGACATTCAACCGATCAGCATCAATGGGCGCAGCTACCGCGCACCCGCCAACCCGGTGGTAGCGGTCTGCATCGACGGCTGCGAGTACGACTACATCACCGAAGCGGTGGCGGCCGGCGTGGCGCCATGGTTCGCATCGGTGCTCGCCGGGGGCAGCGCGCACCTCGTCGACGCGGTCGTGCCCACCTTCACCAACCCGAACAACCTGTCGATCGTCACCGGCGTGCCGCCATCGGTCCACGGCATCTGCGGCAATTTCTTCTACGACCGCGAAGCCGATGCCGAAGTGATGATGAACGATCCGCGCTACCTGCGCTGCGGCACCCTCCTGGCCGCGCTGGCCGGCGCGGGCGCGAGGGTGGCTGTGGTGACCGCGAAGGACAAGCTGCGTGCACTGCTCGGGCATGGGCTCCAGGGCATCTGTTTCTCTGCCGAGCGCGCCGACCAGGTCACCGTTGAAGCCAATGGGTTGTCCGACGCGCTTGGCCTGACCGGGCTGCCGCTGCCGTCAGTCTACAGCGCCGACCTGAGCGAGTTCGTGTTTGCCGCCGGCGCTGCGCTGATGGAGCGTGACCGGCCCGACGTGATGTATCTGTCCACCACCGACTACGTGCAGCACAAGGAGGCCCCCGGCACGCCGGCCGCGAACGCTTTCTACGCGATGATCGACCGCTACCTCGCGCGCATCGCCGCCGCCGGCGCGATCATCGGCATCACCGCCGACCATGGCATGAACGCCAAGTTCGACGCCGCCGGGCAGCCCGACGTCATCTACCTGCAGGACGTGCTCGACGCGCGCCTGGGGGCAGGCCGCAGCCGGGTGATCCTCCCGATCACCGACCCGTACGTGGTGCACCACGGTGCGCTCGGATCCTTCGCGACCGTCTACCTCGACGCCTCGCTGCCGGCCGGTGCGACGCGCGAGCTGATCGCGGCCCTGCCCGGCGTCGAACTGGCCCTCGAGCGCGATGCCGCCTGCGACCGTTTCGAGCTGCCGCCCGACCGCATGGGTGACCTCGTGGTGGTGTCGAGCCGGCACGTGGTGATCGGCACCAGCGCCTCGCGCCACGACCTGTCCGGCCTGGACGCACCGTTGCGCTCCCATGGCGGTCTCTCCGAGCAGCAGGTGCCGCTGCTGGTCAACCGGCCGCTGCCGGCCGTGGCCGGGGGGGCGCGCCTGCGCAACTTCGACCTCTTCGATCTCCTGCTCAACCACGCACGCTGAACCGGCCAGCGAAGACGACCCGCCGCGACACGGAGGATGCAATGACTCGAACCGGCTCCACCCACAGCCCGAACCGCCGCCGCGCATCCCGCGCTGCCACGGCCACCTTCGCCGTCTCGGTGCTGGCGCTGGTACCGATGCACGGCGCCCTGGCCCAGCCTGCGTTCCAGCCGGGCAAGGCGGTACGCCTGCTGGTCGGGTTCCCCCCGGGCGGCTCGACCGACCTGCTGGCGCGCAACCTCGCCAACAAGATGGCCGAGCAGCTCGGCGTGCAAGTGATCGTCGACAACCGGGCGGGGGCGGCCGGTAACGTGGCCGCGGAGCTGGCCGCACGCGCCAACCCCGACGGATACACGCTGCTGATGGCCACGGTCAGCAGCCATGCGATCAATCCGGCGCTCTACCGCAGCCTGCCCTACGACCCGGTGCGCGACTATGCGCCGGTGAGCCTGGTCGCCTCCTATCCGCTGATCCTTGCGGTCAATCCCGGCCTGGGGGTGAAGACCGTCTCCGACCTGATCGCGCTGGCGAAGCAGAAGCCCGGTGCGCTGAACTTCTCTTCCTCGGGCAACGGCTCGCCGGGCCACCTGGCGGGTGAGCTGTTCAAGATGCTGGCCAAGGTCGAGATGGCTCACATCCCGTACAAGGGCGGGTCGCCAGCGATGGCGGCGGTGCTCGCCAATGAGTCCCAGCTGATCTTCGCAACGCTGCCCGGCGCGATCGGGTTCATCAAATCGGGCAAGCTGGTGGGGCCGGCCGTGACCACCGCGAAACGCTCCGCGGCGCTGCCTGACGTGCCGACGGTGGCGGAAGCCGGCCTGCCCGGTTTCGCGGTGAGCTCATGGGCCGGACTGGTTGCGCCGGCGAACACGCCGCGTCCGGTGCTCGGCGCGCTGCGCGAGGAAGTCGTCAAGGCACTCGCCTCGGCCGATCTGCGCGACCGGCTGGCCCGCGACGGCGCCGATCCCGTGGGCAGCACGCCTGAATCGTTCGCTGCATTCATCAAGTCCGAACTCGCGCAGTGGCGCAAGGTGGTGCAGCAGGCGAAGGCGCAGATCGACTGACCGTAGCGGTCAGTCCGGCGGCGTCCAGCCACCCCCCAGGACGCGGTACAGCGTGACCAGGTTCTGCGCGTGCTGCGCGCGCAGAACCACCTCGGCCTGCCGCGCCGAGAACAGCGAGCGCTGCGCATCGAGCAGTTCCAGATAGCTGCGTACCCCGTTGCGGAAGCCCAGTTCCGCGAGCACCAGCCGCTCCTGCTCGGCGCGTACCTGCGCCTGCTGCGCCCGCAACTGCTCGGCGAAGGTCTCGCGCCCGGCGAGCGCATCGGCCACCTCGCGGAAGGCGACCTGCACCGTGCGCTCGTACTGGGCGATCGCGATCCGCTGGCTGGCCTCCGCGACCTGCAGGTTCGCGCGGTTGCGCCCGGCGTCGAACACCGGCTGCAGCAGTTGCGGCGTGAAGCTCCAGGCGAGCCCGGACGAGAACAGCCCGCTCAGCTGGCTGCTCACGCCGCCCAGGCTTCCGGTGAGGGTGATGCGCGGGAAGAAGGCCGCCCGTGCAGCGCCGATGTTCGCGTCCGCTGCGCGCAGCAGCAGCTCGGCCTGACGCACGTCTGGACGGCGCACCAGCACGTCCGATGGAATTCCGGCCGGCAGGTCCGGCAGGCCGGACGTGGCCGTGGATTCGTCCGGCAGCGGCGGTGGCGACTGCAGGTGCGGCGGCAGCGGCTGGCCGACCAGCAGCACCAGTGCGTTCTGGTCCAGGGCCCGCTGCCGGGCAAGCTGGGCGAGCGCGGCGCGGGCCGATTCGAGCAGAGTCTCCGACTGGCGAACTTCCAGCATCGAGCTGACGCCGTTCTCGAAGCGCAGCCGGGTCAGCCGGTGCGACTCCGCGCGCGTCTGCAGCGTGTCGCGGGTGACGCGCAGCAGTGCCTCGTCTGCCTGGATCGCCAGCCAGGCGTTGGCCACCGATGCGACCAGGCTGACTTGCACCGCCCTGCGCGCGGCTTCGGTCGCGAGATACTGCGCCAGCGCCGCATCGGACAGGTTGCGTACCCGGCCGAACAGGTCGAGTTCGTAGGCCGTGACCTGGAGGCCAACGGTGTACACCGTGGTGGACCCGCCGTCCCCCTTGGGCAGGCGCGAGCCGGCGACCCCTGCACCCACCGCGGGCAGCCGTTCGGCCTGGCGCACGTCGAAGGTCGCGCGCGCCTGCTCGATGTTGAGTACGGCGATCCGCAGGTCGCGATTGTTCGCGAGGGCGTACCCGATCAGCTCGCGCAGTTGCCCGTCGGTGAAGAAGTGCTGCCAGGGAACATCGGCGGCCGGCAGGCCGCTGCCCGGTCCGCCCGGAAAGGCCTCGGCCACTGGCAGGCTGGGGCGTTCGCTGGGTGGTGGCGGCAACGCGCAGCCAGCCAGTCCGAGCGCGACGATGAGCAGTGGGCCGACACGCATCATGGCGTGCCTCCCTCCGGCCCTGGCGCTGTGCCGGTCGCCAGGCCGCGGGACCGGCGACGGCCGAACAGGCGCATCACGACGACGTAGAACACCGGCACGAAGAACACGGCCAGCACGGTCGCGCTGATCATCCCACCCATCACGCCGGTGCCGATCGCGCGCTGGCTGGCCGAGCCGGCGCCGCTGGCGAGCACCAGCGGCAGCACGCCGAGGATGAAGGCGAGCGAGGTCATCAGGATCGGTCGGAAGCGCAGGTGGGCGGCCTCCATCACCGCATCGACCACGTCGCGCCCCTGGGCGTGCAGGTCCTTGGCGAACTCGATGATCAGCACTGCGTTCTTCGCCGAAAGGCCGATGATCGTGATCAGGCCGATCTTGAAGTACACATCGTTCTCCAGCCCGCGCAGCCCGGCGGCCAGCACCACTCCGAGCACACCGAGCGGCACGACCAGGATCACCGCCAGCGGGATCGTCCAGCTCTCATACAGCGCCGCCAGGCACAGGAACACCGCGAGCAGCGAGAACGCGAACAGGAAGCCAGCGGTCGACCCGGACAGCTTCTCCTCGCGCGACTGTCCGGTCCACTCGAACGCGAAGCCGGGCGGAAGCCGGGCGGCGAGCCGTTCCATCTCGGCCAGTGCGGCGCCTGTACTCTGGCCCGGCGCCGGCTCGCCGGAGATGCGCACCGCCGGGTAGCCGTTGTAGCGGACCGTCTGCATCGGACCGCTGGTCCAGCGCGGCACGGCGAACGCCGACAGCGGCACCGGCTGGCCGGCGGCGTTCACGACGTTGATGCGCAGCAGGTCGTCGGCCTGCATCCGCGCCGGCGCATCGGCCTGCACCACGACGCGCTGCAGGCGCCCGGCATTCGGGAAGTCGTTCACGTAGGACGAGCCCAGTGCCGTCGACAGCGCGCTGTTGATCGCCGAGAAGGTGACGCCCAGGGCGTTGGCCTTGTCGCGGTCGAGGTCGAGCAGCAGCTGGGACGCGTCCTCCAGTCCATCGGGACGCACGCCGCGCAGCACCGGGCTCTGCGCGGCCATCGCGAGCAGCTGGCCGCGTGCGGCGAGCAGCGCCTCACGGCCGTTGCTCCCGCGATCCTGCAGGCGCAGTGCGAAGCCGGTGGCGCGGCCCAGTTCCGGGATCGGCGGTGGGCTGACCGGGAAGATGAACGCGTCGCGCACCGCCGAGAGGCCGCCCATCGCACGCGCGGCCAGTGCCTGGGCGGTGTGGGCGGCGCCCGCGCGTGCGTCCCAGTCCTTCAGCGTGACGAATCCCAGGGCGGCATTCTGACCGGTGCCTGCGAAGCTGAAGCCGAGCACGCTGACGATGCTCTGCACCTCGACTTCCTGTGCGAGCATGTACTGCTCGACCTCGACCATCACCTCTCGCGTTCGGTTCACCGTCGCGCCCGGCGGCAGCTGCACGTTGACCAGGATGTTGCCCTGGTCCTCGTTCGGCAGGAACGAGGTGGGCATGCGGTTCACCATCACCACGACCGCGGCGATGACCGCAGCATAGATGATCAGGTAGCGGCCGGTCCGGCGCAGCATCCGTGCGACGAGCCCCTCGTAAGCCCTGGCGGTGCGGGTGAAGCCGCGGTTGAACCCGCCGAAGAAGCCGCGCCGGGCATGGTGCTGCCCGGCCGCGACCGGCTTGAGCAGCGTCGCGCACAGTGCCGGGGTGAAAGACAGCGCGAGGAAGGCGGAGCACAGGATCGCGGTGACCATCACCGCGGAGAACTGCCGGTAGATGTTCCCGATCGCCCCGCCGAAGAAGGCGAGTGGCACGAATACCGAGACCAGCACCACCGTGACCCCGACGATGGCACCGGAGATCTGCGACATCGCCTTGCGCGTCGCCTCCGCCGGAGGCAGGCCTTCGGTGGTCATGATGCGCTCGACGTTCTCGACCACCACGATCGCATCGTCGACCACGATGCCGATCACCAGCACCATCCCGAACATGGTGAGCACGTTGATCGAGAAGCCCATGGCCAGCAGCGCGGCGAAGGATCCCATCAGGGCGATCGGCACCACGAGCGTCGGGATGATCGTGTAGCGGATGTTCTGCAGGAACAGGTACATCACGAGGAACACCAGGACGACCGCCTCGAGCAGGGTCATCGCTACCTGGCGGATCGAGATCTCGACGAACTTCGAGCTGTCGTAGGGAATCGTCGCCTTGACGCCCGGCGGGAAGTAGCGCGACAGCTCGTCGAGCCTTGCCTTGATCGCGCGCGCGGTAGCGAGCGCGTTGCCCGAGGGCGACAGCTGCACGCCGATGCCGGTGGACGGCTGGCCGTCCAGCCTCGCCTGCGGCGTGTAGGTCTGAGCCCCCAGTTCGATCCGCGCGACGTCCTTCAGCCGCACCAGCCCGCCATCGGTGGCCGCGCGCAGTACGATGTTGCCGAATTCCTCCGGCGTGGTGAGCTGGCCGCGGACCAGCACCGTGGCGAACACGCCCTGTCCGGGGACGGCCGGCAGGGCGCCGATGGTGCCCGAAGCGACCTGTGCATTCTGCGCGGCGATCGCCGCGGTCACGTCGGTGGAGGACAGCCGGTAGCCGACCAGCCTGGCCGGGTCGATCCAGATGCGCATCGCGCGCTCGGTGCCGAACAGCTGCGCCTGCCCGACGCCGGGGACGCGCTGGATCTCGGGCAGTACGTTGCGCGCCGCGTAGTCGCCCAGCGCAACCGGGTCGAACGCCGGGTTCTCCGAGGAGAGCATCGTGAACAGCAGGAAGTTCGACCGCGCCTTGTCGACGCGTACCCCCTGCTGGGTGACCGCGGCCGGTAGCCGCGGCGAGGCACGGCTCAGCCGGTTCTGCACGTCGACCTGTGCCAGGTCCGGGTTGGTGCCGGGCTGGAAGCTCAGCGTGATCGAGCCGGTACCGTCGGCCTGGGCCACTGATTCGACGTAGATCAGCCCGGGCGAGCCGTTCATCTCGCGCTCGATCACGCTGATCACGCTGTCCTCGAGCGCCTGGGCGGATGCCCCCGGGTAGGTGACCGAGATGATGATCGACGGCGGCGCCACCGACGGGTACTGAGCGACCGGCAACTGGGTGATCGATACCGCCCCTACCACCAGGATGAACAGCGAGATCACCCAGGCGAACACCGGGCGCGTGATGAAGAACCCGGCCATCTACGTTCCCTGCGCCCGCGCCGGGGGCGGCACCGAGGACGTGCCGGAT
>CANHBC010000146.1 GCA_947458835.1 Betaproteobacteria bacterium | reverse complement strand
GAGGGGCACGCCGGAGCAGGCCGGCCCGGCCGCGCCGGGTGGCTGGCGCGCGACGCTCGCGCGGCTGTGGGCAGAGTTCAAGGCCGATTTCCGGCAGCTCGCCAGCATCCGCCGGATCGACTCGGACGCGCTGCCACTGATCACCCCGGAACAGTCCTGGTTCCTGCGCGAGAACCTGCGCCTGCGTCTGCTCAGCGCGCGCCATGCGCTGCTGGCGCGTGACGAGTCGGGCTTTCGCGGCGACATCACCGCGGCCCGTGCCTGGGTGGCGCGCTACTTCGACCCACGCGACCCGGGCACGGTTGCGCTCGCCGAGACGCTTGGCGAACTCGAACGCGCGCAGGTGCGCATCGACCTGCCCGAGATGGGTGCCAGCATCGAGGCGGTGCGCTCGCTGCGCGTCAGCCGCGACCGACGGCAATGAAGACGCTCGGCTGGCTGCTCGCGCTGTCCCTGCTGGCGGTGCTGCTGGCGGCCGTGCTGCGCTACAGCCCCGGCTACGTGCTGGTGGTGGTGCCACCGTATCGGGTGGAACTGTCGGTCGGCCTGGCGATCACCGTGACCGCCGGCCTGTTCGCGCTCGGCTACCTGCTGCTGCGGGCCGGCAGCCGGCTCGCGGCACTGCCGGGCGAGGTACGCGCGTGGCGCGCCCGCGGCCAGCGCGAGCGCGGCGGCGCCGCGCTCGCCGCAGCGATCAACGCCTACCTGGGCGGCCGCTTCGGCAAGGCGCGCGCGCATGCAATCGAAGCCCTGTCCGCAGGTACCGCTCCCGCGGTGTCGGCGATCATCGCCGCACGGGCTGCGCACGAGTTGCGCCTGCCGGAAGACCGGGACCGGCTCGCTGGCGTCGCGGCCAGCCATGATGCCGATGACCCGACGGCGCGCCTGATGGCGCAGGCCGAGTGGCTGGCGGCCGACGGCCGGCTGGCCGAAGCGCTGGACCTGCTCGGCACCCTGCCCGCGCCGCATACCGCCGCGCTGCGCCTTGAGCTCAGGTTGCGCGTGCAGCTGGCCCAGTGGGACGCCGCGGCCCGGCTGGTCGACCGGCTGGCCGAGCGCAAAGCGCTGTCGGCGGTCGATCGTAACCAGTACGAGCGCCATGTCGCCAGTGAGGGACTGAAGGCGCGTGCCGTCGACCGCGACTCGGCGCGCGAGGCGTGGCAGCAGTTGCCGGAGCGGCTGCGCGCGGACCGCGTGGTCGCGCTCACCGCCGCGCGCCTGCTTGCCCAGTACGGCGATGCCGCTGCCGCGCGGCCGATCATCGAGCGCGCCCTGGACGAGCAGTGGGACAGTGCGCTAGCGCTGCAGTACTCCGAGGACGTGACCAGCGGGGCACCGGCCGCCGCCAGTGCCCCGACCGGCGCGGCGGAACATGTTCCCGCAGCTGGTCGCCCCGCCGCCGATGACGACCTCGCCCGGCGCATCGAGCGCTGCGAAGCGTGGCTGGCCCGCCAGCCCAACGACGCGATGCTGCTGCTCAGCCTGGGCCGGTTGTGCGACCGGGCTGGTGACGCCATCCGGGCGCAGGGCTACCTCGAGGCGAGCCTGTCGATCGAGCCGACCCACGCGGCGCACCTGGCGCTCGCGCGCCTGCACGAATCGCTCAACCACCAGGAGGCCGCCGCCCGCCATCGCGAACAGGCGCTGGCGCTGGCGCTGCGGGCGCTCGACTTGGCGACCGGTGGTCGCCGCCGGCTCTCACCCTGACCCGCACGATGGGACCGGTCGCGCGCAGTCGCAGGCAGCCGCGCCGCCCGAGGTTGCCCGAGCCACTGCCCCCGGCGCTGGCGATGGACGGATCGCTGGTGGTGCTGCTGACCGAGGCCGAGGCAGCGCTTGCCGAACTGTCCACCACGCTCGATCGTGCACCGCAGACCGCCCTGCTGGTACCGGCCTGCCTGGCGCTGGAGGCGATGTACTCCTGCCGGCTGTCGGGCCTCGATGCGCGGGTGTCCGACCTCTACCTTGCCCAGATCGGCGGCGTCGGCGAGCGCGATCCGCGCGCGGGGCAGGCGGTTGCGCTCTGGCGTGCCGCCTCGGCGCTGCAGCGTGGGCGTGCAAGGTTGCGCGAGTCGCCGTTCGACCTCGGGCTGGTCGAGGATCTCCGCCAGTGGCTCGAATCGGGGCACGACGCCAGCGATGACGTACAGCCCCCACCGGACGTGGTGCCGCCGCCCGAACCCCTGCCGCCTCCGCTGCGTATCGCGCTCGAGTCCTGGGAACACTTCGCCGCCGACGAGCGGGTGTGGATGCCGCCGCTGGTGCGCGCCGCGCTGCTGCACGCCCAGTTCGAGGCGCTGCGGCCGTTCGAGGGTACCCATGGCCCGCTGTCACGCCTGGTCGTGCCGCTGTACCTGGTGTCCCGGCGGCAATTGGCGGCGCCCCTGTGGTGCCTGTCGGCCTACTGGCATGCGCATCGGGTGCGCTACCGCGCGCGGCTGCGCAGTGCGCTGGTGGACGGTGTCTGGGAACCCTGGCTGGAGTTCTTCCTGCTCGGGGTGCGCGCTGCAGCGCGCAGTGCACTGATCCACGCCGGCGACCTGCTCCAGTTGCGGGAGGCCCTGCATCGCGAAGCGCGCGACATCCCCAACGCCCCGGTGCTGCTCGACAGCCTGCTGGTCAATCCGTACACGACGCTCGCTCGCGCCAGCGCCGCCATCGGCCGCACGCAGCCGACTGCGAGCGTGCTGTTGCGCGCCCTGGTACGCAAGCGCTGGTTGCGCGAGGTCACCGGCCGCAGACGCGGCCGGATCTACCTGATGCCGAGGATCCTCTCGGCGATCGAACGTCTGCCGCCGATGGCCTGAGGCGGCAGACGCGCCGGCGGCGCATCCACCGGTGCAGCGAAGGGTCAGCCGGCGAGGAGGGTCGCCGGCTCGTTCACCGTGAACGAATCGGCGAAGAATTCCTCCTCGGGCAAGCCGCACAGCGCGCTGAATTCGCGTCGGGCGGCATCGACCATCGGCGGTGCGCCGCAGGCATAGACCTGTACGCCGGACAGGTCCGGGAAGTCGGCCATCACCGCCTTGTGCACGAAACCGGTCCGCCCGGTCCAGGCGCACTCCGGGGTGGCGTCGGACAGCACGGGCACGAAGCGGAAGCCGGGCAGTTCGCGTACCCACTGCTCCGGCAGTTCCGGCGCATACATGTCGGCACGCGTCCGGTTGCCCCAGTACAGGACCATGTCGCGCTTCACGCCGGTCTTGATGCAGTGCTCGACGATCGATTTGATCGGCGCGAAGCCGGTGCCGCTGGCCAGCAGCACCATGGGCCGGGCCGATTCGCGCAGGTAGAAGCTGCCGAACGGACCTTCCAGCCGGAGGATGTCGCGTTCCTTCATCCGGTTGAACACATGTCCGGAGAACAGGCCCTGGTAGTCGCGGATGTGCAGTTGCAGGAATTCGTCGTCATGCGGCGCATTGGCCATCGAGAAGCTGCGCCGCTTGCCATCCTTGAGCAGGAAATCGATGTACTGGCCGGCCATGAACTGCAGACGCTCGTTCTGCGGCAGCTTCAGGAACAGCATCATCGTGCTGCCCCGGCGCTCGAGCTTCGCGACGCGGCATGGCAGGATGCGGACGCGTACGCCGCCGATCCCGTCGAGTTCGCGCACTTCCACGGTCAGGTCGCCGAGCGGTCTGGCGCAGCAGAGCAGCGCGCGGCCGCCAGCCTTCTCTTCGTCGGTGAGCGTTCCGGCCTGGTGCGAGCCGTAGTCGACGGTGCCGGACGTGATCTTCGCCTTGCAGCTGCCGCAGGCGCCGTTGCGGCAGCCGTAGGGGAGCTGCAGGTTGTTGCGCATCGCTGCCTCGAGCACCGTCTCGCCGGGTTCGACGGTGAACATGCGGCCGCTGGGCTGCAGGGTGATGGTCGCGCTGGTCTGCTGGGTCATCGTGCCGGGGTATCCGCTACACTGCTTCGATGAGGCGATTATTGATCATCGGCTGCGGAGATGTCGCCCGGCGTGCACTGCCCGCGCTGCAGTCGCGCTATTCCCACGTGTACGCACTCGCGCGCAGCGAGGCCAGCGCGAGTCGGCTGCGCGCGCTCGGCGTGGTGCCGATCGAGGGCGACCTCGACCAGCTGCGCACGCTGCGCGGACTCGCGGGTGTCGCGCACGACGTGCTGCACAGCGCCCCGCCGCCGGGCGAAGGCCGGGTCGACGGCCGCACCCGGAACCTGATCGCCGGCCTCGCACGCACCGATCATCTTCCGCAGCGCCTGGTCTACCTGAGCACCACCGGTGTCTACGGCGACTGCGCTGGCGAGCGAGTGCCGGAAACCCGGCCGATCCGACCCGCCAACGGGCGTGCATTGCGCCGAGCCGATGCCGAGGCGCGGCTGCGGGCCTGGGGCCAGCGCAGTCGGGTGGCGGTCGCGGTGCTGCGGGTTCCCGGCATCTATGCTGCCGATCGGCTGCCACTGGCCCGGCTGCGGCAGGGAACGCCCGCGATCTGCGCCGAACAGGATTCGTTCTCGAACCATGTGCATGCGGACGACCTCGCGCGAATCGTCGTCCGTGCACTGACGTCGGCGCGACCCGGCCGGATCTACAACACCTCCGACGACAGCGCGCTGCGCATGGGCGACTGGTTCGACCTGGTGGCCGACCGGTTCGGGCTGCCGCGGCCCCGGCGCATCCCGCGCAGCCAGGCGGAGGCTGAGGTCTCTCCGGCGCTGCTCTCGTTCATGCGCGAGTCTCGCCAGCTGGTGAACGAGCGCCTGAAGCGGGAACTGCGAATCCGGCTTCGCTATCCTACGGTGCATTCAGGCGTGGCAGACGCTGCGCGCGCGGCCGGTGTCGCTGCGCCGGTCGCCTGAGCCGACACAGGATGTCCATGGATGAAGCACAGGTGCTGCTGGTGATGACCACCCTGCCCGATGCGGCGGCAGCGCAGTCGATTGCACGCGAGCTGGTCGAACAGCGTCTCGCAGCCTGCGTCAGCATCCAGTCGTCCTGCCGGTCCGTCTACCGATGGGAGGGGGCGGTCGAGACGTCCGACGAGGTCCCTCTGCTGATCAAGACGACGTCCGGGCGCTATCCTGAACTGCAGGCTGCACTGCAGGCACTGCACCCGTACACGCTGCCCGAAATCATCGCCTGGCCGGTGGTACAGGGTCTGCCGGGCTACCTCGATTGGGTCCGATCGGAGGCGATCCCCGAAGATCCGGGATCTAACGATCGATTGTCTCCGGCGGTTCGGGAATGAGCGGTCCGTGGCGCCGTCGGGCCATCCTCGGTGCGGCCGGCGTGCTGGCCGCCGCTGCGGGCGTCTGGGGAGGTTCCCATCTGCTGGGACGCTGGCGTGACGGTGCCGCGGGCGATGCGCCCGGCCTGGCGGAAGGTGCCGAGGCATTTTTCGCGACCACGCTTCCCGATCCGTCCGGTACGCCACAACCGTTCGGCCAATGGAAGGGACAGGTGATCGTCGCCAACTTCTGGGCCACCTGGTGCGTACCCTGCCGCGAGGAGATGCCGCATTTCGTGAAATTGCAGGGGCGCTACGGTGAGCGAGGGCTCACATTCGTCGGCATCGCCATCGACAAGCCGGAGCGCGTGAGCCGCTTCGCGCAGGAGATCGGCGTGAACTACCCGCTGGTGGTGGGCGATATGGCGGTCTTCGACCTCGCACGCCGGACGGGCAACGTCGGAGACCTGCTTCCGTACACGATCGTGCTCGATCGTGCCGGGAAGATCGTCGCGCGACGAACAGGCATCTACACTGAAGCGACGCTGTCGCCGATCATCGAAAAGTTGCTGTAGTCCGCGAATCCCGGCAGATCGCCGGAAAACTGGACAGATGCAGCCCCCGCGGGCACACTGCGCGCCCATGACCCCCCCTGCGTCGCCTGCCGCCTCGCGCACTGTGCTCGTGCTCAACGGCCCGAACCTCAACCTGCTCGGTACGCGTGAGCCTGAGGTGTACGGTCGTACCACGCTGGCCGAGATCGACCGGGTGCTGGTCGAACGCGGGCACCAGGCTGGGATAAGCGTCCAGACCTTCCAGAGCAACCACGAAGGCGAACTGGTCGATCGCATCCAGCAGGCCGGCCGCGACCGCGTCGACTGGATCCTCGTCAACGCCGGCGCCTTCACCCACACCAGCGTCGCGCTGCGCGACGCCCTGTCGGCGGTGGCGATCCCGTTCATCGAAGTCCACCTGTCCAACGTGTTCGCCCGCGAGGCGTTCCGACATCACTCTTACCTCAGCGACATCGCGGTCGGCGTAGTCAGCGGACTTGGTGCGGGCAGCTATCGCGCCGCGCTCGACCATGTGATCGCCACGCTGACTCCAGGAAAATGAAGGGATCCGCCCGATGGACCTGCGCAAGCTCAAGAAGCTGATCGATCTGGTCGAGGAGTCCGGCATCGCCGAACTCGAGATCACCGAGGGCGAGGAGAAGGTACGCATCGCGCGCACGCTGCCCGGCACACAGCCGATCGTGATGCAGCAGCCCCAGCAGATCGTGGCCGCCCCGGCGCCGGCACCGGTGGCCGCCGCCGCTCCTGCTGCCGCTCCGGCGCCGGTCCACGACGGCCATGTCGTCAAGTCGCCGATGGTCGGGACGTTCTATCGATCCAATTCGCCCGGCGGCAAGGCGTTCGTCGATGTCGGCCAGTCGGTCGCGGCCGGCGAGACGCTGTGCATCATCGAGGCCATGAAGCTGATGAACGAGATCGAGTCGGACGCCGCCGGGACGATCAAGGCGATCCTCGTCGAGAACGGCCAGCCGGTGGAGTACGGCGAGCCGCTGTTCGTGATCGGCTAGGACGTCGACGATGTTCGAGAAGATCCTGATCGCCAACCGCGGCGAGATCGCGCTGCGCATCCAGCGGGCTTGCCGCGAACTGGGCGTGAAGACGGTTGCGGTTCACTCCGAGGCCGATTCCGATGCCAAGTACGTGCGGCTCGCCGACGAATCGGTGTGCATCGGCCCGGCCTCGCCGACCCTGTCCTACCTGAACATCCCGGCGATCATCAGTGCCGCCGAGGTGACCGATGCCGAGGCGATCCACCCCGGCTACGGCTTCCTCTCCGAGAACGCCGACTTCGCCGAACGGGTGGAGCAGAGCGGTTTCGTGTTCGTCGGACCGCGACCCGAGACCATCCGGCTGATGGGCGACAAGGTCAACGCCAAGGCGGCGATGAAGAAGGCCGGGGTACCGCTGGTGCCCGGCTCCGAGGGCGCGTTGCCGGAGGATCCGGTCGAGATCGTGAAGATCGCGCGCTCGGTCGGCTACCCGGTGATCATCAAGGCGGCCGGCGGCGGTGGCGGCCGCGGCATGCGCGTGGTGCATACCGAGGCAGCGCTGCTCAACGCGGTCACCATGACCCGTGCCGAGGCCAAGGCGGCCTTCGGCCAGGCAGACGTCTACCTCGAGAAGTTCCTGGAGGACCCGCGCCATGTCGAGGTGCAGGTGCTGTCCGATGAGCACGGCAACTCGGTGCACCTGGGCGACCGCGACTGCTCGATGCAGCGCCGGCACCAGAAGATCATCGAGGAGGCGCCAGCCCCGCATATCAGCGAGCGGGTGAAGGCGCGCATCTACGACCGCTGCATGGAAGCCTGCAAGCGCATCCGCTACCGCGGCGCCGGCACCTTCGAGTTCCTGTACCAGGATGGCCAGTTCTACTTCATCGAGATGAACACCCGGGTGCAGGTCGAGCATCCGGTGTCGGAGATGGTCACCGGCGTGGACATCGTCCAGATGCAGATCCGCATCGCAGCCGGGGAGCGGATGGGGCTGCGCCAGCGCGACATCGTGCCACGCGGCCATGCGATCGAGTGCCGGATCAACGCCGAGGATCCTTACAGTTTCGTGCCGTCGCCGGGCCGCATCACGTTCTATCATCCGCCGGGCGGGCCCGGCATCCGCGTCGATTCGCACGTCTACAACAACTATGTCGTGCCGCCGAACTACGATTCGCTGATCGGCAAGCTGATCGCCTATGGCGACACCCGCGACCAGGCGATCGCGCGCATGCGCAGCGCATTGTCCGAGATGGTGGTCGACGGCATTCGCACCAACCTGCCGCTGCACCGCGACCTGATGGTCGATGCCCGGTTCATGCAGGGCGGGTCCAACATCCATTACCTGGAAGAGAAGGTCGGCAAGCACCGCAAGGGCGAAGGCGCCTGACCGGCGGCGGTCCGGGCGGTGCCGTCTGCCGGCGCAGGCGGATGCGTGCCGGCGGGCTACACTGGTAGCCCAGCGCCGAGGTCGTCCCTCCCGCCGTGCCCCGCACCGACCGCCCTGATTCCCCATGCCGCTGACCGCCGTCACCTTCGAACTCACGCCCGAGCAGGCCGACCTGCTGGGAGACGCCCTGCTCGAGGCCGGTGCGCTCGCCGTCGATGTCGGCGATGCGCTGGCCGGCACGCCGGAGGAGCAGGCGGTGTTCGACGAACCGGGCGAGTGGAACGAGCCGTTGCGCCCGATCCGGTGGCAGCGCGCGCGACTGGCAGCGCTGTTCGAGGATGCGGCGCAGGCCGAGGCGCTGGTCGGCCCGGCGCTCGGGGGCTGTGGCATCGACCCCAGCGCGCGGCGCGACGCACGTACCGTCGAGGATGCCGACTGGGTTGCGCTCACCCAGCGCGAGTTCGAGCCGATCCCGATCACCGACCGGCTGTGGATCGTGCCGACCTGGCACCAGCCGCCCGATCCGACCGCGATCAACCTCGTCATCGATCCTGGCCGGGCCTTCGGCTCCGGCAGCCACCCGACCACGCGTCTGTGCCTCGAGTGGCTGGCATCAACCCTGAGCGGCGGGGAGACGGTACTCGACTATGGCTGCGGCTCGGGCGTACTGGCCATCGGTGCCGCCCGGCTCGGAGCCGCCCGGGTCAGCGGCATCGACATCGACCCCGAAGCGGTGACCACCGCCTCGGCCAATGCGACCGCCAATGGCGTCGAGGGTGCATCGTTCTGCCTTCCGGATGACGCCGACGATGCAGTGTATGACGTCGTCGTCGCCAACATCCTGGCGCGGCCGCTGATGGCGCTGGCGCCACTGCTCGCCGCCCGGGTGCGGCCCGGGGGACGTATCGCACTCGCCGGGCTGCTCGACAGCCAGGCCGAACAGATCGCCGAGTTCTATGCGCCGGGTTGCCGGCTCGAGACCGTGCGCGTGCTGGACGGCTGGGCATTGCTCGCCGGCGTTCGCACGGGCTGAGGCCGGCCGATGGCACTGGTCACGCGCTGCTCCAACCCGTCCTGCCTGACACTGTTCCGGGTGGCGCCGGCGCAGTTGCAGGCGTTCGGTGGCCAGGTGCGCTGCGGCGCCTGCGGCACCGTGTTCGACGCGTTTCCCTCGCTGACCACCGTGGCCGATTCAGCACTGCGTGCTCCGGAGCGCGCAGCCGGGCCGTCGCCGGAGCGGGCTCCGGCGGACGCGTCCGGG
>CANHBC010000145.1 GCA_947458835.1 Betaproteobacteria bacterium | reverse complement strand
GTGCGCCGATCACCACCTGGTGCAGGCTGTCGGGCTGGTCGGCACGCAACGTACCGATCGGGATGCGGCCGCCCATGATCTCGGCGAAGCGCTGCGGCAGGCGTGGCATGCGGTCAGGCTCCGCATAGCCTTCCGGGAACAACGGCATGTTCGTCGCACGGTCGTACTTGTCGGTCGCGCCGAAAGTATGCAGCATCTCGTGGGCAATCACCACGTTGTTGCTGCCGGCCATCTCGTCGTTGGCGAACACGTTGACCAGACCGACCAGGCCCTTTTCGAGGCCGGTGGAATGCGGCAGCCGCGGCGAGCGCCGGTCGTCGTGGTAGAGCAGGAACAGCCGCACCTGCGCGCGTGCCCCCTGGTAGGTATCGTTGCGCCAGGCCCAGAGGCGGAACGACAGGCTCCACCCGATCGCAGCGGCCGCGTTTCCGGGGGCCGGAGGCTGGGGCGGCAGCGCATGCACGCGGGGCGCGAGCCGCAGTTCGACCGGGTCCCGGATGGCCATGCCGTGCACACCCGCCTGCTCGCGCATGAAGGCGGCGATCGGCTGGAAGCGCGAGCGGTCGAGGCTGCGCAGGTACTGCTCGGTGCGGTCGCTGCCGTCGGCGGCGATCGGGTAGAGGACGACGATCACCGGCTCCTTCCAGCTCGTCGCATCGCGGCGCGCGAGCCAGGCCCCCTGCGCGACGGTCGCGAGAATGAACAGCAGCACCCCTATCCGTATTGCCTTCCACATCGTCCGCAGCCCGCACCGGTGGCCAGCGCCGGAACGGCACTGGCGGCGGGATCGCGCCCACCAACGTACACTTTCGGCAGATTTCCCGAACCATTGAATGCAGGGCGTGGGTAGCGCCCGACGCCCCCGACCGATACGCCGAGGAACCCCGATGAGCCAGACCACCGACACCGCCGCCCACCCTGCCACGCCGGGCGCCACCGGCACGCCCGCGGTACGCGCCACCACCCGCCTGCGCCAGCTGCTGGCCGGCGGGCGCACCGTGTTCGTGCCCGGCTGCTTCAACGCGGTCAGCGCGCGCGTGGTCGAGGCGACCGGCTTCCCGGCTGTCTACATGACCGGTTACGGCACTTCGGTCGCGCAGCTCGGCCTGCCGGACGTCGGCTTCGCGACGATGACCGAGATGCATACCAATGCCCGATGGATCGCCAACGCGGTGTCGATCCCGGTGATCGCCGACGCCGACAACGGCTACGGCAACGCGGTCAACGTCACCCGCACGGTGCGCGAGTACATCCAGACCGGGGTCGCGGCGATCCACCTGGAAGACCAGTCCCTGCCCAAGCGCTGCGGCCATGTCGCCGGCCGGCAGGTGATCCCGCTGGCCGAGGCAGTCGGCAAGATCCGCGCGGCCGATGCGGTGCGCCGGCAGGTCGACCCGGATTTCGTGCTGATCGCCCGCACCGACGCGCGCGGCGCGGTCGGCGGCTCGCTCGACGATGCGATCGCGCGGGTCAACGCCTACCTCGATGCCGGCGCGGACATGGGCTTCGTCGAGGGACCGACCTCGGTCGCCGAGGTCGAACGTATCTGCCGCGAGGTGCGCGGCCCCGTGTTCTACAACATGACCGGCGTGTCGCCACGCTTCACGCTGCAGCAGATGAACGACTACGGCATCGCGATGACGATCACCGCGAACACCCTGCTGCGCACGGCGCTCACCGCGATGTACGACGTCGCGGTGGCGATGCGCGACGAAGGGCCGATGGCCGAGGCAGCACTGATGGCCCGCATCGCGGACCACCCGGTCGGCGACCTGCACAAGTTCTCGGGGCTGGACGCCATCCGCAAGCTCGAGGAGGCCTACATGCCCGCCGAGGAGCTGGCCAAGTACGAAGGCACGATCGGCTACCGGCCACGGGGCTGATCCACGAGCCCGTCACGTCAGCGCAGCAACCCGTCGCCGATCAGCCGCACGCCGATCGACCACCAGCTGCGGTCGATATCGATGCTGCCGATCTGGCGGCCGACCACCGCGTCGACCTGGACCTTCTCCTTCACCACCCAGAAGCGGAAGCCGCCCTGCCACGACGGGCTGCCACGGTCGCTGCCGTAGGCCTCGGCGGCGAGCAGCAGTTCCTGATCGCCCCGGCGATACAGCCGTGTCTCGCTGCCCACGCCCCAGAGCGCGATCGTGCGCTGCGACTCGCGGTCGCGCTTGATGCCGGCGAGCGTGAGCAGCACGAAGGCCTCGTCGGCGAACGAGACGCTGGTCACGTTGTACGCGTAGGCACTGGTCAGCGCCGAGGGCGCGGCGGCGTCCGAGGCTCCGCGCGTGCGGCCGGTGGCGCCGGCGGCGAAACCGGTACCGATGCCGGTATCGAGCGAGCGCAGCAGGGTCTTGACCTGCACCAGCGCGTTGCCGCTCCACGGCGCACCGCCTTCGGCCGGTAACCGGTTCACGCCGGCCGTGATCTCGAGGTTGCCGGTGGGATTGCACGCAGGCAGCGCCCAGAACTCGGTGCCGCCGCCCCGGGGCGCATGGTGCTGGACCCACGACTCGACCTGGCAGCCGCCCGCCGGGGTGAGGCGCGCGTCGTCGGTGAAGTACGGTCGCGCTGCCTGCAGCGCCGGTGAAGGCAACCCGAGGGACAGCGCGACCAGCGCGCAGACCACACCCCGGCTCCGCGAGGCGAGCGGATCGCGCCCCGGCAAGGACCGGACGGCAGACCTTTCCGGAGGCTGCTTGTCGTTCATCGACCCTCGCGGCATGTGTCAGACGTCCTCGACCGTGACCGGGAACAGCGGCTCCAGCGCCTCCACCTGCATCACGTGGTACGCGCTGAACCGATACGCAGTGCCGACCTGCACCTCCGGCGGGGTGATCGGGAAGGCGACGTTGCCGGCGGTGGACACACGCCCCGGGAAGCCGTGGTGCAGCAGGTACTGCTTGAGCACGGTGGTCGCCGCCTTCGCGAGGTCCGCCGTGTCGGCGATCACCTCGCCCAGGATGAACACCTCGCGTGGCGGCACCACCGGCGGCTTAGGCCAGTCGACCACGCCGTCGATCCCGTAGACGCGGAAATACATGCGGTAGTCGCCGGCGACGATGCTGCGCACGACCTGCTCGACCTCGGGCAGGATCGTCTTGATGCGGGCGATCGCGGTCGGATCGGCGCAACCGGCGAGCAGCAGCGCGCGCTCGCCGACCCGGGAGGCGCCCTCGATCTTCACCGACGGCCGTGCGGCAGGCACCCACACCGCACCCTCTACGCGGCAGCGGTGCGCATCCAGCGCCAGGTAGCGCGCGTTCCTCACGTCGAGCATGCCTTCGGGCTCGCTCACCGTGTACGGATCGGCCTGCTCGTACAGGCTGTGCGCCGCCACCGACAGCGGCGTGGCATGGCGATCCGGATTCAGGCTCTCCATCGTGAAGCCGGCGTCGTCGAGCGTGCCCAGCGCAGCATCCCGGCCGCCGGGCATGCAGGCGATCGAGCAGCATTCGATGATCTTCGCCATGTGCATCGCCGGCCCGATCGGGTAGCCGAGGGCCGCCGGGATCGCGGAGAACACCGCGGTGTCGCAGGCGCGCCCGGCGATCACCACGTCGGCGCCCGCCGCCAACGCCCGCTGGAACGCCTCGATGCCCATCTGGCCAACGAGGTGCGACGCACCGTCCACCTCCGCCTCGGTGAGCGCGTCGATCGCACCGATCGGCGCGACTGCCCCGCGGCGGATCGCCGCCTTCACGACCTCCCGCGGCAGGTCGGCTGCGATCGAGGCCAGGCGGAAATGCAACCCGCGCTCGCGCGCGATGTCACGCACCATGGCCAGCGTGTGGTCCAGGTGCGGGCGGGCGCCAGCGGTGCCGGCAGAGCCCACCAGCAGCGGGATGTCGTGCGCGCGCGCGCCCTCGAGCAGCAGCGCGAGGTCCTGGCGCGCGATCGTGTCGGATGCGGCCATCCGACCGCTGCCGAGGTAGTTCGGGCCGGGATCGACCGATCCCATGTCCGCACCGATCGAATGCGGGCCGCGCGCAAGCCCGGCGCGAAAGGCCTTCTCGAGCACGCCGTTGCCAAGCTGGCCGGAGCCGGACAGCGCGAGGAAGGGCGCGCGCCGTTCGTCCTTCACCAGTCGCTCGCGCAGCCGGTCGAGATGGGTGGGGCGGCTCACAGTTCCACCCCGAGCAGCGGACCGTGCTGCTGGGCACCGTAGACGTCCCGGTCGCCCGGCGCGCCGGCGATGACCTTGCGCGGCAGCACGATCTTGATCGCGAACGCCGGGGCATAAGGCACGACGTCGACATCGGCCTCGGGCACGCCGTACAGCGGCGCGAGCGCCGCCGGGGTGAGCGAGGGCGAGGCCAGTGCCTGCCGGAAACCTGCGTCATCCTCGAACATCAGGTCGAGGGTGAGGGTCGTCGGGCCGGCGTTCTTGCTGCGGATCACCCGCGCGCAGTCGACAAGCTTCATCGTGTTTCCTCCTCCGGTGGCCGGACTGCACGGAACAGTCTCAGCAGCAGGAGATCGTAGCCGATCTTGAGCGCCCCCCCGATGACAAGCGGCCATCCGAAGCTCGACACGCCGAGCATCCAGCCGGCGAACACCGGGCTCACCCCGGCGGCCAGGCTGCGCGGAACCGAGGTGAAGCTGGCCGCGGCTGCGCGCTCGTGCGGCGGCACCACGGCCATCACATAGGAGTTGCGCGCCGGCACGTCCATGCTGGAGGTCGCGTAGCGCAGCAGCAGCATGGCTACCGCCCACTCGACCGTCGGCATGAACGCCGCGGCGATCAGGAAGCCGTTGGCCGGCAGGTGGGTGAACACCATCGTGTTGACCAGGCCGATGCGCCGCGCGAGCCAGGGTGCCACCAGGAACGAGGCTGCGGAGAGCACCCCGGCCCAGAAGAACACCTGCCCGACCAGCGCCACCGACGCATCGAACCGCTCGAACAGCCACAGCGCCACCAGCGACTGCACCGCGAATCCGCTGCCGAAGGAATCGACGGTAAACACCGCCGCCATGCGCACCACGATCGGCCGAGACTGCACCAGCGGTGCGCTGGGCGCGTGGCCGGGCGGCTCGACCGCTGGAGAGAGCGTGCGATAGACCGCGAACACCACCAGCCCGATCAGCCCGTACAGGACGAACATCGCCTTCAGCGCTGGCAGCGGGTCGATCGACCAGCGCGCGGCCGCCCACTCGGGGGCTACGGCGAACAGCGCGCCCACCGATCCTGCAAGCGCACCGAGCAGCGCGTAGCGCGCGAACACCGCGGTCCGGTCGCGCGCGTCGACCGCCTGCGCGACCATGGACTGCTCCAGCGGCGAGAACACCGAGGTGTCGCCGTTGGTCAGGTTGAGCGTGCCCACCGCGGCCACCAGCAGCAGGGGCCAGAAGTCGCCCAGCGCGGCGAAGGCCAGGCCGCTGAGCGTCATCAGCAGGCACGCGCCGAGCACCAGCCGGCGCTGCGCGAACCGGTGCGCGAGCAGGCCGAGCGCGAACACCATCGCGCCCGAGCCGAGCAGCGTGGCGGTGGCGATCGCACCTACCTGCAGCGGAGAGAAGCCCAGCGCCAGCAGGTAGACCGGCAGCAGCAGCACGACGAAGCCGTCGGCGAACGCGCGCAACGCGCGCATCGCGAGCAGCCGATGCAGGTCCCGCCCGGCTCCCGGCGGCAGCAGCCACCAGCGCGCCTCGCCGGTCTTCATATTTGCGCTAACCTAGTACGGTGATCCACGCGTCGCAGTGTACCCAACCCTCGAGGACCCCACATGATCGATCTCTACACCTGGCCCACCCCCAACGGCCACAAGATCCACATCGCGCTCGAGGAGATGGGTCTCGACTACACGGTGCACCCGGTGAACATCCGCACCGGCGAACAGTTCCAGCCCGCGTTCCTCGCGATCAGCCCGAACAACCGCATCCCGGCGATGGTCGACAGCGACGGCCCCGACGGCAAGCCGATCTCGCTGTTCGAGTCAGGCGCCATGCTGATCTACCTGGCGAGCAAGAGCGGCACGCTGATGCCGGCGGCCGACCGGGATCGCTACACCATGCTGCAGTGGCTGATGTGGCAGATGGGCGGCGTAGGCCCGATGTTCGGCCAGGCCAACCACTTCCGGGCCTACGCAAAGGAGCCGCAACCCTACCCGATCGAGCGCTACACGAACGAGTCGAACCGCCTGACCCGGGTGCTCGACAAGCGCCTGTCGGAGGTGCCGTGGGTCGGCGGTGCCGAGTACACCATCGCCGATATCGCGATCTTCCCGTGGATGCGCGGCTCGGAGAAGCGTGGCGTTAACCTCGACGAGTATCCGAACGTGAAGCGCTGGTTCGACACCATCGACGCCCGCCCGGCGGTCAGGCGCGCGCTGCAGGTGCTGGCCGACGTGCACAACGCGCCGATCGATGACAAGCAGCGCGACATCATGTTCGGCGCGGCGCAGTTCGGCAGGCGCTGACGCTGGCGCTGGCGCGCGGCGACGCCACCGGCTCCGTCGCATGGAACCCGTCCTGATCGAGCGCACGATCCCGTCCACCGGCGAGCGCATCCCGGTGCTCGGCCTGGGAACGTTCGGTGCGTTCGATGTATCGCCCCGGTCATCGGCGATGGACGCGCTGGCCGAGGTAGTGGCGCTGTTCGACAGCCGCGGTGCCAGGGTGGTCGACGCCTCGCCGATGTATGGTCAGGCGGAGTCGGTGCTCGGTGCGCTGCGCGCGGAACGCGCGACGCCGCCCGAGTCCGACCGCATGTTCGTCGCGACCAAGGTCTGGACCCAGGGCAGGCAGGAAGGCATCGCGCAGATGCAGCGCTCGATGCAGCGGCTGCGGGCGCCACGCATCGACCTGATGCAGGTACACAACCTGGTCGATGTCGACACCCACCTCCACACGCTGGAAGGGTGGAAGCAGGAAGGACGCATCCGCTACGTCGGCATCACGCACTACCACGGCGGCGCGTTCACCGCGCTGGAGAAACTGTTGCGCAACCGGTCGATCGATTTCGTGCAGTTCAACTACCACGCGCTCGACCGCGAGGCAGAGCAGCGCCTGCTGCCGGCAGCCGCGGACACCGGCACCGCGGTGCTGGTAAACCGGCCGCTTGGCCAGGGTGACCTGGTGCGCCGCACCCGCGGCAAGCCGCTGCCGGCCTGGGCGGCGCGCATGGGCTACCGCAGCTGGGCCCAGCTCGCACTGGCCTTCGTGGTCGCCCATCCGGCGGTGACCTGCGTGATACCGGCCACCTCCGACCCTGCGCACCTCGCCGACAACCTGGACGCAGCCAGCATCGCGCCGGGCCGACCTGAGCCGGATGCAGCGTTCGCGCGGCGCGTCGCGCAGGCGCTGGCTGCGGCCTGAGGCAGCCTCGATGGCCCTCCGCCTGCCCACCCGCCTCCTGCTGCTGGCGCTGTTCGCGCTGATCGCCGCCGGCTGCTCCTCAGGCGTGCGCATCGGCTACAACCAGGCCGAGGCGCTGGTCGGCTGGACACTGTCCGACTACGTCGACTTCGAGCCGCACCAGCGAGAACTGTTCGCACAGAGGTTCCGGACACTGCACGAGTGGCATCGGCGCGAGCAGTTGCCCGAGTACGCACGACTGTTGCGCGAGGCGCGCAACCGGCTCGAGGACGGACTCACCCGCGAGGACGTGGACTGGATGGTCGCGCGCAGCCGTGGCCGCCTCGAGACGCTGGTCGAACGCGGCGCCGACGACGCCGCCGAACTGCTCGTGTCGCTCACCCCCGAACAGGTGAAGGAACTGGAGCGCAGCTTCGCCCGTGCGAACCAGAAGCTCGCGCAGTCCTGGGCCATCGGCCGCCCGGCCGCGGAGCAGCAACGCAGGCGTGCCGAGCGCCTGGTGGCGCAGGTCGAACGCTTCACCGGACGGCTGAGCCGCGAGCAGGTCGTACGCGTGGTCGAGCTGTCGAACGCGCAACCGCTCAACCTCGAGCAGCGGTTCGCCGAACGCCAGCGGCGGCAGCGCGAACTGATCGCGGCCCTGCAGTCCGGGCGCAACCGCGCCGAGATGGCGGCGTGGTTCCGCCAGTGGGCGCCAAACTGGGAACGCGGCCGCGACCCGCAGTATGCGCGCGCCGCGCAGGCTGCCGACGAGCAGCGGGCGCAGACGCTGACGGAGATCGACCGCCTGCTCACACCGGAACAGCGGCGCACCGCGATGGAACGCATCAACCGCTACGCGGAAGATTGCGTCGCGCTGAGCGGCACCGCCGCCACACGCCAGCAGCGCGCAGCCAACTGACCGGACGGGTCGCGGCCGTAGCCCCCTCGCGCACGGCGTGACCGTACGGCTCGGTGAGCGGGCCCACGGTCGATCCTGCGGACCCTGCGGACCGCCAAAAAGGGCCGGGGAGGCAGGTGTATCATCCGCCTTCCGCCGGGCCTGCCCATTCGCACGCCCCCCATCCTTGCAGGAGCCGCCCATGGGCCACATCGACCCCAACCTTCCGTATGCCTCGCAACGCAGTCCGGTGTTCGCACGCAACATCGTGTCCACCTCGCAGCCGCTCGCCGCACAGGCTGGCCTGCAGATGCTTGCGCGCGGTGGCTCGGCGGTCGACGCGATCATCGCCACCGCCGCCACGCTGACCGTTGTCGAGCCGTGCAGCAATGGCCTGGGTTCGGATGCGTTCGCACTGGTCTGGGACGGCGGCAAGCTGCACGGGCTGAACGCCTCTGGCCGCTCCCCGGCCGCATGGACCCCGAAGTACTTCGAGAAGTACAACGGCAAGATGCCCGAGCGCGGCGTCGATGCGATCACCGTTCCGGGCTGCATCTCCGCCTGGAAGATGCTGCACGACAAGTGGGGCAAGCTGCCGTTCGCCGACATCCTCGAGCCGGCGATCCGCTATGCGCGCGACGGCTACCTCGTGACCCCGACCATCGCGAAGCTGTGGGCACAGTCGGTCGACGAGTTGCAGAGCTACCCCGGCTGGAAGGACGGCTTCATGCCGAGCGGCCGTGCGCCCAAGGCCGGCGAACTGTTCCGCTATCCTGACCAGGCACGCACGCTGGAGCTGATCGGCAAGACCGGCGGCGAGGCCTACTATCGCGGCGAGATCGCCGAGAAGATCGCCGCCTGGATCAAGCAGAACGGCGGCGTGATGGATGTCTCCGACCTGGCCGCGCACGAGGCGAACTGGGTCGAGCCGATCCACATGGACTACAAGGGCTACCGCCTGCACGAGATCCCGCCCAGTGGCCAGGGCATCGGCGCGCTGATCTCGCTGGGCATCCTCGGCTACCTGAACCCCGGGCAGTTCGCCTGCGACTCGGCCGACCATGTGCACATGCAGATCGAGGCGATGAAACTCGCCTTCGCCGACATGTACCAGTACGCGGCCGACCCGGCGGCAATGAAGGTCACGCCCGCGCAGATGCTCGACTCGGCCTACCTGCAGGAGCGCAGCCGCCTGATCGACATG
>CANHBC010000144.1 GCA_947458835.1 Betaproteobacteria bacterium | reverse complement strand
GTGACCCCCTGTCCATCGGGACCGCCGATGCTGCGCGGCCGCACCGGGCCGGTGACGACTTCGACATCCGGGTTGGGCAACTGGCGAGCGGTAGCCGATGCAGCCGATGCCGCATCCTGCCGGGCGATCACGGCCTGCAGTGACGCATTGTTGCGCTCGGCGAGGCCGAGCGCATCGAGCAGCGTCAGCGGAGCCATGGCAGCCAGCGCAGGGGCGGACAGCAGTAAGGCGAGCGCACCGACGAGTGCGGCGACCCGGCGACCAGGGGCCAGGCCAGTTGGAGGATTCACCGAGGGGTTCCGGACACTTACATTCATTTCAGGTTACCGATCGGGTCTATCGATTGCAACGCATTTGCGATTGTCACGTATCCCCGTCGCACATCGGACCGACCGCGTCCCGGACCGTCAGTCGAGAAAGACTGCAGCAAGGTAGCAGGCGCATCATCCGCGGCGTCCAATTGCCAATGCCCCGGGGAGATGCGCGTGAAGATCCTGATCGTTGAAGACGATGCAACGCTTGCGGACGGGCTGACCCGGGTCCTGATGGGTGCTGAACTGCGTGTCGAGCACGTGGTCACCGGGGAGGCCGCCGAAGCTGCGTTCCTGCGCGAGCGTTTCGACCTGATCGTACTCGACATCGGCCTGCCGGGGATCGACGGCTTCGAGGTCCTGCGGCGGCTGCGCAAGCGGCCCGAGTACGTGCCCGTACTCGTGCTCTCGGCGCGCGACGCGATCGAGGACCGCGTGCACGGGCTCGACATGGGCGCAGACGACTACCTGCCCAAGCCGTTCGCCCTGCCCGAGCTCGAGGCACGGGTTCGCGCCCTGCTTCGCCGCGGCCAGGCGAACAAGAACCCGCAGCTTCGCAACGGTCCGCTGCTGCTCGATACCGTGGCGCGCCGGGCGACGCTGAACGGGCAGGCGATCGACCTCACGAGCCGCGAGTGGAGCGTGCTCGAGAACCTCATGCTGCGTGCCGGCCAGGTGGTCTCCAAGGAGAACCTGATGCAGGCACTGTCCAACTGGGACAAGGAGCTCTCGATGAACGCCATCGAGGTCTACATGTCCCGCCTGCGGGCGAAGGTGGAGTCCGGCGGAGTTCGCATCCGGACCGTGCGCGGCTTCGGCTACCTGCTCGAAGAGCAGAATGAACCCGGCTGACCCGGGTCGACCTGCAGCCACTCCAGGCGAAGACCCCGGCAGCGCCCGCCTCGCCACCGAGACGGTGCACTCCCCCGATACCCGGCCGGGCGCGCCGGGGACGACCGCGGGCCGCAGGCCCGCCACGAGGGTCGGGCTGCAGCCGCCCAGCCTGCGCCAGCAGTTGCTGACGTGGCTGGTCATCCCGCTCGCGCTGCTCCTGGTAGCCGGCACGCTGTTCTCGTACTGGGTCGCCCTTCGCTCGGCCACGATCACCTATGACCGCGCGCTGCTCGACCCGGCGCTCGCCCTGGCCGAGCACGTTGACAGCGAGAACGGCAACACGGTGTTCGACCTGCCCAAGGTCGCGCAGGACGTCCTGCGCATCGACAGCTACGACCGGATCTACTTCTCCATCTCGCGACTCGATGGTGAACTGCTCGCCGGGCAGCCCGAGATGCCGCCACCGCCACCGGTGGTGCCGATCGGGCACCGGATGTTCTACTACGGCGTCGTCAATGCCGAGACCGTGCGGATCGCGGCGCTCTACGTGCCCCAGGCCGAGGGCGCGGTGGTGATCCAGGTCGCCGAGACCATGGTCAAGCGCGACCGGCTCACGCGGGAGATCCTGATCGGCGAGACGATTCCGGACCTGATGGTCGCGACGATGGCGATGGTGCTCGTCTGGTTCGGCATCCTGCGCAGCCTGGCGCCGCTGGAGCGGCTGCGCGGCGAGATCGCCCAGCGCTCGGCACGTGACCTGCGTCCGCTCGACGGCAGCTATGCCCCGGCCGAGGTCCGGCCGCTGGTCGGCACGCTGAACGAACTGCTCGGCGACCTTCGCGATGCCATCGACGCGCAGCAGCGCTTCACCGCGAACGCCGCGCACCAGCTGCGCACGCCACTGGCCGGACTGCAGACCCAGGTCGAGCTCGCGCTGCGCCAGCCGGCACCCGAGCCGATGCTGCGCAGCCTGCACCAGTTGCGCGGCGCAACCGTTCGTGCCGCGCACCTGGCCAACCAGCTGCTCGCACTGTCACGCGCGGAGCCCGGTGGGCATCGTCCGGACGCGCTCCGGGCTACAGACCTGCGTACGGTCGCCCAGGACGCCGCGTCGACCTGGGTGCCGCGCGCGCTGCCGAAGGACCTCGACCTCGGCTTCGAACTTGAACCGGCCCCCACCGTCGGCGACACCCGGCTGCTGCGCGACCTGCTCGACAACCTGATCGAGAACGCGATCCGCTACACGCCCATCGGCGGCACGATCACCGTGCGCACCGCGGTCGAGGGCGACGAATCGGTGATCAGCGTTGAGGACGACGGTCCAGGCATCCCGGCCGATCAGCGCGAGCGGGTGTTCCAGCGCTTCTACCGGGTCCCCGGTGCGATCGGCGACGGCAGCGGGCTGGGACTGGCGATTGTCCAGGAGATCGCCAACGTGCACCGCGCCCGGGTCGAGATCGAGGACGGACCCGGCGGCATCGGCACCCGGGTCCGTGTGCGCTTCGCGAGGAAGGCGCGGGGTTGACACCCCACGGCCTCCGCGGGTGGGTCAGCCGAGTTCGGAGGTGAGTTCCGGAACCGCCTGGAACAGGTCGGCGACCAGACCGTAGTCTGCGACCTGGAAGATCGGCGCCTCGGCATCCTTGTTGATGGCGACGATTACCTTGCTGTCCTTCATGCCGGCCAGGTGCTGGATGGCACCGGAGATGCCCACTGCCACGTAGAGCTCCGGCGCAACCACCTTGCCGGTCTGCCCGACCTGGTAGTCGTTGGGAACGAAGCCGGCATCGACCGCGGCTCGCGAAGCACCGACTGCTGCGCCGAGTTTGTCAGCCAGCGCCTCGAGCAGCTTGAAGTTCTCGCCGTTGCCCATGCCACGCCCGCCCGACACGATGATCCGCGCAGCCGCCAGTTCCGGCCGGGCGCTCTTGGTCAGGTTGCGGCCGGTGACGACGGCCTGGCCGGTGTCGGCCACCGCGGCCAGCGGCTCGACCGCAGCGCTGCCACCGGTGGCAGCCGGCTCGAAGGCGGTCGCGCGCACGGTAATCACCTTGATCGGATCCTTCGACTGCACGGTAGCCAGCGCGTTACCGGCATAGATCGGGCGCACGAAGGTATCGGGCGAGACCACCGCGGAAATCTCGGACACCTGCGCCACATCGAGCTTCGCGGCAACGCGCGGCATGAAGTTCTTGCCGAAGTTGGTCGCGGGCGCAAGCACGTGGCTGTAGTTCGAGGCGATCGACAGCACCAGCGCGGCCATGTTCTCGGCGGTCGGGCGTGCGTAATGCGGGGCGTCGGCCGCCAGCACCCGGGCGACGCCGGCCACGCGGGCCGCCTCGGCAGCCACTGGCCCGCTCGCCTCCGCAGCGACCAGGACGGTGACGTCCGGTCCGATCTGCGTCGCGGCGGTGATCGCGTTGAGCGTGCCCGACTTCAGCGCGCCTTCGTCGTGTTCTGCAATGACCAGGATACCCATATCTCGTCCCCGCTCAGATGATCTTCGCTTCGCCCTTGAGCTTCGCGACCAGTTCCTTGACGTCGGCCACCTTCGCACCAGCCTGGCGCTTCGGCGGCTCCTCGACCTTGAGGGTCGCCAGCCGCGGCGCCGGGTCGACCCCGAGCGCGTCCGGCTTGAGCACCTCGAGCGGCTTCTTCTTCGCCTTCATGATGTTCGGCAGCGTCACGTAACGCGGCTCGTTCAGGCGGAGGTCGGTGGTCATCACCGCCGGCAGCGCGATGGACAGGGTTTCGAGCCCGCCGTCGATCTCGCGCACCACCTCGGCCCGCTCCCCGGACACGGTGAGCTTCGACGCAAAGGTGGCCTGCGGCCAGTCGAGCAGCGCGGCCAGCATCTGGCCGGTCTGGTTCGCGTCGTCATCGATCGCCTGCTTGCCCAGGATGGCCAGCTTCGGCTGCTCGCGGTCGACGACCGCCTTGAGCAGCTTGGCCACCGCCAGCGGCTGCAACTCGGCGTCGGTCTCGACCAGGATGGCCCGGTCAGCGCCCATTGCCAGCGCGGTGCGCAGGGTTTCCTGGCACTGCGGCACGCCGAGGGACACGACCACGATCTCGCTGCAGGCGCCGGCTTCCTTCAGCCGGATCGCTTCCTCGACGCCGATCTCGTCGAACGGGTTCATCGACATCTTCACGTTGGCGACTTCCACGCCGGTGCCATCGGCCTTCACCCGCACCTTGACGTTGTAATCGACCACCCGCTTGACCGCGACAAGCACCTTCATCTGGGACCGCCCTCTGAAGCCTTCGACAGGCCGCGATTATAGCCGCAGCCGCGCGCCCCGGCCGTCGGGGCGCCGTGCCCTACCGGCGGTGGCCACCGCATTCGACCCCGGCGCCCCCCCGCGGGCGCCGCAGTCAGCCACGCAGCGCCGCGAGCGCTTCGTCGATCCGGGTGACGCCGACCACCTCGATCCCTTCCACGTCCTGCTTCGGCCGGTTCGCGGCGGGAACGATCGCGCGGGTGAAGCCGAGCTTGGCCGCCTCCTTGATCCGGTCCTGGCCGCGCACGACGGGCCGTATCTCGCCCGCCAGGCCGACCTCGCCGAAGGCTACAAGCTTGCCCGGCACCGGCCGCGCCCGCAGCGAGGACACGATCGCCAGCAGCACCGGCAGATCCGCGGACGGCTCTGCGATGCGCACGCCGCCGACCGCGTTCACGAACACGTCCTGGTCATTGCAGGCGATGCCCGCGTGCCGGTGCAGCACCGCGAGCAGCATGGCCAGACGGTTGTTCTCCAACCCCACGGTCAGGCGGCGCGGGTTCGACCCGTGAGCTTCGTCGACCAGCGCCTGCAGTTCGACCGCCAGCGGCCGGCTGCCTTCCAGCGTCACGGTGACACACGCACCGGGCACCTCGGCATCGTGCCGCGACAGGAACATCGCCGACGGGTTCGACACCCCCTTCAGCCCCTTCTCGGTCATCGCGAACACGCCCAGTTCGTTCACAGCACCGAACCGGTTCTTGAACGCGCGCACCAGCCGGAAGCTGGAATGGGTCTCGCCCTCGAAGTACAGGACGGTGTCGACCATGTGCTCGAGCACTCGCGGACCGGCAAGCGCGCCCTCCTTGGTGACGTGGCCGACCATGACCAGCGCGCAGCCCGAGGCCTTGGCAAAGCGGGTGAGCTGGGCGGCGCACTCGCGCACCTGCGACACCGACCCCGGCGCGGAGAGCAGCTGTCCCGAATACACCGTCTGTATCGAGTCGACCACCGCCACGTCCGGCCGCTCGGCAGACAGCGTCGCCAGGATGTTCTCGAGCTGGGTCTCGGCCAGCAGGCCGAGGTCGGACGCGTCCACGCCCAGCCGGCGCGCACGCAGCGCGACCTGTTCCATCGATTCCTCGCCGCTGATGTACAGGGCGCGACGCGACGCGGACATCGTGGCCATGGCCTGCAGCAGCAGCGTCGACTTGCCGATGCCCGGGTCGCCGCCGATCAGCACCACGCTGGCCCGGGTCAACCCGCCACCGAGCACCCGGTCGAGCTCGCTGCTGCCGGTCTCGAAGCGCGGCTCCGCATGCGGCTGCACCGCGGAAAGCGACGACACCGGGCGTGAGCTGCCGGCCACGCCGGCGGCCGCCTTGCCGCCTGCGGCGGCGGGATGGCTGCTGACCACGGTCTCGACCAGCGTGTTCCACTCGCTGCAGCCCGGGCACTGGCCCTGCCACTTGGTCGACTGAGCGCCGCAGGCGCTGCAGACATGGAGCGTACGGTCGCGAGCCACGGTGAGCCTCAGGAAACCGGCCCGGACGCGGGCGCCCGGGCTTCGCGCACCGGCACCCGCGGGGCGACGGCACAGAGCAGTTCGTAGGCGATCGTGCCCGCGGCGGTGGCCACCTCTTCCACCGGCAGCGTTGCGCCCCAGAGCACGACCGGCGTGCCGATGCCGGCATCGGGCAGGCCAGTCAGGTCGACCGCCAGCATGTCCATCGATACCCGGCCCAGCGTGCGCGTCCGACGACCGTCGACCAGCACCGGCGTGCCGGTGGGTGCATGGCGCGGATAGCCGTCGGCGTAACCGCAGGCGACGATGCCCACCCGCATCGGGGCATCGGCGCGGAACGTCCCCGCGTAGCCGACGCGCTCGCCGGCGGCGATCGACTGCACCGCGATCACCTCCGATGCAAGGGACATCACCGGGCGCAGCCCGAACGAGGCCGCGTCGCGGTCGGCGAACGGCGAGACGCCGTACAGCATGATGCCCGGTCTGACGACGTCGGCGTGCGTTTCCGGGTAGCGCAACAGCGCCGCGGAGTTCGCCAGCGACCGACGCAGCCCCCCCAGCGGTGCCACGTGGGCATCGAAGCAGGCCAACTGGCCCGCCACGCCTTCGGGCTCGTCCGCCGATGCAAAATGCGTCATGAGGGTGATCGACCGTACCGCCTGCAGGCTGCGCAGCCGCTCCACCGCGCCGGCGAAGTGCGCCGGCGCGAAGCCAAGCCGGTTCATGCCGGTGTTGACCTTGGCGAAGACGTCGATCGGCACCTCCAGGCGCGTGCGCTCGATCATCTCGACCTGCGACACGTCGTGCACCACTGCCGTGATGCCCTCCAGTGAACAGGCCAGCAGGTCACGCACCGAGAAGAAACCTTCCAGCAAAAGGACCGGACGGTCGCGGCCTGCCGACCGGGCGCGCATGCACAGGGCGGCGGCCTGTTCGATCTCGCACACCGCGAAGCCGTCCGCATCCGCGAGCGCGCGCTCGACGCGGCACAGGCCATGTCCGTAGCCGTCGGCCTTGATCGTGGCGAGGACCTGCGCACGCGGCGCGAGGCGCTTCGCCCGTGCGTGGTTGGACGCGAGCGCGTCCAGGTCGACCACCGCCTGCAGCGGACGTGGCACGTCAGTGGTCTCCACTCGTCACGTCGGCCAGCGCGTGCTTCGCAGCCGGAGCGGGACCGGGCAGCACCTGGCGCATGCGGGTCAGCGCGAAGTCGATGAAGGTCGCCACCAGCCGCGACTGGAAGCGGTCCTGCGGATGCACCAGAGACAGGATGCGGATCAGCCTCGGCTCGAGCGGCCGGGCGACCAGCGCACCCAGCCTGAGCTCCTTGGCGATCGAGGCGCGGGACATGATCGACACGCCCAGTCCGGTCTCGACCACGCCCTTGATCGCCTCCGGGCTGCCCAGTTCCATCACCACGTGCAGGTCATCGGGGGCGACGCCCGCCTGCCGGAAGTACTGGTCGGTGAACTCGCGCGTCCCCGAACCGCTCTCGCGGCTGATGAACGGCTGCGCGGCCACCTCCTGCGGGGTCACCGCCCCGCGTCGCGCGAGCGGATGGGTGGCGGCGCAGATCAGCACCAGTTCGTCCTCGCAGCAGACCTCGGCGGCGAGGCCGGGCAGCGTCGACGGCGACTCGATCAGGCCGACGTCGAGCGAGTGATCGGCGACCCGTGTCTCGATCGATTCGGAATTGGCCACGGTCATCCGGGTGCGTACGTCCGGGTGGCGCGCCTTGAACTCGCCGAGGATGCGCGGCAGGATGAACTCGGCGATGGTCAGGCTGGCGCCGAGCAGCAGCGGGCCACGTACGCCGCCGGTCATCTCGCCGATGCGCGTGTCCAGTTCCTCGTTCAGTCCGAGAATGCGGTCGGCATAGTCGTAGACCACCTGGCCAGTCGCGGTGAGCGAGATGCGACCGTGGCTGCGGTCGAACAGGCGGGTGTTGTACTGCTCCTCGAGCTGCTTGACCTGGAAGGTCACCGCCGGCTGCGTCATGCAGAGCTCCTCGGCCGCGCGCGTGAACGACATCAGGCGGGCAACCGCATGGAACACCTGGAGGCGGCGATCGGCCATGGCATCGGGGACGGTGAGGAACGTCCCATTCAACCACAGTTGCGCGACGCGGGCCACGCAAGCGCGCGTTGCCGGGCGGGGCCGCCGCGGCTGGCGCGCTCAGTACGATTCGTCGTCGAGGTCGCGGCCGCCACGCACCACCGTCCAGGCAGGTGGCTGCTGGCGGTACGGGTCGAGCGTGACCTGCTCCAGCCGGCTGCCGTGCAGGATCACGCGCCCCTGCAGCCGGCGCTGGCCGTCGTCGCTGAACTCGAAGTGGTAGACGCGGCGCAGCTTCAGCATGCCACCCTGCTCGCGCGCCGGACGCATCGACGCGAGCGCGACCGTCGCATCGAGCAGCTGGCACCCTGCGGCATCGAGCGCCCGCCGGACACTGTCGAGCGCCCGCTCGCGCGCACGCATCGCGTCGTACCAGAAGGCACCGAGCGCAGCGCAGGCGAGCAGGAACAGAGCTTCGGACATCGGCGGCGCGGGGCTCAGTCCGTGGACAGCACGTGGTGGAAGTTGACCAGCATCGCCGCGGTCGCCCCCCAGATGTAGCGGTCCTCGAACGGCAGCACGTAGAAGTAGCGGCGTCCGTCGTCGGTATCGCGGTGGTGGCGCTCGTGGTTGGACGGGTCGAGCGCGAACGCGAGCGGTATCTCGAACACGTCGGCCACCTCACCCGGGTCCGGCTGCAGGCTGAACGGCGGCTCGATCCAGCCCACCACCGGCGTCACCACGAAACCGGTACGGGTACGGTACTGCGGCAGCACCCCGAGCACGTCGACGAGCGCGGGGTCAAGGCCGACCTCCTCACGAGCCTCGCGGAGCGCGGTATGCACCGGCGACCCGTCGCCCGGGTCGCAACGCCCGCCCGGGAAGGCCACCTGCCCGGCGTGGCGAGACAGGTGCCCGGCACGCTGGGTGAGCAGCACCGTGACCCCGTGCGCACGTGCGATCAGCGGCACCAGTACCGCGGCCGGCATCCGTGCGCGGTCGAACGCCACTTCAGCGCCCGAGGCGGCGCGCGGCGCGGCCGGGCGCGACGGCTGGCCCGCGTCGGGGACCGGTACGCGAACATCACCGGGCACCAGTGGCGTGCGCTCGCCTGCACCGACGAGTGCGCGGGCGAGCCAGTCGCGTCCGATCGGTGGCAGCGGCCGCGCGCTCACGGGAGCAGCGACCCCTGGACCGGCGCTGCCTCCGCGACGAGCCCGACGAACACCACCGGATCGCCCAGCGCGAAGCTGCCGCCCTCGAGCACGCGCGCGGTGATGCCGCCATGCCCGCGCATCGCGTTGAAGCCGCCCGGCCCGAGCCCGTCGTCCGCGTCCATCCGGGAACAGGGGGCGCAGATGCCGGTGCCTTCCAGCAGCAGGCCGCCCAGTCGGAAGCGCGCATCGCGCAGCGCGAGCAGGTTGATGCCAGACACGCAGACATTGCGGCGAAGGAGTCCCGGCTCGAGCCCCAGCCGACCAGCCAGTGCGGCGACCACCGCCAGGTGCTCGTGCTGGATCAGCGTGACTGCACGACGGCCGCCCCGCGCATGGTCGCCGTCCAGTCCGCTACCGGCCAGCGCCCGCGCGGAAGGCACGCTGGCCAGCGCGGCGCGACGGCCCGGCCGCAGGCCGATCCACTCGACGCGCCCGGTCCGGGCGAACGTCGAGCGAAGCCCGGACAACGCGGAGGGC
>CANHBC010000143.1 GCA_947458835.1 Betaproteobacteria bacterium | reverse complement strand
GTGGCCGCCGCCGCCACGCCGTGCGGGCGCGGCGACCCTGCGTTCAGCCCGGCGCGGAGGCCACCGCCGGCCTCGCGGATGCAGCGGCACCGCTGGTGCCACGGCGGCGAAGGTGGGCCGCGATCCGTTCCACGCCCTCGCGCAGCCGTTCCATGCTGGTGGTGTAGGCGAAGCGCACGTGCTGGTGCGCCCGATGGTTGCCGAAGTCTGCACCCGGGGTAATCGCCACGCCCGAGTTCTCCAGCATGTCGAGCGCGAACGCGAAGCTGTCGTCGGTCAGCGCGCTGCAGTCTGCGTACAGGTAGAACGCGCCTTCCGGGATCACCGGGATGCGGAAGCCGAGTTCAACCAGCGCCTTCGCGAGGTAGTCGCGACGCGCACCGAACTCGGCGCGCTGCCGCTCGCAGATCGCCATCGATTCCGGGCTGAAGGCGGCCAGCGCCGCATGCTGGGCGACGGTCGAGCAGGCGAGGAACAGGTTCTGCGCCAGCCGCTCGGCCGGGTCGTGGTAGGCCTCGGGCACGACGATCCAGCCCAGCCGCCAGCCGGTCATCGTGAAGAACTTGGAGAAGCCGTTGATCACGAACGCCCGGTCGGTCAGCGCCAGCGCGGTCGGCGGCCGCTCGCCGTAGACCAGCCCGTGGTAGATCTCATCGACCACCAGCGCAGCATTGCGGCCCTGCACCTCGTCGACGATGCGCTTCAGTTCCGGCCCCGGGATAGTCGTGCCCGTCGGGTTGGCCGGCGTGGCCACCATCACCGCCCGGGTGCGTTCGGTCCAGTTCGCGGCGATCGCCGCGGCAGTGAGCTGGTAGCCGGTCTCCGGCCCGCTGGGGATGCCCACCGGCACGCCCTCGCAGAAGCGGATGAAGTGGCGGTTGGCGGGATAGGACGGATCGGCCAGCAGCACCTCATCGCCCGGGCAGAGCAGCACGCCCATCGCCAGCAGCAGCGCGCCGGAGGAGCCCGGCGTGACGATGATCCGCTCCGGCGACACCTCCACGCCGTACTGGTCGCGGTAGTAGCCGGCGATGGCGCGGCGCAGCGCGGGCAGCCCGAGGGCCGGGAGGTAGTGCACGTCCCCGGCACGGGTCGCCTCCAGCGCCGCGGCGGTGACCGGGGCCGGGGTCGGGAAGTCGGGCTCGCCGATCTCCATGTGGATGATCGAGCGGCCCTGCGCCTCGAGTTCCTTCGCACGCGCGAGCAGCTTGAGCACCTGGAAGGTCGCGATGCCGGACATGCGCGCCGCCAGCGGCGCACCCTGCAGGTTCGATGGAATCATCACACCCCGTGCCTGGTGAACCAGTCGCGCATCTTCTGCCAGGCATCGTCGGCTGCGGCCTTGCGGTAGCTCGGCCGATAGTCGGCGTAGAACGCGTGCGGTGCCTCGGGGTACAGGACGATCTCGCTGGTGGTGTTGCCGGCGGCCGCGAGTGCAGCGCGCATCTGCTCGACCGTCGCGACCGGAATGCCCGCGTCGGCCTCGCCGTACAGGCCCAGCACCGGCACCTTCAGCAAGGGCGCGAGGTCGACCGGATACACCGGCTGCAGCGGTGCCATCGAGGCGGCCACCAGCCTGCCGTACCACGCCACGCCGGCCTTCACGGCCGGGTTGTGCACGCAGTAGGTCCAGGTGATGCGCCCCCCCCAGCAGAAGCCGGTGACGCCCAGCCGCGAGGTGTCGCACTTGCCGGTGGACTTCGCATACACCACCGCCGCGTCCAGGTCGGACATCACCTGACTGTCGGGCACGTGGTTGACCACCTTCGCGAAGATCTCCGGCGGGTCGGTCAGCGTCGACACGTCGCCCTGGCGCGCGTAGAGCTCGACGGTCATCGCGAAGTAGCCGAGCCTGGCGAGCCGGCGGCAGACATCCTTGATGTGCTCGTGCACGCCGAAGATCTCCTGGACCACCAGGATCACGGGCAGGTCGGTGCCCTGTTCCGGGTAGGCCCGGTAGGCCGGGACCTCGCCATCGCGGGTGGGCAGCGCGACTTCGCCGGCGACCAGACCGGCAGTGTCGGTGCTGATCGCAGTCGACTGGATCGGCTGGCAGGCGCGGGCGAAACCGTCGGTCAGCCGGCCGAGCAGCGTGCGCCCGGCAGGGGCGTCGGCGGCGCCGGGCAGCGGCTGCCAGCCGGTATGCAGGGTCTGGTCCATCGGGGGTCTCCGGTTGGGTTCACGGGCAGGAACGAACAACCCCTGATGGTACTAGGCCGGGCGTCGTTGGGGGCGCGCCGGCGCTCAGCGGGCCTCGGTACGCCGGCGCGCGGGCGGACGGGCGGGAGCGGGTCTGCCCTCGATCGCGGGCCCTGGGGCAGGCACCGTGGCCGGCGGCGGCGGTCGCGCGGCGGCGTCCGTTTCCGCGACCCCGGCCAGCGCGAGTTCCCGGTCCCAGTACGGCTGCGGCCCGAAGCGCTCGACGAAGAAGTCGACGAACGCGCGTACCTTGGGCGACAGGTAGCGATTGGGCAGGTAGACCGCGTTGATGTGGCTGCCGAAGGTGCCCAGCGCCTCGTGGTCGGTGAACAGCGCCTTCAGCGTGCCCGCGCGCAGGTCGTCGCCGACGATGAAGGTCGGTGACATCGCGATGCCGGCATCGCGCAGCACCACCTCGCGGATCGCCAGGCTGTTGGTGGCGATGAAGTTGCCGCCGACCCGGACGCTGACCAGCGACCCGTCCGGAGCGCGGAACTTCCAGTCGCTGTGCATCGACCGGAAGGAGTAGAACAGGCAGTTGTAGCTGGCGAGCGAAGCCAGGGACTGAGGCGTGCCATGCTTCTCCAGGTACTGCGGCGAAGCGCAGACCACCCAGCGGATCGGGGCGAGCCTGCGCGCCACCGTGTTCGGCGCCAGTTCGCCGAACAGGTGGATGGCAACGTCGATCCCCTCTTCCGCGAGGTCGGTGCCGCGGTCGATCAGGTCCATCTCGAGCCGGATCTCCGGGTACTTCGCCAGGAACTCCGGCACTGCCGAGGCCACGTGCATCCGGCCGAAGGCCGCCGGCGCAGTCACCTTCAGCACGCCGCTGGGCGCGCTGCCCAGCCGGGACACCGCGACCTCCGCCGCCTCGGCCTCCTGCACCACGCGCGCGCAGTGCTGGTAGAAAGTCGTGCCGACGTCGGTCAGGCTGAGCGTCCGGGTGGTGCGGTTGAGCAGCCGCGCCTTGAGTTCGCGCTCCAGCCGCGCGACGTGCTTGCTGACGGCCGACTTGGAGATACCCAGCCGCCGCGCAGCGCCGGAGAAGCTCTTCGCCTCGGCCACCCGGGCGAAGATCGCCATTCCGACGAGGTTTTCCAGGTGTTCCACCGCGGCCCCCGTTTGCCTTGGAAAAATGATCGATCAGGAAACAATTCTATTGCTTGAAACCAAATTGTGTCCATCAGGAAACGCTTGCGCCCTCGTGCGGCGTCGGGCTCGCGGCCGGCCTGCTCGCGTAAACTCCTGCCTGTGGTCATCGCTGGCAACCAGGGAGGCAGGTCGATGGAACGCAGGGATTTCTTGCTGTCGAGCCTCGCAGGCTCGCTGGCCGCCGCGGCGCCGGCCGCCTTCGCCCAGGAGGGACGCCGCACGCCCGACGTGATCTACGTGCCCACGCCGCAGGAAGTGGTCGACGGCATGCTGAAGCTGGCCCGGGTCGGCAGGAACGACGTCGTGTACGACCTCGGCTGCGGCGACGGTCGCATCGTGGTCACCGCCGCACGGATGGGCGCGCGGGCGGTGGGCATCGACATCGACCCGATCCGCATCCGCGAGGCCACCGAGAACATCCGGGTGGCCGGCGTCGGCGACCGCGCGAAGCTGATCGAGGGCGACCTCTTCGCCACCGACATCAGCGAGGCCACGGTGGTCACGCTCTACCTGCTGTCCCGACTGAACCTCAAGCTGCGGCCGAAGCTGCTGAAGGAACTGCGTCCCGGCACGCGCATCGTTTCGCATGCCTTCGACATGGACGACTGGAAGCCAGTGCGTACGGAGACCATCGGTTCCAGCAACATCCATCTGTGGACGGTGCCCGGCAGGAAGGCCTGACCGTCGTTCGGGGCCGCACCGCACCGGCGCCCGGGTCCCCGCGCAGGCGCCCCTCCTCCGGGAACCGCGGCGCAGTTCAGGGCGCCTCGCGCTCGTCTGCGCATTCCTCGCAGAACACTTCGGCGGCATCGTGGTCGAGGCGCTCGCCGGAAATCTCCGCACGACACTCGCAGCATAGCCCGTAGGCACCCGCCTCGAACCGGGTCAGCGCGGCCTCTACCTTGCGCCGGCGCAGGTTGAAACGGGCCAGTTGGTCGCGGGTGTTGACCTGCTGCGCCATCGCGTCGATGCGGGCCTGGCGCATGTCGGTGGACGCCTCAGAGACGGCATTGCCGGTCGCGGCCAGCAGCGCGGCGATCGAGGCCAGTTGCTGGGCCAGGTCGGCGGACAGCCGGTCATGGTGGATCATCTGTTCAGCGTCGGTCATGCGGGCGATCCGTGGTCGGGGAGGGGCAAGAGCATGCGCCCGTTTCGGCACGCGCGGGTGGATATCGCACCGCCGGGTCCGGACGGTGCGCCGGACGGGCTACAATCCGCGGTTTTCCGGCTGCCGGTGGCGTCCGGCACCTCAGACGAGCACGCATCGATGAGCAGCAACCGGGAAGTCGCACGCCGCCGAACCTTCGCCATCATCTCGCACCCGGATGCGGGCAAGACCACGCTCACGGAGAAGCTCCTGCTGTTCGCGGGCGCGATCCACATCGCCGGCAGCGTGAAGGCGCGGAAGGCCAGCCGGCACGCCACCTCCGACTGGATGGAGATCGAGAAGCAGCGCGGCATCTCGGTGGCGAGTTCCGTGATGCAGATGGAATACCGTGACTGCGTGATCAACCTGCTCGACACGCCGGGCCACCAGGACTTCTCGGAAGACACCTACCGCGTGCTGACCGCGGTCGACGCCGCGCTGATGGTGATCGACGCGGCCAACGGCGTCGAGGCACAGACCCTGCGGCTGCTGGAAGTCTGCCGCGCCCGCAACACGCCGATCGTCACCTTCGTGAACAAGATGGACCGCGAGGTCAAGGAGCCGCTCGACCTGATCGACGAGATCGAGCGCGCGCTGGGCATGCCGGTGATCCCGTTCACCTGGCCGGTGGGCATGGGCAAGCGCTTCGGGGGCGTGTTCGACATCCGCCACGACTCGATGCGCGTGTTCCGCGCCGGCGAGGACCGGGTGCGCGATGACGACGAGGTGATCGCTGGCATCGACAACCCGGAGTGCGGTGCCCGCTTCGGCGCCGCGTTCGAGCAGGCACGGCAGGAGATCGAGCTCCTGCAGGGCGCCGCGCCCGAATTCGACCGAGCGGCCTTCCTCGACGCGCGCCAGACCCCTGCCCTGTTCGGCTCGGCGATCAACAACTTCGGCGTGCGCGAGGTGCTCGACGCGCTGGTCGAACTGGCCCCGCCGCCCGGCTCGCGCCCGGCGATCCAGCGCACCGTTGAACCCTCGGAACCGGCGTTCTCAGGCGTCGTGTTCAAGGTTCAGGCGAACATGGACCCGGCCTACCGCGACCGGATCGCCTTCATCCGCGTCTGCTCCGGCCGCTTCGAGCGCGGCATGAAGCTGAAGATCTGCCGCAGCGGCAAGGAGATCCGCACCAGCAACGCAATGTCCTTCCTGTCGCAGCGGCGCGACCTGCTCGAGGAAGCGTGGCCGGGCGACATCATCGGCCTGCCCAACCACGGCCTGCTGCAGTTGGGCGACACATTGACCGAAGGCGAGCTGCTGCAGTTCACCGGCCTGCCGTTCTTCGCGCCCGAGCTGTTCCAGGAGGTCGAGGTCGCCGACCCGATCCGGGCCAAGCAACTGCGCAAGGGCCTGCTGCAGCTCGGCGAGGAGGGCGCGATCCAGGTGTTCCGGCCCGAGACCGGCGGCCCGCTGCTGCTCGGCGCGGTCGGCCAACTCCAGTTCGAAGTGGTCGCGCACCGGCTGGAGAACGAGTACGGCGTGAAGCCCAAGCTCACCCAGAGCCGCTACCGGATCGCCCGCTGGGTCACCTCGAACGACGCGGACGAACTGAAGCGTTTCCTGCGCACGAATTCGCACCGGGTGGCGGTGGACGTGGTGGATGCACCGGTGTTCCTCGCCGCCCATGCGTCGGAGCTGGACGTGGCGAAGGAACGCTGGGAGGGAATACGCTTCCACGCGATGCGGGAACATGCGGGGCTGGTCTTCCAGGAAGGCGTGTTCGAGTAGCCGACGATGGCCCGTGCAGAACGACCCGCCGCAGAGGTTCCACCCATGACGCCCACACTCGCTGCCACGTTCGCGCTCGTGCTGTCCGTCGCAGGCCTGCCCGCCGCGTTCGCGCAGCCCTCGGCAGCCGCGTTCCCCGCAAAGCCCCTGCGCATCATCTCCCCCTACTCCCCCGGTGGACTGGGCGACAGTTTCCCCCGCGCGGTGGCCTCCGGCCTGGCCGACACGCTCGGACAACCGGTGATCGTCGAGAACCGGCCCGGTGCCTCGCAGGTGATCGGGATGCAGGCAGCGGCCAAGGCAGCACCCGACGGCCACACGATGGTGTTCGGCAGCGTCACCAGCCTGGCCATCAACCCGGCCGTCAGCAAGGAACTGCCCTACGATCCGATCAAGGATTTCGCCCCGCTGAGCCTGTGCGTGACCACGCCGCTCTACCTGGTCGTGCATCCGTCGGTACCAGCGACCAGCGTGAAGGAACTGGTCGCGCTTGCTCGCCGGCAGCCCGGCCGCCTGACGTTCGCCTCGGGCGGCAACGGTTCGTCGAACCACCTGGCCGGCGAACTGCTGAAGCTGATCGCCGGCATCGACATGATCCACGTGCCCTACAAGGGCGCCGGACCAGCGATGGCCGACGTGATGGGTGGCCATGTCGACCTCATGCTGGGCTCGGCAGGACTGGCCGAGGCGCGGGCGGGACGCGTACGGGTGCTGGGCGTCACCAGCGCCACGCGCGCCTCCGCAGCCCCCGGCGTGCCCACCCTCCAGGAAGCGGGCCTGCCCGGGTACGAGTCGACCATCTGGTTCGGCCTGCTCGCCACCGGTGGCACGCCCGCGCCGATCGTCGATCGGCTGTCGCGCGACATCCGCAAGGTGCTCCAGCAACCCTCGCTGCAGAAGGTGTTCGGCACGGTGGAGATCACCCCGACCACGCCCGAGGGATTCGCCGCGCACATCGTGGCCGAGATGCAGAAGTGGCGCAAGGTGATCAGCCGCGCACGAATCGTGATGGAGTGACCCGGTGAAACCCCTTTCCTTTGCAGTCATCGGCGCCGGCATCGGCGGGCTTGCCACTGCGGCATTGCTGCTGCGCGCAGGACACCAGGTCCGGGTGTTCGAGCAGGCGGCGCGGTTCGCCCGCGTCGGATCGGGCATCCAGATGGCCCCCAACGCGGTGAAGGTGCTGCGCCATCTCGGCATCGAGGCCCGCCTGCGAGACACCTCGTTCCAGGCCGATTTCGCGATCAGCCGCACATGGGACTCGGGCCTGGAAACCAGCCGCCTCGCGCTGGGCACCACGGTCGAACGCGAGTTCGGCGCGCCCTATCTGTTCCTGCATCGGGCAGACCTGCATGCGGCGATCGCGGACATCGTCCCGTCCGGCATCGTCCATCTCGGCATGAAGCTGGCGGCCATCGACCAGGATGCCGGCGGAGTGGACCTGCGGTTCTCCGACGGATCCGCGTTCCACGCGGATGCGGTGATCGGGGCCGATGGCGTCCATTCGCTGGTGCGAGAGACGCTGCTCGGGCCGGAGAAGCCGCGATTCACCGGGCGGGTGGCCTATCGCACCACGTTTGCCGCCGACCTCGTGCGCGGGACTACGCTCGACCGGGTACGCACCAAGTGGTGGGGACCGGACCGCCACATGGTGGTCTACTTCGTCACGCGCGCCTGCGACGAGCTGTACTTCGTCACCAGCGTGCCGGAGGCGGCCGAGTGGACGACGCCCGAGTCGTGGTCGGCCAGGGGCGACCTCGACGAGTTGCGCGCGGCCTACGCAGGCTTTCATCCGGACGTGCAGGCGATCCTCGATGCCTGCCCCGGCGTGTACAAGTGGGCGCTGTTCGAGCGCGATCCACTGCCCCGGTGGTCGGACGGACACATCGCGCTGCTCGGCGACGCCTGCCATCCGATGACGCCCTACATGGCGCAGGGTGCCGCCTCCGCCCTCGAGGATGCAACCATCCTCTCGCGCTGCCTCGCCGGCATCGAGCGCGATGGCGTACCGGAGGCCTTCCAGCTCTACGAGCGTATCCGCAAGCCGCGCGCGTCCGACATCCAGGCCGGTTCGAGCGCCAACACCTGGCTGCGCGACAAGACCGATCCCGGCTGGGTCTACGGATACGATGCCAGCACGGTGGCACTGAAGGCACCGGCCTAGCTACGCCGTCTTCAGCCTTGCCAGCCGCACCACCGCTACCGCCGCCATCGGCACCACAAACCCGATCGCCATCACCGTCACCAGCAGCATTCCCAGCTCACTGTAGTCCGCCGGCACGGTCACGGCGCCGGTCGCATCCTTCACCTGCCGTGTGACGGTGAACAACTCGTTCAGGTACCGGGTCCCCAGCTGCGAAGCCGACAGCGCGAGGTTGGTGAACGAGGCCATCACCGCGAAGAAGGTGGCCTTCAGGTGTTCCGGCGCGGAGTTGGCGATCCACGCCAGCATCGGGATCATCGCGATCTGCCCGAGCGGGGATTCGAGCGCAGTGTCCACCACCGCGATGAACCGGGCGTCCACCACCCCGCCGGTCATCGCCGCCGTCCAGTGGTGCAGCCCGTGGTACATGCCGAGCGTGGGCAGCGCGAGGATCGTGCCGGCGATGGTCAGGAAGACAACGATGGTCGCGATCGAGTGCTCGGCAATGAAGCGGCGGAAGATGAACAGGCCGGCCAGGGTCAACAGGCTGCCGATCAGTGACAGCTGGGCGAGGAACTGCTGGTCGAACCCCAGTTCGTCGATGAACCACCAGGTGGCGCCCGCGCCCGGGCCGGGAATGGCGCGGAAGATGAACACCACGACCGCGGTGCCGATCAGCAGCCGCTGCGCATCCGGGTCGAGTTCGCGCGTGAGGCGCACCATCAGGAACAGGATCACTGCCATCGAGCCGGCGAAGATGACCTCCTGTCCATAGCTCAGGCCGCCCAGCCCGACGGCCAGCGTGATCGCGACGAACACCAGGCTGCCGCCGAGGATCCACCCGTTGGGGCGAGTCGCGGTGGGCGTCTCGTAAAGGACGCGGGCGATCTCCTCGCGCGACTTGCCCAGGGCAGCCAGCCTGCGCACGGTGCTGCGCTTCAGGGCGCCGGCGAGGACCACCCCCAGTACAGACAGCAGCGGGATCACCAGTGCCATCGCATACACGTTGCCGTAGATGGCGACCTTCTCCGCCTCGGGCAGCCGGGCCGCGTCCTGGAACATCCAGACGTTGATCAGCCCGACCAGGACCGTGCCGCCGATGATCGCCACCCGGCCGAGCATCTGCATCGTGGTGTGCATCAGCTTGCGCCGGTCCGGGTCGACGGGGTTGCCCTGCTCGTCCAGCCGCGGCACCGCCTCGACGGTCATCGCATCGGCGACGCAGTCCTGGATCATGAAGCCCACCGGCGAGAGCAGTGCCGAGGCGACGAACCACGCTTCCTTCGATGCGATCGCCACC
>CANHBC010000142.1 GCA_947458835.1 Betaproteobacteria bacterium | reverse complement strand
GGATCGGCGGGCACGTCCGAAGGCGCGAAGCGCTCGCTGCCCGGCAGCACCGGCACGCCGGCCGCACGGGCGATCGCGCGCGCACGCTCCTTGTCGCCCATGTCGTCGATCGACTGCGGCGTCGGCCCGACCCAGGTGAGTCCGGCCGCCTCGACCGCCTGGGCGAAGGTGGCGTTCTCGGCGAGGAACCCGTAGCCTGGATGCAGCGCATCGGCACCGGTCTCGATCGCCGCCGCGAGCACCCGGTCGGCCAGCAGGTAGCTCTCCGTGGCCGCGGCCGGGCCGATCGCCACTGCCTGCCCGGCGAGTTCGACATGCAACGCACCGGCGTCGGCATCGGAATGCACCGCGACGGTCTCGATGCCCAGCGCATGGGCGCTGCGGATCACCCGGCAGGCGATCTCGCCGCGATTGGCGACCAGCAGTCGGCGGATCATCGTGCGCCCGCCGCTCAGACCTGCAGGCGGGCGACCACCGCGCCCTCGCTGCAGGTGCTGCCCTCGGCCACGCAGATCTCGACCAGCGTGCCCGGCTCGGGGGCCGTCACCGGGATCTCCATCTTCATCGACTCGAGGATCATGATCGGCGCCTCTTCCTCGAGCGTGTCGCCCACCTGCGCCACGATCTTCCAGACGTTGCCGGTGATTTCACTCTTCACTTCGATGATCGGCATGGATGCTGCTCCCTGATTTTGAGTCGGTGATTGTCGTCTATCGCCCGGCTTCGCGGGCCGCGAGCCGGTGCTCGAGCCTGGACACCGTGGCCAGCGCATGCCCCGCGTCGATGATCTCGTCGAACACCGCGATGCCGGCTGCAAGGGCGCGCCGCCGGTACTCCCGGCGTGCATCGTCGAGTTCCCTGGATCCGTCGGACCGCAGCACCAGCGCGAAGTGCAGCTGGCCGGGGCGCTCCCGCCCGACGCGCTCGGCGATGCCGATCAGCGTCTCGACCGGGTCACCCGCGCTTCGGCCGACGAAGGCAGCAAGGTTCAGGTGCATCACCAGCGCATCGGCGCCGCTCGACTCGTAGACGACGTCGAGGATGCGTGCGGCCACCGAGCCACCGCCCTGGAGCAGCGTGCCCACCGGCGTGTCGATCGGGTTGACGATGCCGGTGCCGGGCGGCAGCTTGAGCGCACGCATCGCCTCCACCGCCGCCTCGTCCATCGGCAGGATGTCCAGGCCGACCGATGCGAAGCAGTCGGCTGCCAGCACGCTGGTGCCACCGCCGTTGCCGAAGAGAACGACGCGCCGGGTCGGGCGAGACGGGCGCAGCGTGAGCACCTGCAGCGCGAGCAGCGCATCCACGAAGCGGTCGACCGTGTCCACCATCGCACACGGAGCCTGTTCGCACAGCGCCTCCCAGGCACGCAGGTCGCCGGCCAGCGAGCCGGTGTGCGAGGCCGCGGCGAGGTGGCCCTGGCTGGTACGCCCGCCCTTGAGCAGCACCACCGGCTTGGCCTTCGGCGAGCGCATCAGCTCGAACAGCGCACGCCCGTCCTTGGCCGACTCCAGGTAGAGCCCGACCGCGCGCGTGCGCGCGTCGTCGAAGTAGAAGCCGGTCAGCTCGGCCGCACCCACGTCGCAGCTGTTGCCGATGGTCACCAGCGCCGAGAAGCGCACGCCGCGGGTCTGGCCGCGCTTGATGATGTCGGTCGACAGGCCACCCGACTGGGCCAGTACGCCAATGCTGCCGGTCTCGCGCGGCGCATCATCGGGGAAGGTGACGCCACCGCGCGGCGAATACAGGCCCAGGCAGTTCGGGCCGACGACCCGGAAGCCGCCGCTGCGCGCGGCGGCGACCAGCCCCTGCTCCAGCCCTCGGCCTTCCTCGACCTCGCCGAAGCCGCTGGAGATCACCTGGGCGAAGCCCAGCCGCCCGGCACCGGCCGACAGCGCATCGGCGACGCGCGCCGCGCCGATGGCGACGTAGGCATAGTCGACCGGCCCGGGGGTGTCGGCGAGGCTGCGAAACGCCGGCAGGCCTTCGACTTCCGGGGCCGAAGGGTGGATCGGCCAGATCGCCCCGGCATAGCCGAACTTCTTCATGCGCCGGATGAAGGTGTTGGCGATCGAGGTGTCAGTGGCCGAGGCACCGAGCACTGCCACCGACTTCGGCGCGAACAGCCGGTCGAAGTCGACCGCCGCCACTGGCGCGGCAGCCTGGGCGTCAGCGCCCGGGGCCGGCGCGAGGATCACCCGCGCATCGACCACCACCGCTGCATCGGCGGACACGATCACCGGGTTCAGGTCGAGTTCGGCGATCGCGTCGCCGCACCGGTGCAGCAGTCCGCCTTCGCCGCCGACCGCGAGGAGCAGGTCGACCAGGGCCGCACGCGATACCGGCGCCCGGCCGCGCGCGCCATCGAGCAGCGCACGCCCCTGCAGCGCATCGATCATCGCCTCGGCCTCGCCACGTGCGATCGGCACCAGACGGAACGCGACGTCGCCCAGCACCTCCACGAACACGCCGCCCAGCCCGACCATCACCATCATGCCGAACTGCGGGTCGCGCACCGCGCCGATCACCATCTCGACGCCCGGGGCGGCCATGCGCTCGACCAGCCAGCCATCCACGCGCGCAGCCCGTACCGCCGGCTCGGCCGACATCGTCCCGACGGCCGCCTGCACCGCGGCGGCATCGGCCAGCCGGATGCTCACCGCGCGTGCATCGCTCTTGTGCAGGATGTCGGGCGAGACCACCTTCACGGCAAACGGGCCGCCCAGCCGCTCGGCGGCGGCCGCGGCGGCTGCGGCATCGGCTGCCACCTCGCCCGCCGGCACGGCGATGCCCATCGCGGCCAGGGCCTGCTTCGCCTCCGGCTCGGACAGGCTTGTCCGTCCTTCGGCCCGTGCCCGCGCGAGCAGGCGTTCGAAATCGACGGTCGACATGGCGTCAGAAGCTCGTCGGCCAGGTGCGCATCAGGTGCTGACCGATGCCGCCGCTGCGCCGCCGCCGGTAGACGTCCAGCATGCCGATCAGGTGGTCGCGCGTCTCCTGCGGCTGCACGACGTTCTGCACGGAGTACATCGATGCCATGTCCCAGACCTCGCTGTCCTGGGAGATGTGCGCGAACGCCTCATCCCAGCCCGGCTGGCCGGGCGACACGCCGTGCACGATCTGCGTGGAGGCGGCCGGGTCCATGAAGCTGATCTCGGCGGTGGGCCAGGCGATCAGCTCGTCGTTGTTGCGGCCTCCGCCCATCGCTACGTAGGCGCGGCCGTAGGCCTTGCGCACCAGCACGGTGATCGTCGGCACCGTCACCAGCGAGGTCGCGTTCATGAAATTCATGATGAAACCGGGCGCGCCGCGCCGCTCGGCTTCCAGCCCGACGACGAAGCCGGGCGTGTCCATGAAGCGCACCATCGGAATGTTGAACGAGTCGCACATCACCGTGAAGTCGAGGATCTTGCGGATCGCATCCACGGTCAGCGCGCCCCCTGAGGCTGCCGGGTTGTTCGCGACCAGGCCGACCACCTTGCCGCCGAGGCGGGCCAGCGCGACGACCGCTGATTTGCCGAAGCGCGGCTTGAGCTCGAACATCGAGCCCTGGTCGACGATCACCTCGAGGATCTTGCGGATGTCGTAGACCTGGGTCCGCTTCTCGGGCAGCAGCCCGAGGATCCTGTCCTGGCCCTCGCCCGAGCCGGGCGTGACCTCGGCCACCGGCGGCAGCTCGCCGTTGTGGCTGGGCATGTACGACAGGAAGCGCTTGATCGCGTCCATCGCCTCCGCATCGGTGTCGACCACCCGGTCGATCAGGCCGGTGGTCTCGGCGTGCAGGCGCCAGCCGCCCAGCGCCTCCAGATCGACCTTCTCGCCGATGGCGATCGACACCAGCTTCGGGCTGGACACCGCCATGATCGAACCCTTGCGCATCACTGCGAAGTCGGCGCAGCAGCACATCCAGGCCGATGAACCGAAGGCGGTATCCAGTGCCGCCGCCGCCCACGGATTGTCGCGGGTACGCCGGAACTGGTGCGGGTCGTTGCCGAGCAGGCTGCCCATGCCCTTGGAGCCCATGGTGTCGGGCATGCGCGCGCCGGTGGACTCGCCGATGTGGATGAACGGCATGCCGCATTCGATCGCGGTGCGCCGCACGTGGCCCATCTTCTTCGAGTTGGTCGCAGAGGTCGACGAGCCCTTGACCGTGAAGTCGTTCACCACGACGCCGCAGTCGCGGCCATCCACCTTGCCGAAGCCGACGATCTTGCCGTCGCGCGGCGTCTTGCCACGGTCAGACTCGAACACGCCCGACTCGCCCAGCAGGCCGGACTCGCGGAAGGTGCCTTCGTCGACCAGCAGCCCCAGGCGTTCCTCGGCGTTGAGCTGGCCGGCAGCCTTGCGTTTCGCGAGCTTGGCGGGCCCACCCATGGCGCGGGCCTTCTCGCGGCGGCGTTCGAGTTCTTCGAGTGCGGTGGAGGGAAGCGTCATCTCGGGGTTCCTGTGGTACGGACGATGTCAGTCGAAGCGGAAGGCGGCCAGCTTGTCCGCGTCGAGTTCGACGCCGAGGCCGGGTCCGTCCGGCAGCGGGATCGAGCCGCTGCCGAGGTCGAGCTTGCAGGTGGTGATGTCGTCGGCGGTCTTCAGCGGCCCGACGCACTCCAGGCCGTCGATCACCGCCGGGCTGGTGGCCGCCATCATGATCTCGGCCACGGTGTTCACGCCCAGGCCGAAGCCGTGGCCGATCACCACGCGCAGGCCGGCGGCTGACGCGGTCTCGAGCATCCGCCGCGCGCGCAGGAAGCCGCCCTGCTTCATCACCTTCAGCTTGACCAGGTCGGCTGCTTCGGCGCGGATGATCGCGAGCAGGCTCGCATGGTCGAGCACCGACTCGTCGGCCATCACCGGTACGCCGCCGGCCTCGCGCCGGACGCGGGCCATGCCGGCGAGGTCGTCGGCAGGCACCGGCTGCTCGAACAACTGCAGCTTCGCGTCGGCGACCATGTGCGCGAGTCGGATCGATTCATCGGCCGAGTAGCCCGCGTTGGCGTCGATGCGCAGCTGCATGCCGTCGCCGACGGCCGCGCGCACCGCGAGCACGCGGTCGCGGTCGGCCTCGATGCCACCGCCGACCTTGATCTTCGCCGAGCGGAAGCCGCGGTCGTACCACCGCTTCGCCTCGTCCGCCGCCTCGGCGGGGGACAGGATGCCGATCCACGCATTGAACGACACGCGGTCGCGCACCGCGCCGCCGAGCCAGGTGTGCACCGGCAGCCCGCAGGCGCGCGCGACCAGGTCGGTGCAGGCCATCTCGATCGCCGCCTTGGCGTCGAGGAACGCCGGCTGCACCGCATCCATGCGATCGAGCAGGCGGTGCACGTTCGAGGCATCCATACCCGCGACCGCGGGGGCGAGCACGTTGCGAATCACCGCCAGCGAGTCCTCGACCGTCTCCTCGGAATAGCCGGGCGAAGGGTCGATGTTGCCCAGGCCGATCGCCCCCGAGGAAGCGGTCATCCGCACGATCACGCTCTTCTGCACCTTCTTGGTGGTGTAGGCGTTCTTGAAGCCTTCGCCCACCAGCGGTACCGCGACGCCGAACGCCTCGATGCGTTCGATGCGGAAGTCGCGCCTGCCGGCTGCGCGGGCGGTGTTCGGTGCATCGCTGTCCATGGTCTCCTCCGTCTGGTCAGGCTCGAGCGCCGCCCGGTCGGATGCCGGGCTGGCCTTCAGGCTGCCGCGCGCAGCGCGGCGCCCTTGATCTGCGTGCGATGCATCCGGCGCCGGCTGGCGGCGTCGAACGCGTCGCGCCGGTGCAGCGTGGACCGATTGTCCCAGAGGATCACGTCGCCCACCTGCCACTCCTGGCAGAAGGCGAACCGCGGCTGGCAGGCATGCGCCCAGAGTTCGTCGAGCAGCGCCTCGCTCTCGGCCAGCGACAGCCCGAGGATATAACCGTTCCGCCGCCGGCCGAGCAGCAGCGTTTCGCGTCCGCTATCGGGATGCACGACGATCAGCGGATGCCGGGCACCGGGCGCCTCACGCGGATCGGTGACCTCCTTCATGCCCCGGCGCATGATGCCGGCGCTGTTGTAGGTCGAGTCATGGACCGCACTGCGACCCTCGATCCGCCGTCGCAGCGGCGCCGGCATCGACTCGAGCGCGAGGTGCAGGTTCGCCCAGTAGGTGTTGCCGCCGGCAGGCGGCACCTCGATCGCGTACAGCATCGAGGCCATCGGCGGGCGGTCGATGTAGGTCATGTCCTGGTGCCAGACCGCCTCGCCATCGCCGAGGTTGCCCAGCGGACGGTCACCGTCGCGGATGTTGGAGATCACATTGATCTCCGGGTGCTCGGGGTTGAACGGCGCACCGTAGGGATTGGGGCCGGGCGGATCGAGCTCGCCGAGGTGGCGCGACACGTCCAGCAGTTGCGGGTCGGTCAGCCGCTGCCCGCGGAAGCGCAGCACGAGGTGCTCCAGCCAAGCGGCGCGCAGTGCCTCGACCGTCACCGGGTCGAGCGGCTTCGACAGGTCGAGTCCCGAGACCTCAGCACCGAGGGCGGCCGAGAGCGGTCGCAGGGTGAAGGCTGCGCCTTCCCGGCGTTGCGGGGCGGCGGTAGCGGAAGTGGAGGCGGCGGCGGAATCGACGGCAGACATGTGTGGGGACCTGCATGTTTCGTTTCGAGGGTACGCAAGGCTAGTCGAACTGATGGATAAGGTAAATAATCACCTTTTCCGATGAACTGAACTGTATTGCTTATTCAATGAAGCGTGCCGCCCTGCCGCTCGCACCGCCGCCGACGGCCGCGACCAGCCAGCTGTCCCTGCGCCAGCTGCGACTGGTCGAGGCCGTCGCCCGCCTCGGCTCGGTGCACCGGGCGGCCCGGGAACTGGGCGTGAGCCAGCCAGCAGCCTCGATGCTGCTGCGCGCCGCCGAGACCGCCGTCGGGCACGCCCTGTTCACGCGCGACCGTCGGGGTGCCGTTGCTACCGGGTTCGGACGCCTGTTCATCGAACGTCTGTCCATCGCGCTGGCCGAGATCGATGCGATCGACGGCAGCGCCAGCGAGGGCGGCCGCCCGCTGCTACGGCTGGGCACCATCCCTCGCGCGATGCAGGCCTTGCTGCCGCGCGTGCTGGCGCGACTGCTGTCGGACGACCCTGCGCTGCGCATCAGCGTGCAGGAAGCACCCGCCGCGCAGCTCCTGGCTTCGGTCTCGGGCGGCCTGCTCGACGCGGCCGTCGGGCGCGAGGTGGTGCAGCCCGGCGGGACGGAATCGCCCCCGCCGGGCGACCTGGTGTTCGAACGCCTGTTCGACGAGCGCACGGTAATCGTCGAGCGCGCGCGCCCGCAACCCGCCCGGCGCGGAGGCAGTAGCCGGCCGGTGTCGCTCGCCAGCCTGCACGCGCGCGACTGGGCGCTGCCTGCCCGCGGCAGCTTCGCGCGCGAGCTGATCGACAGCGCGTTCACCGCGGCCGGCCTGCTTCCCCCTCTGCCGCGCGTCGAGTCCGCCGTCTACGCGTCGAACATCGAGCTGGCCGCCGAGGGGACGCTGCTGACACTCGCGCCGGCGACCGCTGCAGAGGCGATGTGCCGCGCCGGCCGCATCCGAATCGTCGAGGTCGAGCCGCCCCTGCCGGCGAGCCCGGTGTTCCTGATCTACCGCGCGCGCAGCCGGCCACTGGCTGCGCTGGCCGCACTGCGCAGCGCCCTGCTCGAGGCCGCGCCCTCCGCCAGGCGAGGGGCGCCGTGAATCACGCCTCTTCTTCGCTCACCGCGCCCGACCAGGGCGACAGCACGTCGGTGGCGCCGAAGTAATTGCCGGTGACCGGATCTTTCAGCACCGCGCTGGGGCAGGCGAAGTTGGTCGGGTACACCACCAGCTCGGTCGACTTGACCGGGAAGCGCGCAGCCAGCGCCTTGCGCACCCCGGCCGGAAGCCGCGGATCGACGCCTACATGGTCGTTGCCGCTGGCATCGATGCGCGGCTGGTGGAAGGCCTTCTCGAGGTCGAGGCCGTGGTCGACCATCAGCGAGGTCAACTGCATCACCGCCGGCATGATCTTGCGGCCGCCGGAGGCGCCGATCGCGAACCACGGCTTGCCGTTCTTGCGCGCGATCACCGGGCACATGTTGGTCAGCGCGCGCTTGTTCGGGGCCAGCGAGTTCGGCAGGCCCGGCCGCGGGTCGAACCAGTTGATGCCGTTGTTCATCAGGATGCCGGTGCCCGGCAGCACCACGCGGCTGCCGAACACCGAAAGCAGCGTCTGCGTCAGCGCGACCATGTTGCCGTCGCGGTCGATCACGTTCAGGTGCGTGGTGCACGACGGCGAGCGCAGGTCCGCCTGCTCGACGATGTCCACGGTCGACTCGCCCATCGTCGCCAGCCGGTCGCTGTAGGCCTCGCGCAGCGCCTGAGCATAGGCGACGAAGCTGTCGGCGGTCGGCGGACCCTTGACGAACTTGTGCTCGACCAGCTGCTGCAGCACACGCGCCATCGAAGGCCCGGCGGTGAGCCCCGGCGCCAGCGCGATGCGGGCGCCGCGGTAGTCGATCTCGAGCGGCTCGAGGAAGCGCGCGCGAAAACCCGCCAGATCGTCGGCGTCGAGGATGCCGCCCATCGCGCGGGTATCCTCGACGATCGAACGGGCGACCTCGCCTTCGTAGAAGTCGCGACGCCCGTTCTTGGCCAGGGTACGCATCGTGTCGGCCAGCCCGGAGAGCTTCAGGCGCGCGAGTTCTGCACCCGGAGCGGTCACCGGCGGCAGCCCGTCGGGCATCCAGATGGCGCGCGTCGCCGGGTAGCGCTGCAGGTCGCGCGCAGCAGTGGCGATCTTGAGCGTGAGGTACCAGTCGACCGCGAGGCCCTGCTCCGCGAGCTCGATCGCCGGGGCCATCATCGCGGCGAAGCTGCGGGTGCCGAACTTCTCCAGCGCCAGGCCGAGCCCGTCGACATGGCCCGGGATCGCGAACGACCAGGGACCATGCACGTTACGGTCGTCCTTCACCGCCGGCCACGTGAACAGGTCGGTGGTGGTGCCGCCGGTCAACGGGAAATCGGCGAGATCGACGCGGCCGGGCGACTTCGGCCCGAAATCGACCACGTAGACGCGATCTTCGGCGGCGATGTAGACCATCATGAAGCCGACGCCGCCCAGCCCGCTGTTCCAGGGCTCACAGGCGGCGAGCGAGAAGCCGGTGGCGACCGCAGCGTCGACCGCGTTGCCGCCATCAGCGAGCACGCGCGCTCCTACCTCGGCCGCGATCCGGTTCTGCGAAGCCACGATCCCGCCGCGCGAACGCGCCAGTGGCTTCTGCACGACCCAGTTCTGGACGAGGTGTTCGCTGGCGGGAGGCTTCGAGGACATCGTGTCGGTCGCAATGCAGTCAAGTACGGAGCCGTTGATGATAACCGAGCGCGCCAGCGACCGACGCTGCAGCCACCGCTTGCCGGATGGTGCGGATTGGATATGCTCCGGGGATGGATTCCAGGCAGGCCACGGCCCACCCGCGCGCCACACCCGATGCGACGAACATGCCCGCAGCGGGACCCGTACCCGTGCCTGCGGCCGGCAGGCGCCTGCTCGGCGTACTGGGCGGCATGGGCCCGCTGGCCGGGGCGGACTTCGTCGCGAAGCTGGTGCGCGCGACGCCCGCCAGCGCCGACGCGGACCACATCCCGGTGCTGTTATGGTCGGTACCCCAGGTTCCGGACCGACTGGCAGCGATGGAAGGCCGGGGCGAGTCCCCGGCGCCGATGCTGGTCGATGCGCTGCGCGCG
>CANHBC010000141.1 GCA_947458835.1 Betaproteobacteria bacterium | reverse complement strand
GGCGCAGCCGGCCGCATCCGCGCCCGCGGCACCCGCCGCCGCGGCCCAACCCGCAGCGCAGCCCGCGCCATCCTCCGGCACGCTGCTGCCCGGCCGCCCCGACTATCCGGTGGTGCGTCGTGGCGTGCCGCTGGCCTTCCCGCGCGACTTCGGCGCACACCCCGACTACCGCACCGAATGGTGGTATGTCACCGGATGGCTGCAGCCGCGCGGCGCCGACCCGCGCATGCCGTCCTCACCCCTGGGCTTCCAGGTCACGTTCTTCCGCTCGCGGCCGCAGGTCGACCGGCGCAACCCCAGCCGTTTCGCGGCGCGCGAGCTGGTACTGGCGCACGTGGCGCTGTCCGATCCGCGGCAGCGTACGCTGTTGCACGACCAGCGAACCGCCCGTGCCGGCTTCGGGCTGGCCGGCAGCAGCACCCGGGACACCGACATCTGGATCGACGACTGGCGCCTGTCCCGCGAGGCGATCGCCGGGTCTCCCGATGGCACCGCCGGCAGCCGCTACCTGGCCTCCATGACCGGCAGCCGGCTCGGCCTGGCGCTGCAGCTCGACAGCACCCAGCCGCTGCTGCTGCAGGGCGACGCCGGCTTCAGCCGCAAGGGCCCGCTCGAGCGGCAGGCCAGCTACTACTACACCCAGCCCCAGCTCACGGTGACCGGGCGCGTGGTGCGCGATTCCGCCGCGCTGGAGGTCACCGGACACGCCTGGCTCGACCATGAGTGGTCCAGCGAGATCCTCGCCGAAGGCGCCACCGGCTGGGACTGGATCGGCATCAACCTGGAGGACGGCGGCGCGCTGATGGCCTTCCGCGTCCGCGACAGCGGCGGCTCGACGGTGTACGCCGGGGGTACCTGGCGCACCGGTGGGCCTGCCGCCCGACGTCGCACGTTCGATGCGAAGTCGGTCCGCTTCGAGCCGCTGCGCACCTGGCGCTCCGCCCGCACCGGCGCCAGCTGGCCGGTCGCGATGCGCGTGACCGTCGGCATCGGCGGCGAACGGCCGCTGACCGTCGAACTCGAGCCGATGTTCGACGACCAGGAGCTCGACGCGCGCACCAGTACCGGCATCGTCTACTGGGAGGGCGCGGTCACCGCGCGCAGCGAGGGCCGGGTCATCGGCCGAGGCTACCTCGAGCTCACGGGCTACCACGGCACCGTCGTGCTCTGATCGCGCCGGCCCTTCGGGCCCGATCCATGTCCGCCCCCGCATCCGCCGATCCCGAATCCCGGCAGCGCGGTATAGTCGGTCCCGGCACCGCCCCACCATCGACACACGCTTCGACTGGCCCCGATGAACGATCCGACTCCGCCCTTCCTGCCCTCCTCCACCCGGGGCCTCGCGGTCGGCCAGGGCATCGAACGCGTCGAGGACGACCGCCTGCTGCGCGGGCAGGGCGTTTTCGTCGATGACGTGCACCTGCCCGACGTGCTGCACGCGGTGCTGCTGCGCAGTTCGGTCGCGCACGGCCGGCTGCTCGGCCTCGATGCATCCGAGGCCCGGAAGATGCCCGGCGTGCGTGGCGTGTTCTCGGCGCAGGAAGTCGTCGCCGCCAGCGGCGGGCGCATGCCGGTGATCCCGATGCGCCTGGACCATCTGCCGGTGTTCGATGCGTTTCGCCAGCCAGTGCTCGCGCACGAGCGCGTGCGCTACGTCGGCGAGCCGCTGGCGATCATCGTTGCAGACTCCTCCGCGCAGGCCGAGGATGCACTGGAGGCGATGGCGTATGAGATCGACTCGCTGCCGGTCGTGGTCGACGGTTCGCTCGAGGCCCGCGACGACACGCTGCTGTTCGACGGCTCCGGCACCAACCTGGCCGCCCGCCTGTCGGCCGAGCGCGGCGACATCGAGGCCGCGTTCGCGAACGCACCCTACGTGCGCCGCGAGCACTTCCGCGTGCACCGCCATGCAGCCCTGCCGATGGAGACGCGCGGCGTGCTCGCGCACGTGGACCCGGCCACCGGCCGGCTGGTGGTGCACGGTGCGAGCAAGGTCCCGTTCGCCAATCGGCGCATCCTCGCCGCGCTGCTCGGCCTGCCCGAGTCGCAGGTCGACCTGCTGGAAGGCGACACCGGCGGCTCGTTCGGCACCCGCGGCGAGTTCTACCCGGAAGACTTCCTCGTGCCCTTCGCCGCGATGCAGCTCGGCAGGCCGGTGAAGTGGGTCGAGGACCGGCGCGAACACCTGCTCGCCTGCAACCATGCGCGCGACGTCGACTGCGAGCTGGAACTCGCCTGCACCCGCGACGGTCGGCTGCTCGGCCTGCGCGGGCGCGTCGCGACCGACGTCGGCGCCTACATCCGCACCAACGCGATCGCGCCCTCGCGCAATGTCGTGCAGCTCTCGACAGGACCCTACCGCATCCCGGACGTCGACCTGCGGCTGGCGATCCAGCTCACCAACAAGACGCCGGTAGGCACCTATCGCGGGCCAGGCCGCTACGAGACCGATTTCTTCCGTGAGCGGCTGTTCGACATCGTCGCCGATGACCTGGGCATCGACCGCGTCGAGTTCCGCCGGCGCAACCTGCTCACGCGCGAAGAGATCGAGAAGCCTTGGAAGTTCGCCACGCTGCAGCCGTACAACGCGGACAGCTACACCGACAGCGGCGACTACCACGAGACCTTCGACCGCTGCCTGGCCGAGTTCGACTGGACCGGCAAGTCGGCCTTCAATGGCCGCCTCGTCGACGGCCGCTACCATGGCATCGCGGTCGGCTGCTACGTCGAGGGCGGCGCCTCCGGGCCGCGCGAGGGCGCCCGCCTGGTGCTGGAGGAAGACGGCCGGGTCGCGGTCTACACGGGCTCGTCCGCCAACGGCCAGGGTCTCGCGACCGTGCTCACGCAGGTCGCCGCCGACGCTCTGGAGCGCCCGATCAGCGCGATCAGCGCGATCCACCACGGCTCGACCACCGGGGTCGCGGAAGGCTTCGGCAGCTACAGCTCGCGCAGCTCGGTGATGGGCGGCTCGGCGATCATCACGGTCGCGAAGCTGCTGCGCACGAAGATCCTCGAAGCCGCAGTCGACGAGCTCGGCTGCACCGCGGACGACGTCGTACTGATCGGTGGCGACCGGATCGTCGCGCGCGACGGCCGGGCGCTGTCGCTGGCGGAGCTGGCCCGGGCCCGAGCGAAGCACGGCGGCGTGTCCGCCGAGGGCAGCTTCGCCAGTTCGAAGCGCACCTACAGCTACGGCGCGCATGCCGCGCACGTTTCGGTGGACCCGCGCACCGGCCATGTCGAGCTGCTCGACTACGTCGCGGTCGAGGACGTCGGCCGCATCATCAACCCGCACACCCTGCACGGCCAGACGATGGGCGCGGTCGTTCAGGGCCTGGGCGGCGTGTTCCTCGAGCACCTGGTCTACGACGACCAGGGCCAGCTGCTCACCGGTTCGCTCGCCGACTACCTGATGCCGGTCGCCGACTCGTTCCCGCACATCCGCGCCTTCGCGCTCGAGAACCATCCGTCGCCGCACAACCCGCTCGGTGCCAAGGGCGCCGGCGAAGGCGGCATCATCCCGGTCGCAGGCGTGGTGGTGAACGCCGTGTCGGCAGCACTGTCGACGCTCGGCGTGAGCCCGCGCGAACTGCCCCTGTCACCCTCGCGCCTGTGGCACCTGGTCGATGCCGCCCGGCATCGTACCGCCGCCTGAGGCCACCCCTGCCCACAGGCATCCCGCAACACCAACCCATCCAGAGGAGTCCGCCGCCATGAGCGAAGCCCCGAACCCGCAGGTCACTCATCCCAACAACGGCGTACCGATCACCCTCGCCTGCGCGCTGTACGACCGCATGCAGGCGCTGTACACCGGCGAGGTGAAGGCCGACGGCATCGACCTCACCTTCCGCGTCGAGGATTTCCCGCGCAAGCTGTTCGACCATGCAATGGCCGAGAAGTCGTTCGACGTGTGCGAGATGTCCTCGTCGGACTTCATCACCCGCCACGTCGCCGGCACCAACCCGTTCGTCGCGCTGCCCGTGTTCCCGTCCAAGATGTTCCGCCACGGCAACATCGTGATCAACGCGAAGTCGGGCATCCGGACGCCGAAGGACCTCGAAGGCAAACGCGTCGGCGTGATGCGCCATACGATGACCGCGGCCGTGTGGATCCGCGGCCACTTGCAGAACGACTACGGCGTCGACCTGAAGTCGATCAAGTGGCTCGAAGGCTCGATCAACACCCCGGGCATGCACGGCGTGCCGACCATCCATCCGCCCGGCTGGGACATCACGGTCAACCAGACCGACAAGTCGCTGAGCCAGCTGATCGACGCCGGCGAGATCGACGCGACCATCGGCACCCACCTGCCCGACTCGCGCAAGACCAATCCCGACGTACGGCGGATCTTCCCGAACTTCCGCGAGGTCGAGCGCGACTATTACCGGAACACCGGCATCTTCCCGGTGATGCACCTGATCGCGATCAAGCGCGAGGTGTACGAGAAGCATCCGTTCATCGCGAAGAGCCTGTACGACGCGTTCGAGAAGTCCAAGCGCGCAGCGCTGGTGCGCATGCGCAACTTTTCGGCATTGCGCTACATGATCCCCTGGCTGCCCGATGAGATCGACGAGATGGAGCGGGTGTTCGGCGACGACCAGTGGACCTACGGCGTCGAGGCGAATCGCTCTACCTTCGAGACCATGATGAAGTTCATGGTGCAGCAGGACATGCTCGACAAGGCCCCCTCGGTGGACGAGCTGTTCGTCAAGGTCGACTGACGAAGAAGACGCGGCGCGCCCAGCGCGCCGCTGCCCGCCGGGCGAGGCTGCCTCCGCTGCACCGCCCGGCCCGCGACCTCAGGGCCCTTCGGCCGGCGTCACTTCCGCGCCCACCCGGTCCACGATCAGCCGGTAATGCTCCGGCCTGCGGTGCGCGGCGAAGTCGAACATCGTGCGCTTCAGGTCGCAGGCCAGGTCGATGTCGGCGTTGAAGCAGATGACCTCGTCCTCCTCGCTCACCGACTTCGCGACGATCTCGCCGGTCGGTGCCACGATCAGCGAATGGCCGAACATCCGGTTTCCGTCCTCGAAACCGCACTTGGCGGTCTCGACGAGCCAGGTGGCGTTCTGGAAGGCCATCGACTGCGCCATGATCAGATGATGGTGCACGCGCAGCGCCGGCGGCTCGGGGTAGTGCAGATTCTCGGTCGGGGTGTTGAAGCCGAGCGAGACGATCTCCGCCCCCTGCAGGGCGAGTACCCGGAATGCCTCGGGCCAGCGCCGGTCATTGCAGATCAGCATGCCTGCGACCATGTCCATGAACTTCCAGACCCGGAAGCCAAGGTTGCCGACCTCGAAGTACTTCTTCTCCAGGTGCTGGAACGCAGCCTCGGGCTTGTGCTCGGCATGGCCCGGCAGGTGGATCTTCCGGTACTTGCCGACGATGCGTCCGTCGGGGCCGACCAGGATGGCCGTGTTGTAGCGACGGACCACCCCCTGCTCGACGACGCGCTCGGCATAGCCGACGTAGAAGCCGATGCCGAGCTTCCTGGCCTCGTCGAACAGCGGCTGGGTTTCCGGCGAGGGCATGGTGAACTCGTAGAACCGGCGGTCGACCTCGTCCTGATCGTCGTACCAGTAACGCGGGAAGAACGTCGTGAACGCAAGCTCGGGGAACACGACGTAGCGCGCGCCCATCGCGTGGGCGTCGCGCAGCAGCCTGACCAGCCGTGCGGTCGCATCCGCCCGGCTGTCCGCGAGGTGCAGCGGGCCGAGCTGTGCGGCGGCGATCCTCAGGTGTCGAGCCATCCGTCCTCCTTCTTCGTCGGTTCAGACCGGACGCGACGACGCTGGTGCGGCGGTCACGGCCGCTCGAGCACCGGCAGTTCGCGCTGGAAGAGTCGCCGCCCGCGCTTGAAGCCCGCCAGCGGCAGCGCCGCCTTCGCCACCACGTCCGCCGGCGTGTCTTCGCCCCAGACCACCAGGTCGGCATCGTTGCCGACCGCGACGCCGTAGCGGTCGATGCGCAGCGCCTGCGCCGCGCGTCCGGTGATCATCTCGAAGCAGGTGGAGAGATCGTGCGGACCGTAGCGCTGCACCACGTTCGCATAAAGGTTCACGATGCGCGTGAGCGAACAGTCGCCCAGCGGCGTGAACGGATTGAGGACGTTGTTGGTCGAGATCGTGCAGTTGGCGCCTGCCTCGATCAGCGTGTTCGCGTCGGTCACGCCGCGAATGACGCTGTGCTCCATGTGCCGGCCTGCGTTGAACAGGTCGGTGGCGGGCAGCACCGCGAGCGATACGCCCGCCTCGCCCAGCCGACGGCCGATCGACCGCTGCCGCTCCACCGGCAGGCACGCGTACTTGGAACCGTGCCCGAAGGCCACCCTGCCCTGCCAGCCGATGGCCTCGGCGAGGTCGCAGACCTGCGGATAGTCGAGGCTGCCGACCTCGTAGCCACCGTCGAGGTGAAAGTCGACGTCGACGTCGTACTGCCTGGCCAGTTCGAACACCCGGCGCACCTGGGCCGGGCCGTTACGGTCATAGCGGATGCCGCCACCGATGACCGGTGCGCCGCGGTCGAGGCAGGACACCAGGTTCTCGTCCGCGCCGGGTACGCCGGTCCAGCCTTCCTGCAGGAACACGCAGGACTGGATGTCGATCGCCCAGGCGTAGTCCTTCCTGAGCTGTTCGACCGCCTCGAAGCCGAGCAGGCCGACGTTGGGGTCCACCTCGACCTGCGTGCGCATGTGGGTCACGCCATGCAGCAGGCTCTGCTCCAGGGTGCGTCGCGCACGGTCGTAGATATCCTGCGCGGTGAACGTGTGCTTGATCGACGCGGTGCGCTCCATGTGGTCGCGCTTCATCCGGTCGGGCTGCATCGGCACCCGGTCGACGATCAGCGCCTTGTCGAGGTGGAAGTGGCTCTCGACGAGGCCCGGGGACACCAGGTGCCCGCGGGCATCGTGTACCGGCCCCTCCGCCTGCAGCTTCGGCTGGACCGCGGTGATCCGGCCGCCCTCGACGCCGACGTCGACCAGCGGGTCACCCGGCGCAGCGCCGGCAAGCCTCGCGTTCCGGATGACCAGGTCCATCGGGCGCCTTTGCTAGATCTTGAACAGGTCCAGCACCGATGGGCAGAACAGTTCCTCCGGCGCGACCTTGCGAGCGGACAGGCCCTGCTCGAAGTGGTAGCGGGTGAAGGTCTCGAGCACGTGGTGGTTCGGCTCCAGGCCGTAGCTCCAGTAGTTCTCGCCCATCAGTTCCTTCGCCTTGTGGAACTCGGACACGCCCCAGGGCAGGCCCACGAACAGGTGGCCGATCTGGCCGAGCTCGTACAGCGACAGCTCGCGCGCCTTCAGGAAGGCCTTGAACACACTGACCGGCAGCCACGGGTGCTTCTCGACCAGCGTCTTGCGGATGCCGATGATGTGCATGGTCGGGAAGATCTTCGTGCGGCGGAAGTAGTCTTCCTCGGTGGTCCGGTAGTCGGGGAACAGCCGGGCGACGTTCTTCGCGCCGCGCTCGAAGCATGAAGGTGCGCGCGCGCTGATCATCGCGTCGATCTCGCCCGCCTCGAGCATGCCCGACAGCGTCTTGCCGTCCGGCACCTGCTGCAGGTCGACGTCCGGCGGCAGCTTGATCGGCGCGCGCTCCAGCCGACCCGGGTCTTCCACGCCGCCACGCCGCCAGTGGATGGACGAAGGCTTCACGCCGAAATCGTCCTGAAGGATGCCGCGGATCCAGACATTGGCCGTGATCTGGTACTCGGGGAGGCCGACCGTCTTGCCGGCGAGGTCCTGCGGCTTGTCGATGCCGCGATCGGTGCGGATGTACACGCCCGAATGGCGGAACAGGCGGGACACGAAGGCGGGGATGCCCACGTAGGCATTGCTGCCGCGCGAGGTCATCATCGTGTGGCTGGAAATCGACAGCTCCGAGATGTCGAACTCCTGGAAGCCGAACGCGCGATGGAAGGCCTCTTCCGGCTCGATGTTCACCGCCGCGACGTCGCAGCCTTCGATCTGCACCCGGCCGTCGAACAGCCCGCGCGTGCGGTCGTAATCGCATACACCCATGCTCAACTGCAGCTTGCCCACTCTCGGTTCTCCCTGTGCATCAGTGACAGGCCCGGCGCGCGGCCGGGCCCTGACGAATCAGCGGTGCGTCGCGCCGCCGGTCTATTCCGTGGCCTTCACGCCGAACTCCTTCACCGCCTTCGACCAGCGCGCCACCTCGGCACCGAGGAACTTTCCGAAGGCCTCGGGCGAGGTCGGGTTGAGGTCGTAGCCGCGCTCGCGCAGCACCTGCGCCGCCGGGCCGCTGCCCGACAGGATGCCGTTGATCGTCCGGTTGAGCTTCGCCACCACCGCACGGGGCGTGCCGACCGGCGCCAGCATGCCGAACCAGCCACGGATGTCGGTGCCCTTGAAGCCGACCTCGTCGAGCGTGGGCACGTCGGGAGCCTGCGAGAAGCGCTTGATCGAGCTCACCGCCAGCAGCCGGAGCTTGCCCGCCTTCACCTGCGGCAGCGCCGCGCCAGGACCGGTGAACGTGGTCTGCACCTCGTTGCCCAGGCTCGCGGCCATCAGCGGCCCCGTGCCGCGGTAGGGCACGTGCGTCATGTCGAGCTTCGCCAGCGAATAGAACAGCGCCTGCGACACGTGCGAGATCGCCGAGCCGGAACCATAGTTGTACTTGCCGGGGTTGGCCTGCACCAGCTTGACGAACTCGGACATGGTCTTCGCAGGTACCGACGGATGCAGCGTGACCAGGTAGGGCTGCTCGACCAGGATCGCGATGGGTGCGAAATCCTTCATCACGTCGAACGGCGGCGGCGAGATCAGCGCAGGGGAGATCACCGTCGCTGCATCGACGATGGTCAGGGTATACCCGTCGTTGACCGCACGCGCGCCGATCTGGGTGCCCACCACGCCCTGCGCGCCGGCGCGATTGTCGATCAGCACCTGCTGGCCGAGCTGTTCGGACAGCTGCGGGGCGATCGCGCGCATCACGAAGTCGGTGCCGCCGCCCGGCGGGAACGGCACGATCACGCGGATCGGCTTGACCGGATAGTCGGGTGCTGCGGCGGCGACTGCGGTGCCGGCGAAGGCTGCGCACAGGCAGCAGGCGCCCATTCGAAGGGCGCGATGGCGCTGCGGTTTCATGCAGGGATCTCCGTGGGGCTGAGGCAGGGAATCAGCACTGAATATAACCTGTCCGTCCGTCTACCGGCCCACCGGCGGCGGCAGCACGATCTGCGTCTGCGTGACCATCGCCACCAGCCGTCCGTCCTCGTTGGTGATCCGCGTCTGCCAGACGTTGGTGCTGCGCCCCACGTGCAGCGGCGTCGACTCGGCGAGCAGTACCGGTGGCTGGCCAGCCGCGAAGAAGTTGGTCTTGGACTCGAGCGTCGTGGTCTGCCAGCCAGGCTGCAGGTTCATCACGGTGCCCGCCGCGCCCAGCAGGTCGGCGAAAGCCATCAGCACACCGCCATTCACCCGCTGCCCGCGGTTCATCAGCGCCGGGCGCACCGGCAGGCGCGCAACGACTCGGGTCGGCGTGGCGGACACGAACTCCACGCCGAGCCGCCGAGCCGGCTGCCCGCCCATGATCAACTGCACGCCCTCGATGCCGTTCTTCCGGAACGGGGGGGCCTTCGCCGCCCTGACCGGGCGAGGCGCTGCCTCGCGAGCCGGTGCCTTCGCTACCGCCGCCTTCGCGCCCGCCTTCACCGCGGCGCCGCCGCTGCCATGCTTTCCGCCTGCTGCCATCGTGCCCCACTCCTGTCCGGTTCGTACGCGCTTCATTTCCAGCAGTCGCGGACGATACGGGCTCAGCGGCGGCCGCGCCAGCCCCGGTAGAGGTCGAGCAGACGCGGCAGCAGGGCCCATGCGACGCGCGTGCGCGGCGCACGCAACGCGCGCCAGGCAGCCCACAAGCGCAGTCCGCCCCTCG
>CANHBC010000140.1 GCA_947458835.1 Betaproteobacteria bacterium | reverse complement strand
GCTGCCCGCGTGGCCGGCAGCGCTGCAGCCGCGGCCATCGAGGGCACGCCCGCCGATCCGGCCGCCGCCGCGGCCGCGATGAATGCGGCCCCGCCCAGTGCCACCGCGAGCATCGACCGATGCAGTCGACCGGCCCTGTCGTGCCGGATCCGCATCAGCGGACCGTGACCACCTGCGTGGCGCGCTCGGCCTTGTCGCCGCCGCGCAGGTCGAACACCAACTCCCACTGCCCGGGCATGTGGAACAACAGCCCCTCCGCGCGATAGCGGTTCCCGCCCAGCGGCGTCAGGGTCGGCTTGTAGTTCATGCCATGGCCGTGCGATGGCATCCGTGCATCGATCGCGATCACGGACGCGACCGGGAAGCCGGGCCTGGCGCAGACGATCAGGTCGACCGCGAAGTGCCGGCCGACCGGAATCTTCGGCGGATCCGCGCGCCAGGCGACGATGTGTCCGGCGGACGTGGCGCGCGATCCACCGGGCAGCCCGGTGTCGCAGTCGCCTGCCGCCTTCGTGGCGGTGGCCGCCGTGGCGGGCGTGGCACCGGTGGATTGCGCCGGGGCGTCGAGCGCGAGCATCGACGCGACCAGCCCAGCCGCGGCGACGGCCGGCGGGCACGCCCGCAGCATCAGTTCCCGCCGATCGTCAGTACATCGTGGCGGTCGGTGCTGGCGACCAGCCCGGGCGTGTTGGTGCCGGACTGCACCTGTCCGCTCACCACGTGCAGCCGGTTGCCGATGAAGTCGGCGGCCAGGCCGTGGCGCGGCATCGGCATGGGCGGCATGCGGATCCAGCTGTTGGACTTTGGATCGAAGGCATCGACCGCGGCAAACGTGGCCCAGTAGTCGCTGTGCCGGACTTCGCCGCCGACCACGTAGATGCGCCCGCCATGCACGCCCCAGGCTACCGCGCTGCGCGGGTTGGGCATCGGCGCACGCAGCCGTCCCCAACTGTCGGTCGCGGGATCGTATTCCTCGACGATGTCGGTATTCGACGCGGTGGTGATGAACACCGAGCCGATCCGTCCGCCGATCACGAAGATGCGGCCATCGACCACGCCAGCGGCTGCGTGGTTGCGTGCGGTGGGCATCTCGGCGCGGGTCGACCATGCATTGGTCGCGGGGTCGAACACCTCGTGGGTGCCCAGTGCACGGTGCGGCCGCGCCGGGTGCAGCGCGGTCTCCTTGGAGCCGGCATGCAGGCCGGCTCCGCCGATCAGGTGGATGCGGTTGTCGACCACCACCGCGTTGTGCGCGCCGCGCGCCACCGGTGCCGGTGCCATCGGACGCCAGGTGTCGGCCACCGGGTCGTATTCCCAGGTGTTGTTCACCGGCGCCCAGGCGGCTGCGCCCTTGGCGGGCAGTTCGAAGCCGCCGAACAGGTAGATCCTGCCGTTGACCGTGGCCAGGGCCACGTGGTGGAGGAAGGAGGGCATGTCGCGCTTGCGCGTCCAGCGGTCGGCGGCCGGGTCGTACTCGAACACCATGCCCATCGGCTTCCAGCCGGGTGCCAGGCCACCGAAGACATAAAGCTTGCCGCCAGCGGCGATGCCGTACACCTCTTCTGCGCCAACCGGGATCGGCGCGGCGCTGGACCACTTCTGTGCCTGCGCGGGCGCGGGCGCTGCGATCGAAAGCAGCAGCGCCAGCGCGAGCACGCTCGCGCATGCCGCGGAGTTCACTGCGGAACGTGAAAGCCGCGCGATGGCGGCCATCGTGCTTCGGGCGATGATGGCGTGCATGTCCACTCCTCCTGGGTCTGTCGTGCGGATCCGGCCGCGCGCCTCCCGGACCCTCGATACCGTCCGGGAGCGGTGGCTGCGTGCCGGCCTGCTTCGCCGTCATCCTAAACGCGCCGGGGGCCGCTGACCAGCTATCCTTGGCGCCGGCCCGACCCCTGGTACCCGGACATGATCGTCTACCTGCACGGATTCAACAGTTCACCGCAGTCCCTCAAGGCACGGCTGGTCGAGGCGCGGATGGCCGATCTCGACCGGCTCGACCTGCTCGCCTGTCCAGCGCTGCCGCACTCGCCGAAGGAGGCGATCGCCACGATCGACGTACTGCTGCCGCCGGATCCCTCCGGCGTCACCTTCATAGGCAGTTCGCTCGGCGGCTTCTATGCCACCCACCTCGCCGAGAAGCATGGTGCGAAGGCGGTCCTGGTCAACCCGGCGGTGAAGCCGGACGTGCTGCTCGCGCCGCTGGTCGGTGAGCAGCGCAACCTGCACACCGATGAGCGATGGATGCTCACGCAGGCGCACATCGAGGAACTCGCCGGGCTCGAGGTGGAACCGATCACGCGGCCGGAGCGCTACCTGCTGCTGGTGGAGACCGGCGACGAGGTGCTCGACTGGCGGCAGGCAGTCGCGAAGTACACCGGGGCACGCCAGGTGATCGTCGAGGGCGGCGACCACGGCTTCTCCAGCTTCACCGACCACATCGACGACATCCTGCGCTTTGCCGGAGTGCTCGCGCCGCCGGATCCGGTGGCGCGCATCCGGCGTCCCCGTACCCGGGGCTGACCTGTCCTGTGCGCCGGGGGCGGCAAGGCCGCCACGGTGCTCCGGTATACTGCGCGCCCGGCGCACGGACGCACCCGCGTCCGTCCGGGCAGCCCCGCTGCCCGCTGCCTCCCTGCACGACTGAACGCGGCCCCGATGAACGTTTTTTACGAGGAAGAAGGCGAGCTGCGGGCGGGTAGCGTGCTTGCCGATAACACCGCCTCGCTGCAGGTCGAGGCGCCACACGGCAAGCGCTCCAAGGTCAAGGCGTCCAACGTGCTGTTCCGCTTCGAGCAGCCGGCGCCGAAGGCACTGGTCGAGGACGCGAAGGCGCTGGCCGACACGCTCGACCCTGACTTCCTGTGGGAGGCGATCACCGCCGACGAGTTCGGCTTCGATGACGCGGCTGGCGAGTATTTCGGGGTGGCGGCAGGCAAGGCTGCCACGCCGGTGGAACGCGCGGCGATGCTGCTGCGGCTGCACGCCAGCCCGATGTACTTCTACAAGCGTGGCAAGGGCCTCTACAAGCGCGCCCCGGCCGAATCGCTGAAGGCTGCGCTGGCGGGGGTCGAGCGCCGGCGGCGCGAGGCCGAGCAGCAGGCGCAGTGGACTGCCGACCTGGTGGCCGGCCGGCTTCCAGAGGCGATGCGCCCGCTGGTGCCGTCGCTGCTGTACGCGCCGGAGAAGCAGACGATCGCCTGGAAAGCGGTCGAGGCTGCCTGCGCGCAGTCCGGCTCGAGCGTGCCGCATCTGATGCAGCACTGCGGGGCGATCGCCACGGCACACGACTACCACTACGGTCGCTTCCTGTTCGAGCACTTCCGTGCCGGCACGGGCTTTGCGGTCGATGGCGCCGACGCGGCCGGCCTCGATGCGCTGCTGGCACCGCTGCCCGTGCTCGAGGTCGCGCCGGTGGCGGCGTTCTCCATCGACGACACCGCCACCACGGAGATCGACGACGCGTTCTCGGTCCAGCCACTACCCGGCGGCTGGCGCATCGGCGTGCACATCGCGGCGCCCTCGCTGGGCATCGCGGCAGGCTCGCCGCTGGACGAGGTCGCGCTGTCACGGCTGTCGACTGCGTACTTCCCCGGGCGCAAGGTGACGATGCTGCCCGAGGCGGTGGTCGGGCGGTTCACGCTTGCCGAGCGATGCACGGTGCCGGCAGTGTCCCTGTACATCGATGTCGATGCCGATTTCACCGTGCGTTCGACCCGCTCGGCGGTCGAGGCGGTCGAGGTCGCGGACAATCTCCGGCTGGAGCACCTCGAACCCTGCTTCACCGCCGAGGCGCTGGCGAGGGCCGCTGCACGGCCCGATCCCGGGCTGGACCATGCGCGCGGCCGCGAATTGTGGACGCTCTGGTGCTTCGCGCAGAAGCTGCAGACGATGCGGGGCAAGCAGGCCGATGGTGGCGGCGGGCGCGTCGAGTACACGTTCATCGTCGACGGCGACCATGTCACGCTGCGACCCCGGGCGCGCGGCGCCCCGCTCGACACGCTGGTCGCCGAGCTGATGATCTTCGCCAACAGCCAGTGGGGCGGAGAACTCGCCCGCGCACAGGTGCCCGCGATCTACCGGGCCCAGTCGAGCGGCAAGGTGTTCATGACCACTGTGCCCACGCCGCACCAGGGGCTGGGGGTGGCTCACTACACCTGGGCCAGTTCACCGCTGCGCCGAATGGTGGACCTGATCAACCAGCGCCAGATCGCGAGCTGGGTGCTCGGCGAGCCGCCGGCGTATCCGCCCGGCAGCGAGGCGATGCTCGCCGCGATGCGTTCGTTCGAGCTGGCCTACGAGGCCTATGCCGACGCGCAGCGTACGCTCGAGCGTTACTGGTCGCTGGTCTGGATCGGGCAGCAGGGGCTGTCGACGATCGACGGCGAAGTCATCCGCGAGAACCTGGTGCGACTGTCCGGCGTGCCGGTGGTCGCCCGGGTGCCGTCGGTGCCGGAGCTGCCGCAGGGCAGCGTGGTGCGGCTCTCGGTCGAGCGGATCGACCTGTACGACCTCACGCTTGACCTGGCCTGGGCCGAGACCCTGGCGTGAGCGGCACCGGGCATGACAGCCCGGGTCGCGTCGCCTAGAATCCGCGCCATGGTGACCAGCCTGCATTCGCAGCCGATGCCGTGGCCTCGCTGATCCGGATGCCCAACCGCTATCCGGCGCCCGAGGCGCTGTTCCTCGCGCCGCCGTTCTCCCTCGTCGCACCCGCCGACCGGACCCTGATGCTGGCGGTGATCGGATCGGTGCTGCTGCACGGGCTGCTGCTGGCGACCCACTTCTCCCTGCCCGGGAGCCGAGACCGTGCGGCTGCGCCGGCACCGCTCGAGGTGGTGCTGGTCAATGCGCGCACGGTGCAGGCGCCTGCAAAGGCCGACGTGCGGGCGCAGTCGAACCTCGATGGCGGCGGCAATACCGATGCGAAGGTGCGTGCGAGGACGCCGTTGCCGCAGTCGCGGACCGGCGTCGACGTGCCGGATCCGGCGGTGGCCGCGCGCGCACGGGTCGAGCAGCTCGAGGCGGAGACGCGCCGGGTGCTGGCGCAGATCCAGGCGAAGGTGCCGATCGACAGCCGCGAGCCGAGTCCGGGTCCGCAGCCGGCCCCGGCGTCGCAGCCGGTGACCACGCCGAACTCCGCCGACCTCGCCGCGCGCAGCCTGGAGATGGCGCGCCTGCGTGCGGAGCTGTCGACCAGCTTCAGCGCCTACCAGGAACGTCCGCGCAAGGCGTTCGTCGGCGCGCGGGCCCAGGAGTACCGGTTCGCGCGCTACGTCGAGGACTGGCGGTCCAAGATCGAGCGGGTAGGCAACCTGAACTACCCGGACGAGGCGCGGCGACAGAAGCTCTATGGCACGCTGCTGCTCACGGTCAACATCCGCCGGGACGGTTCGGTCGACAGCATCGAGGTGAACCGCTCATCGGGTTTCAAGGTGCTCGACCAGGCGGCGATCCGCATCGTCGAACTGGCCGCGCCGTTCGCCGCGTTCCCGCCGGACATCGCGAAGGACACCGACATCCTCGCCATCACCCGCACGTGGAGTTTCACCATGGGCGAACAGTTCCAGGGACAGTGAGGCCACCTCGATGACCGATCGCTACGCCGTTTTCGGCAATCCGGTGGCGCACAGCCGCTCGCCGGTGATCCATGCCGCGTTCGCCCGGGCGACCGGGCAGGACCTCGCCTACGAGCGGATCCTCGCACCCCTCGACGGTTTCCCGGCGGCGGTCGAGGCCTTCCGTCGGGATGGCGGGCGCGGGGCGAATGTCACCGTGCCGTTCAAGCGCGAGGCCTGGCAGCTCGCGACGGCCTGCAGCGCCCGCGCCACCTCGGCCGAGGCGGTCAACACGCTGCGTTTCGATCCCGACGGCGCGGTCTTCGGAGACAACACCGACGGCGTCGGGCTGGTGCGCGACATCGAGGTCAACCTCGGGCGACCGCTGGCCGGTGCCCGGGTACTGATGCTGGGCGCGGGCGGCGGCGCCGCCGGCGTGCTGCTGCCGCTGCTGGACGCCCGCGTGGCGGCGCTGCACGTGGCCAATCGAACGGCCGGGCGGGCGGTGGCGCTGGTCGCGCGCCACGCGGATGCCCCGGTGACCGGTGGCGCGCTGGCGGCGATCGACGGCGAGTTCGATGTCGTGATCAACGCGACCTCGGCCAGCCTGGGCAGTGCGGCGCCCGATACCGGACGGGCCCGGCTCGCGACCGATGCGCTCGGCTACGACATGATGTACGCCACCGTGCCGAGCGCCTTCCTGGAATGGGCGGCGCACGGTGGGGCGCGCATCGCCGACGGCATCGGGATGCTGGTCGAACAGGCCGCGGAATCGTTCTTCCTGTGGCGCGGGGTGCGACCGGAGACATCCGGCGTGCTGGCCGGGCTGGTACAGCCCTGGCGGGGCGGCCGCCCGGCGCGCTGACGGTGCGCCCGGCCCGCGAAATCCGACGCCGCCGATCCGGTCCCGTCCCTGCCACGCCGATGCGAACGTTCCTTCGCTGGACCTTTCGACTGCTGCTGCTCGCACTGGGCGCATTGCTTGCGTGGCAGCTCTGGCTGTTCGGGCACGTCGTCTACTGGAAGTACGAGAACCCGACCGAGACCTCGTTCATGCGGCTGCGCCTGGGGCAGCTGCAGCAGAAGGACCCGAAGGCCCGGTTGCGGCACCAGTGGACGCCCTACGAGCGGATATCCATCCACCTGAAGCGGGCGATCATCGTGGCCGAGGACGACAAGTTCGTCGACCACGAGGGCTTCGACTGGGATGCCATCCAGAGGGCGCTCGAGCAGAACCGCAAGCAGGGTAAGGTGGTCCGCGGCGGCTCGACGATCAGCCAGCAGCTCGCCAAGAACCTGTTCCTGTCCGACGCCCGCACGCCCACGCGCAAGGTCCAGGAGGCGGCCATCACACTGATGCTCGAGCAGACCATGGACAAGCGCCGCATCCTCGAGATCTACCTCAATGTGATCGAGTGGGGCAACGGCGTGTTCGGCGCCGAGGCGGCCGCCCGGCATTACTTTGGGGTCTCGGCCTCGCAACTGACCCCTTCCCAGGCTGCCCGGCTCGCGGCCATGGTGCCCAATCCCCGCTACTACGATCGCAACCGCGGCTCCCGCTGGCTCGCCCGCTATACCGAGATCATCCAGTCGCGCATGCCCCGCGCCGCCGTGCCCTGAAACCCGGGTTGATGAAACCCGGGTCAGACACGGGCTTTTGAAATGAGGGTTGAAATGAGGGTCAGACACGGGTTTTCGGCCTGGGTCCGGAACCCGGACCCGGACCCGGACCCGGACCCGGACCCGAACACCCCGGGTCAGACACGGGTTTCCCGCTCGCGCTGCCCGAGGTAGGGCGCCCTGGAATGCCGACGATCGCGGCCGGGCCGAGCCGCGACGCAACCTGTCGTCGGAACGTGTCACCTCCGATCGGCCGGCCGCCGCGTGTCGACTCGCGGATGGTATCGAGCTCTTCGGTCGACAGGGTTCCGGCAAAAAGGTCGCGGTATGCGGATCGCCGCCCCTTCGCATCCGAGCCGAGGCCCTGGTAGACGGCATGCGGGACCACGCACTCGTCCGGCTTGCCGAGTGCGTTACAGTGGAAGCTCGACCATCGCCAGTGCGCCGGGGAATCCACCATTGCCGCGCGCACCGGGTTGGTTTCGATGTACTGCATGCAGCGCAGCAGGTAGCTGTCACTGTCGACCAGGCTGGCGTGGTAACGGCCTTCCCAGAGCGTCCCGGTACGGCCCTGGTGGCGGTTGACGTGGCGTACGTAGCGCACGCCCAGCGACTGCATCATTGCTGGGATCGCACCCTCCTCGCTGCCCGTGACCAGCAGGTGGACATGGTTGGTCATCAGCACGTACGCGTGGATCTGGCACCCCAGTCGCCGTGCGCCGTCGCCCAGGCAGCGCAGGTATTCGTCGCGGTCGGTCTCCGCGAAGAAGCAGGGCAGTCGGTTGTTTCCCCGCTGGACGACATGCTGGGGCAGGGAGGGCAGGTGCAATCTGGGGCGTCTGGGCATGGCCGCAGGATCCTGTCCGGCCGGCGGGTTTGCCATCCCGAGGAAAGGCCAGTGCGCGTCGAAAGGTCGGCCTGAGCCCCTCGAGCGGGTCGTGATCCGTGTCTGACCCGGGTTTCGTCAAATCCCGGTTCAAATCCCGGGTCAGACACGGGTTTGGGGGTGGCCCGAGGCCCTTCATGGCTGGCGAGCCTGCGGTCCCCGATGCGACAGGGTCAGGCGCGATCCGATGCAAATTTGCTGCGCAAAGGGTGTCTGACCCTAATTAAGGACGCATACAATCGCGCCACCATTGAACCGGGCCGCGAGGCATTGCCATGGCCGATGTCGACGAACCGCGCAGCGTGCAGGAGTCCCTGCAGGAGATCATGGATCTCCTGCGCCGCCAGCGCGTGGTCGAGTCGCTGGTGCATCGCGAAGGCGAGGGCCGCGGCGGCGCCCTGACGGATCGGCAGCCGCTGGTCGATTCTCTTGTGCACAAGCAGAACGAGGCGGAATTGCAGACGCGGCTCGACGCGCTGCACCCTGCCGACGTCGCGCTGATCCTCGAGGCGCTGCCGCTGGACGACCGGTTGCGCGTCTGGCAACTGGTCAAGGCCGACCGCGACGGCGAGATCCTGCTCGAGGTGTCCGATGCGGTCCGGGAAACCCTGATCGCGGACATGGACCGCGGCGAGCTCGTCGCTGCGACCGAGCAGCTCGACACCGACGAGATCGCCGACCTCGCGCCCGACCTGCCGGACGAGGTCATAGCCGACGTGTTCAAGTCGCTGTCGGCCGAGGAGCGGGAGCAGCTGCGCGAGGCGCTGTCCTATCCTGAGGACAGCGTCGGCGGCCTGATGGACTTCGAGATGGTCACTATCCGAGAGGACGTGACGATCGAGGTGGTGCTGCGCTACCTGCGCCGTTTGGACGAACTGCCGAGCAACACCGACAAGCTGTTCGTCGTCGACCGCAAGGGGCTGCTGCGCGGCGTGCTGCCGCTGAAGAAGCTGCTGGTGAACGAGCCGGAGATCGAGGTGGCGACCCTGGTCGACCGCAACGTCGTCAGCTTCCATCCGGACGACGATGCGCGCGACGCCGCGACGGCGTTCGAACGCTACGACCTGATCTCGGCGCCGGTGGTGGACGACCACGGCGAAGTGCTTGGGCGTCTAACCGTCGACGTGGTGGTGGACTACATCCGCGAGGCCTCCGAGGCCGAGAAGCTGAAGGCGAGTGGCCTGCGCGAGGAGGAGGACATCTTCGCCCCCGTCTGGGACAGCCTGAAGAACCGCTGGACCTGGCTGGCGGTCAACCTGGTGACTGCGTTCATCGCCTCGCGGGTCATCGGGGCGTTCGAGGGGTCGATCGAGAAACTGGTCGCGCTCGCTGCGCTGATGCCGATCGTCGCCGGCATCGGCGGCAATGCTGGTAACCAGACCATCACGATGATCGTGCGCGCCCTCGCGCTGGGCCAGATCGGGCGCGATGGCGCGCGCAAGCTGTTTGTGAAGGAGATAACCATCGCCCTGATCAACGGGCTGGTGTGGGGCAGCATCATCGGCCTGGTTGCGTGGGTGTTCTACCGGAACATCGAACTGTCGATCGTGATGATGGCGGCAATGACGCTGAACCTCCTGCTCGCCGCGCTGGCGGGAGTGCTGATCCCGCTCGCCCGGCGCTGGCTGCAGCGAGATCCGGCTGTAGGCTCGTCGGTGCTCATCACCGCGCTCACCGACAGCGGCGGATTCTTCATCTTCCTCGGGCTGGCGACGGTGTTCCTGATCTGACCGCCGCCGGCAGATGTGTGAGGTAAACCCGTGTCTGACCCTGAATTTTCGACCTGGAGCTGGAACCCGGGTCAGACACGGGTTGTTGGAACAGGGGTGCTGGAAACCCGTGTCTGACCCGGATTTTCGGACCCGGGTTGTCAAACGTGGGGTCTGAGGCCGGGTCTGACTTGCCGATCAGGCGGGATCGTCCGGTCGAGGCTGGTCCCGACGCCGCTGTCGCCAGCGCG
>CANHBC010000139.1 GCA_947458835.1 Betaproteobacteria bacterium | reverse complement strand
GAGCGCGCGCGTGGCGCTCGCGCTGCATCCGGCCGGCGCGGTGGCGCTGGGCGTGTTCGGCGCGCCCGCGGCGGTGCCCTTCGCACTGCTGCACGGGGCCACCAATGGCCTGGCGACGATTGCGCGCGGGACCCTGCCGCTCTGGCTGTTCGGTCCTGCCGGGTACGGTGCGCTGCTCGGGCGTATCGGTGGGCTGGCCCGCGTGGCCCAGGCGATCGCACCGTTCGCCTTCGGGCTGGCGGTCGATGCCCTGGGCGGGGCGGCGCTGGCGATCACCGCCGGGCTGATGGCGGCAGCGGTGCTCGCCCTGCTGGCGATCCGCAGGCCCGGCGGGTAATGACGCCGGGCGCAGGCCGGGTCGGTCCGCTCGGCATGCGGCGACGGGTCCGCGTACCTGCGTAGCACCGACGACCTGGGCAGCGTCCTCTGGCGGGCAGGCAGGGGTGTAAAATCCCGGGTTACCCATTGCCGGATGTCTGCCGGCGATCCATCGGCGTCCCGGACGCCGATCCACCTGCCGGCGACCGTCCCTTGTCAGAACACCTGCTTCCGATCGCCCTCCCGGCCCACGATGCCCGCGGCGGTTTCACCACGCTCTTGTACAAGGAAGTCCTGCGCTTCTGGAAGGTGAGCATGCAGACGGTGTTCGCCCCGGTGGTGACCACCGTGCTCTACCTGATGATCTTCGCCCACGTGCTCGCCAACCACGTCGAGGTGTTCCCGGGCGTCGCCTACAGTTCGTTCCTGGTACCCGGGCTGGCCATGATGGCCGCGCTGCAGAATGCGTTCGCCAACACCTCGTCGTCGATGATCCAGTCGAAGATGACCGGCAACCTGGTGTTCATCCTGCTGCCGCCGCTGTCGCCGGCGGAGATCGTCGGTGCCTACGTCCTAGCCTCGATGCTGCGCGGGTTCCTGTGCGGCGTGGCCGTGCTGCTGGTCGGGGCCTGGTTCGCCCCGCTGCCGCTCGCCCATCCGGTGGCGGTGCTCGGTTTCGCCATGCTCGGGTCGGCGGCACTCGGCGCCCTCGGGCTGGTAGCGGGCATCTATTCCGACAAGGTCGACCAGCTCTCCGCCTTCCAGCACTTCGTCGTGGTGCCGCTGACCTTCCTCGCCGGGGTGTTCTACTCGGTGCAGACCCTGCCGCCCTTCTGGCAGGCCGCCTCCCACCTGAACCCGGTCTTCTACATGGTCGACGGTTTCCGCTGGGGCTTCTTCGGCGCGGCCGACGTCTCGCCGTGGCTGTCGCTCGGGGTGGTCGGCGGCTGCGTGGCGGCGGTGGTTGCCTGGGCGATGCTGCTGCTGCGCAGCGGCTACAAGCTTCGCCACTGACTTCACGGACGATCCATGGACAAGCTGGTCATCGAAGGCGGCACCCGGCTCGCCGGGGAAGTGGAAGTATCGGGCGCGAAGAACTCGGCGCTGCCGGTCCTGTGTGCCGCCATTCTTTCGGCCGAGCCGCTCACCGTCACCAACGTGCCGCGACTGCAGGATGTGGCCACGACGGCGAAACTGCTCACGACGATGGGGGCCAGCGTCGAGCGGGCCGCGGACCACACGATGGTGCTCGACTGCGCTCGGCTCGACCGCCTGGAGGCGCCCTACGACCTGGTGCGCACGATGCGCGCATCGATCCTCGTGCTCGGACCGATGGTCGCGCGCTTCGGCCGCGCCCGCGTCTCGTTGCCGGGAGGCTGCGCGATCGGCCAGCGTCCGGTCGACCTGCACATCAAGGGTCTGCAGGCGCTCGGCGCCGAGATCTCGATCGAGCACGGCTACCTCGAGGCCAGGGTCGAGCGGCCCGGTGGCGGTACGCGGCTGCGCGGTGCGCCGATCTTCATGGATCTGGTGTCGGTCACCGGGACCGAGAACCTGATGATGGCCGCCACGCTGGCCGAGGGCACGACGGTCATCCAGAACGCGGCGCGTGAACCCGAGGTGGTCGAACTCGCGCACTGCCTGAACGCTATGGGCGCGCGGATCAGCGGCGCAGGCGAGAGCGAGGTGACGATCGAGGGCGTCGAGCGCCTGCATCGCGCCGACTGGCGGATCATGCCCGACCGGATCGAGGCGGGAACCTTCCTCGCGGCGGCTGCGGCCACCCGGGGCGAGTTACTGATGCGCGGCGCCAATCCGTCGCACCTGACCGCGGTGCTGGACAAGCTGCGCGAGGCGGGGGCCCGCATCGAAGTCAGCGGCGACACCATCGCGCTGTCGATGCCGACGCGCGCGCGCGCGGTGAACCTGCGCACCGCGCCGTATCCCGGCTTCGCCACCGACATGCAGGCACAGCTGATGGCGCTCGACTGCGTCGCCGAAGGCACCTCGACCATCGTCGAGACGATCTTCGAGAACCGCTTCATGCATGCGCTCGAGATGAAGCGGATGGGCGCACAGATCGAGATCGACGGCAACACTGCGGTGGTCACCGGGGTGCCCCAGCTCGATGGCGCCGCGGTGATGGCCACCGACCTGCGTGCCTCGGCCAGCCTGATCATCGCCGCGCTGGCTGCGCGCGGCGAGACGGTGATCGACCGCATCTACCACCTCGACCGCGGCTACGAGGCGATCGAGCGCAAGCTCTCCGGGCTCGGCGCGAAGATCCGCCGCACGCGCTGAGCGCCGCACCGCCCCCTTCGCACCGGGAAACGCCGACTTGACTCCAGCACCGATCATCACCATCGCGCTCTCCAAGGGCCGTATCTACGACGACACGCTGCCGCTGCTTGCCCAGGCGGGGCTGGTGCCTGCGATCGACCCCGAGCGCTCGCGCAAGCTGATCATCCCGACCAACCGGCCCGACGTCCGGCTGGTGATCGTGCGCGCAACCGACGTGCCGACCTACGTGCAGTTCGGCGGCGCCGACCTCGGCGTGGCGGGCAAGGACGTGCTCGACGAGCATGGCGGCGATGGCCTGTACCAGCCGGTGGACCTGGACATCGCACGCTGCCGCATGGTGGTCGCCGCCCGTTCCGACTTCGACTATCCTGCGGCCGTCGCCCAGCGCCGCCGGCTTCGCGCCGCGACCAAGTTCGAGCGCACCGCACGCGAGCATTTCGCCGCCAAGGGCCTGCATGTCGACCTGATCAAGCTCTACGGTTCGATGGAACTCGCGCCGCTGACCGGGCTGGCCGACGTGATCGTCGACCTGGTCGATACCGGCAACACGCTGAAGGCGAACAACCTGGTCGCCGTGGAGGAGATCTCGCTGGTGAGCGCACGACTGATCGTCAATCCGGCCGCGCTGCGGCTCAAGCGTGCCCTGCTGCGGCCGCTGATCGACACCGTCGCGCAGGCGGCGGCGACCGCGCGTGCGCGACGCCTGGAGGCTGCTCATGGCTGAGTCCAGGACGATCCGTGGCCGTGGCACTGAAGTGCCGGCGGCGGTGCGGACACTCGACAGCAGGGCGCGCGGGTTCGACGCGGCACTGGCTGCGCTGACCGCCTTTGATGCGTCCTCCGATCCGAAGATCGAGGTCGCGGTCGGAAAGATCATCGAGGACGTGCGGCGCGACGGTGACCGGGCCCTGCTCGAGTACACCCGTCGCCTCGACCGCATGACGGTGCGCAGCGCACGCGCGCTGGAGGTCGCCCCGGCGGAACTGTCGGCCGCGTGGAAGGGTCTGGGTGCGACCGAGCGCCGCGCGCTGCAGCAGGCGCACCGGCGCATCCGCGACTACCACGAGCGTCAGGTGTCGAAGTCCTGGGGCTTCACCGATGCGCACGGCTCGAAGCTCGGCCAGCTGGTGCGCCCGCTCGACCGGGCCGGTCTGTACGTGCCTGGCGGCAAGGCGGCCTACCCGTCCTCGCTGCTGATGAACGCGGTACCGGCGCGCGTGGCCGGGGTGGGCGAACTGGTGATGGTCGTGCCCACGCCCGGTGGCGAACGCAACCCGCTGGTGCTGGCGGCGGCGAAGCTCGCCGGCGTCGACCGGGTGTTCACCATCGGCGGCGCGCAGGCGGTGGCCGCACTCGCCTATGGCACGGCGACCGTGCCGGCGGTGGACAAGATCACCGGGCCCGGCAATGCCTGGGTCGCCGCAGCCAAGCGGCGCGTGTTCGGCACCGTCGGCATCGACATGATCGCCGGCCCGTCCGAGATCCTGGTGATCGCCGACGACAGCGCGAACCCCGACTGGATCGCGATGGACCTGTTCTCGCAGGCCGAGCACGACGAGATGGCGCAGTCGATCCTGCTCACGCCGAGCCTGCGGCTGCTCACCGCGGTGCAGTCCTCGATCGCCCGCCTGCTGCCCGGCATGGCCCGGCGCGAGGTGATCGCCACCTCGCTCGCCAACCGCGGCGCGCTGGTGCGGGTGAAGAGTCTGGCCGAAGCCTGCGAGATCGCCGACCGGATCGCGCCGGAACACCTCGAGCTCGCGGTGCGCGAGCCACGCCCGCTGGTCGAGCGTATCCGGCACGCCGGCGCGATCTTCATCGGCCACTACACCTCGGAGACGCTGGGCGACTACTGCGCCGGCTCGAACCACGTGCTGCCCACCGCGCGTACCGCGCGCTTCTCCTCGCCGCTGGGCGTCTACGACTTCCAGAAGCGCACCAGCGTGATCGAGGTCACGCGCCGCGGCGCCGACGCGCTGGGCGGCATCGCCAGCGTGCTGGCTCGCGCCGAGGGCCTCGAGGCGCATGCGCGGGCGGCTGAACTGAGACAGCAGCCGAAGCGGCGGGGGCGGGCATGAGCGCGCACCCCGCACCGGCGACGCCGCAGTCGCTGATCCGTCCGGAGGTGCTGGCGCTGTCGGCCTACCACGTCGCCGATGCCTCCGGCATGGTCAAGCTGGACGCGATGGAGAACCCGTACCCGCTGCCGGAAGGGCTGGCCGCCGAGCTGGGTGCGCTGCTCGGCGCTGCACCGATCAACCGCTATCCGGCGGCCGATGCGCAGGCACTGAAGGATGCGATCCGCCGCGCGCTCGACGTGCCGGCGGGCTGCGACATCCTGCTCGGCAACGGCTCCGACGAGATCATCCAGCTGCTCGCGATGGCGGTGGCCAGGCCCGGCGCGGTGCTCGCCTCGATCGATCCGACCTTCGTGATGTTCCGGATGATCGCCACCTTCACCGGGATGCGCTACGCGTCCTGCCCGCTGCGCGCCGACTTCTCGCTCGACCTCGACGCGGTGCTGCGCATGCTCGAGGCAGAGCGCCCGGCGCTGGTGTTCCTGCCCACCCCCAACAACCCGACCGGTAACCCCTTCGCCCGCGCCGACATCGAGCGCATCGCGGCGGCCACCCCCGGGCTGCTGGTGGTCGACGAGGCCTATTACGCGTTCGGCGACTCGAGCTTCCTCGACCTGCCGGCCCGCCTGCCGAACGTGCTGGTGATGCGCACCTTCTCCAAGCTGGGCATGGCCGGCCTGCGGCTGGGCTTCCTGGTCGGCGCGCCAGCCTGGCTCGCCGAACTCGACAAGCTGCGGCTGCCGTACAACGTAAACGTGCTGACCCAGGTCGCGGCGACCCGGCTGCTCGACAGCTACGACGCGCTCGCCGCCCAGGCCGCTACCCTGCGTGCCGACCGGTCGAAGCTTGCCGATGCGCTGCGTGCGATCCCCGGGACCGAGGTGTTCCCGTCCGACGCCAACTTCCTGCTGTTCCGCATCCCCAGGGCCGCGGCGCTGTTCGACGGGCTTGCCGCGCGCGGTGTGCTGGTGAAGAACGTTTCGCGCGCGCATCCGCTGCTGGCGGATTGCCTGCGGGTGACCGTCGGCACGCCCGCCGAGAACGTGCGCTTCGTTGCGGCGCTGCGGGAGGCCGTGGCGGATTTGGGTTAACCTTCGCGCATGCGCCAGGCCACCGTACATCGCAAGACCCAGGAGACCTCGATCGACGTGTCGCTGAACGTCGACGGGACCGGCATCTACTCGATCGCCACCGGCGTCCCCTTCCTCGACCACATGGTCGACCAGGTCGCGCGGCACGGGCTGTTCGACCTGCACATCAAGGCGGTCGGCGACCTGCACATCGACGCCCACCACACGGTCGAGGACGTCGGCATCACGCTCGGCCAGGCGTTCGCGCAGGCGATGGGCGACAAGCGCGGCGTGCGCCGCTATGGCCATGCCTACGTGCCGCTCGACGAGGCGCTGTCGCGGGTGGTGGTCGACCTGTCCGGCCGTCCCGGGCTCGAGATGCAGGTCGAGTTCACCCGCGCGCGGATCGGCGACTTCGACGCCGACCTCGTCCACGAATTCTTCCAGGGCTTCGTCAACCACGCCCAGGCGTCCCTGCACATCGACAACCTCAAGGGCCGCAATGCGCACCACCAGGCCGAGACGATCTTCAAGGCGTTCGGCCGTGCGCTGCGGATGGCGGTCGAATTCGACCCGCGTGCGGCCGACGCCGTGCCGTCGACCAAGGGCTCGCTCTGAGGCGGGTGCCCCTGTCGCACCCACCTCCCCACCTCCTTCGATCCCGCTGAACGGAAGCGCGCGATGACGATCGCTGTAGTCGATTACGGCATGGGCAACCTGCGCTCGGTGGCCAAGGCCCTGGAGCACGTTGCCGACGGCGTGCCGGTGGTGGTCAGCGACGACCCGGCGGTGATCGCATCGGCCGACCGCGTGGTGTTCCCGGGGCAGGGCGCGATGCGCGACTGCATGCGCGAGCTGCAGGCGCGGAACCTGCGTTCAGCAGTCCTCGAGGCCGCGGCCACGCGGCCGTTCCTCGGCATCTGCATCGGCCTGCAGATGCTGTTCGATCGTTCCGAGGAAGCCGACACGCCCGGGCTCGGCGTGCTGCCGGGCGAGGTGCTGCGCTTCCCCGAGTCGGATATGGTCGATGCCGCAGGCGGCCGCCTGAAGGTCCCGCACATGGGATGGAACGAGGTGTACCAGTCCGAACCCCATCCGATGTGGAACGGCATCCCGGACGGTACCCGCTTCTACTTCGTGCACAGCTATTTCCCGCAGCCGGCCCGGCCAGACCTGGTCGCCGGCTTCAGCCACTATCCGTTCCCGTTCTGCTGCGCGGTTGCCCGCGGCAACCTGTTTGCCGTACAGTTCCATCCCGAAAAGAGCCACCGTGCAGGCCTGCAACTGCTGGCGAATTTCGTCCAATGGAACGCGCCGGCCGGGACGCTCACCGAAGGTGCAACATGCTCCTGATCCCCGCAATCGACCTCAAGGATGGCGGCTGCGTTCGGCTGCGCCAGGGCGACATGGACGGCGCGACGGTCTATTCCGGAGGCCCCGGCGAAATGGCCACCCGATGGCTGGAGCAGGGGGCGCGCCGGCTGCACATCGTCGACCTGAACGGCGCGGTGGCCGGCAAGCCGAAGAACGAGCCGGCGATCCGCGACATCGTGAAGGCGATCGGCGGCCGCATCCCGATCCAGCTCGGCGGCGGCATCCGCGACCTCGATACCATCGAGCGCTACCTCGACGACGGCGTGTCGTGGGTGATCATCGGCACCGCCGCGGTGAAGACGCCCGGCTTCCTGCACGATGCCTGCAGCGCCTTCCCCGGCCACATCATCGTCGGCCTTGATGCCCGTGACGGCAAGGTCGCGGTCGACGGCTGGTCGAAGATGACCGGCCACGAGGTGGGCGACCTCGCAAAGAAGTTCGAGGACTACGGCGTCGAGGCGGTCATCTATACCGACATCGGCCGGGACGGCATGCTGAGCGGCATCAACATCGAGGCCACGGTGAAGCTGGCGCGGCAGCTCACGATCCCGGTGATCGCGAGCGGCGGCCTCACCAACCTGGACGATGTGCGTCGGCTGTGCGAGGTCGAATCCGAGGGCATTCCCGGCGCGATCACCGGCCGCGCCATCTACGAAGGCACGATCGACTTCGGCCAGGCACAGCGGCTCGCCGACACGCTGTCGCCGCCCCCGGCCGCGCCGGGCGCCTGAGCCATGCTCGCACGACGCATCATCCCTTGCCTGGACGTCGCTGGCGGCCGGGTGGTCAAGGGCGTGAACTTCGTCGACCTGCGTGACGCGGGCGATCCGGTCGAGGTCGCGCGGCGCTACGACGCACAGGGCGCGGATGAACTCACCTTCCTCGACATCACCGCCAGCAGCGACGAGCGCGGCACCCTGCTGTCGATGGTCGAGGCGGTCGCCGCAGAAGTGTTCATCCCGCTCACCGTCGGCGGGGGTGTGCGCACCGTGGCCGATGTGCGGGCGCTGCTCAACGCCGGCGCCGACAAGGTCAGCATCAACACCGCGGCGGTGCAGTCGCCCGCGTTCGTCGAGGAGGCGGCTGGCCGCTACGGTTCGCAGTGCATCGTGGTCGCGGTCGACGCCAAGCGCGTGCCGGGCACCCCGGATGACGCGCCGCGCTGGGAGGTGTTCACCCATGGCGGCCGTCGCGCCACCGGCCTTGATGCGCTCGACTGGGGACGCCGGATGCAGGCCAACGGCGCGGGTGAGATCCTGCTGACCAGCATGGACCGCGACGGTACCCGGGTCGGCTTCGACCTGGCGCTCACCCGTGCGTTTTCCGATGCGCTGTCGATCCCGATCATCGCCAGTGGCGGCGTCGGGTCGATCGCCGACATGGTCGAGGGCGTGACCATCGGCCATGCGGACGCGGTGCTCGCCGCGAGCATCTTCCACTACGGAGAGCACACCGTGGGCGACGTCAAGCGGGCCATGGCTGCCGCCGGCGTCGAGGTCAGGCTCTAGCATGGCCACCGATGCCTGGCTCGACGAGGTCGCATGGGACGCGTCCGGACGCGTACCGGCGATCGCCCAGGATGCCGCCGACGGACGGATCCTCATGTTCGCCTGGATGAACCGCGAGGCGCTGGCGCTCACGCGTCAGACCGGGTTTGCTCATTACTGGTCGCGTTCGCGTGGCAAACTCTGGCGCAAGGGCGAGGAATCGGGTCACCTGCAGAAGGTGTCCGAGATCCGCCTCGACTGCGACGAAGACGTCATCCTGCTGCAGATCGAGCAGGTGGGCGGCATCGCCTGCCACACCGGCCGGGCGAGCTGCTTCTACCGGCGCCTGGACGAAAGCGGCTGGGTCAGCGTCGACCCGGTGCTGCGCGAGCCGGGCGACATCTACGGCCACAAGGGCTGACACACTCCCCGACGGAAGACCGTGCCCATGGACGCGCATCCCATTCTCGAAAGACTGGCCGACACGCTCGAGTCGCGCAAGCGGGCCGACCCGGGCAGTTCGTATGTCGCCAGCCTGTTCCACAAGGGCGAGGACGCGATCCTGAAGAAGCTCGCCGAGGAGTCGGCCGAGACGCTATTGGCCTCCAAGGAGGGTGATAAACTGCACCTCGTCAGGGAGATGGCGGACCTGTGGTTTCACGGGATGGTGCTGCTGGCCTACCACGGGCTGCGGCCCGGTGACGTGCTCGACGAACTGGCCCGGCGCGAGGGCGTGTCCGGGCATGACGAGAAGAAGGCCAGGGCCGAAGGTCCGCCGGCGACGTAGCCGGGGCGCCTGGCCCGGTCAACCCGGTTTTCTTCCGGTTTCCTGTTTCCCTACCGGATCATGTCGAGGCGGCCGCGAGCCGTCCGACCGAAAAGGAGCAGCATCATGGGTTCGTTCAGCATCTGGCACTGGTTGATCGTCCTGCTGGTCGTGGTGCTGGTGTTCGGCACCAAGAAGCTCGGCAACCTCGGCAAGGACATGGGCAGCGCGATCAAGGGCTTCAAGGAAGGCATGAAGACCGACGACGACAAGTCCGGCAGCGCCCCCGGCACGCCCTCGCAGCAGATCTCCGGGCAGACGATCGAGGGCGAGGTCAAGAGCAAGACCGAAAGCAAGGTTTGACCGGCATCGGCGGGATGCGGCCGCGCGGCCTCGCCGCCGCTACCGCCTGACCGGCAGCGCGCTCGATGCTCGACCTCGGCTTCTCGGAAATGATGGTGATCGCGGTGGTCGCGCTGGTCGTGCTCGGCCCGGAGCGGCTGCCCAAGGTCGCGCGTACGGTCGGCCAGTGGGTCGGCCGCATGCAGCGCTACGTCGCTGACGTGAAGCACGACATCTCGCGCGAGATGGAACTGGAAGAACTGCGCAAGTTCCGCCAGACGGTCGAGGAGACTGCCACCTCGGTGCACTCCTCCTTCAACGCCTTCGAGAACCAGGCACGCAGCACCGCCGGCGATCTCGAAGCCCTGGCCCGCGACGACGCGCGCGACGCAGCGGTGCTCCGCGAGGCGCTGCCGCCCGCGATGCCGCTGCCCGGTGACGACGTGAGCCCGACGCCGCAGCCGCTGGCGTACACGCCGCCGCTGGATGCGGCCGAAGCCTGGGTCGAGCCGACCGTCGCTGGCGCGATGGCCAGCCG
>CANHBC010000138.1 GCA_947458835.1 Betaproteobacteria bacterium | reverse complement strand
TGCGCTGCGGCGCCTGCGGCACCGTGTTCGACGCGTTTCCCTCGCTGACCACCGTGGCCGATTCAGCACTGCGTGCTCCGGAGCGCGCAGCCGGGCCGTCGCCGGAGCGGGCTCCGGCGGACGCGTCCGGGGTCATGCCGGACCGCGAAGGACCCGAGCCTGACGGTACCGAGATATCCGGCCCCGAGCGCGAGCACGCGACGGCGATCGAGCCGGCGACCGCCGTCGCTGTCCCGGCCGAGGGTGTCACGGCCGAGGAACTGGCGACCGAAATCCCGGCGACCGAGATCACGCCCACCGAGGTCCCGCCCACCGAGGTCACGCTGGCAGCGCTGCCGCCCGCCGTCCCGCCGCTGAGCGTGCCTCCCGCGGACGCCGTCCCGTCGGTGCCGTCCGATGATGCGCTGGCTTCCCGGGGCGGAATGTTCGCCGACGCGGGAGCGGAGCGGGTCACCGAATGGATGCCGGATGCACCGGCGCCGGCCGTCGCGGTGCAGGCACCCGCGCAGTCCGTCGACCAGGTCCCTGACCTGCGCGACGAGGCCTTGTTCGACAGCGTCGAGCCTGCCCGCACACCGGGGGCGGCGGTCGCGTCCTCCGGGGTGGATCCGCTGTCGACGGCGCCGGAGTCCGATGCCGCGGTGGCGCCCTCCCCGATCGCCGTCGCGGCGCAGGAGCCCGGCCCGTCGGTGATCCCGCCGCCGCCGGCGGTGACCGACACCCCTGCCTCTGCCGGGATGCCGGGTGATCCGGCCGAGCCGGTGGCGCGGATCGCGTCCGAACTTACCGACTACTCGGTGAAGGGCGATTCTGCGACGAGCCCCGCGTCCGATGGCGAACGGATGCAGGTGGTGGGCCGCTTTGCGCTGTTGTTGCTGACCGTGGCGGGTGGTGTACTCGTGCTGGCTGGCGACCGCCTGCCGCCTCCGCTTGCCGGTATCGGCGCAGCCCTGTCGCCGGTCGCGCTGTCGATCGCGCTGCTCGCCGTGCTCGGTCTGGTCCTGCGTCGCTACCGCGCTACCTGGATTGTCGCCGCCGTGCTGCTCGCTGCGCTGCTCGCCGGCCAGGCGGTACATGCCTACCGGGCGCAACTGGCCGCGCTGTATCCGGCCAGCCGACCGTTGCTCGAGCGGTTCTGCCAGGTAGCAGGCTGCGAGGTGGGGCTGCCGAAGGCGGCCGGGCAACTCGCGATCGAAGCCTCCGACCTGCAGGCCGTCGATGCGTCCCGGCCGAACCTGATCCAGCTCACCGCTTCGGTACGCAACCGCGCAGCCATCGACGTCGAATACCCGGCGATCGAGATCACGCTGACCGATGCCGAGGACAGGCCGATGGCGCGGCGGGTGCTGCTGCCCGAGCAGTACCTGGCCAGCCGCGGGTCTGGGCGTGCCGGCCTGCGCGCGAGCGAGGACTTCTCGCTGCGGCTGACGCTCGACACCACCGAACTGCGCCCGGTCGGCTATCGGCTGTACCTGTTCTATCCGTGACCAGCCAGTCTGCCGAGGGCGCCCGGGACGAGGTCGCCGGTTTCGGGTGGGTCGGCAGCCTGTGGCGCGGCCTCGGTCCGCTGCTGCGACCGCACCGCAGGCAGCTCGCGGCGATCGGGGTGCTGATGGCCGTCGAGCTGGGCCTCCAGCTGGGGCAGCGCAAGGCCTTCGGGACGCTGATCGACGATGCACTGCTCAAGTCCGATGTCGGCCTGGTCGTGCTGATCCTTGGCCTGCTGCTGGCCGCTTCCGTGGTGTCCGGCGCCGCGGCGCTACTGCACGAATATCTGCAGGCCCGGCTGTGCGCCTCGGTGCCGGGCGAGGTGCGTGCCCGGCTGTTCGACCACACCCAGCGCCTGCCGCTGTCGCGGCTGCGTACGTCGTCCCATGGCGACCTGGTCACGCGTATCACCAGCGATGCCGGCAGCGTCGAACCCGCGCTGTGGTCCCTCGGCTATGTGGCCACCGCTGCCTGCGGCGTGGTGATCGCGCTCGCACTGCTGCTCTGGAGCGACTGGCGTCTGGCACTGGTGGGTATCGCGCTGCTGCCGCTCGCGCTGGTAGGGCCGCGCATCCTCACCCCGCGCGCCGCGCGAGAGAGCTACGCGGCGAAGACGGCTGTCGGTGCGCTGGCGACCCACCTGCAGGAAAACCTGGCCAACCAGATCGTGCTGCGCGTGTTCGGCCTGCGGGCGGTCGCGGCACAGCGCTTCGCCACGCACAATGAGCGGATCATCACCGCATCGCGCCGCTACAACGTGTTCAGCTACTTCAGCCATCGCGTGCCGTGGATCGCGATCGAACTGATCGATGTGGTGGTGCTCGCGCTCGGCTGCTGGATGGTCGTGCGCGGCGACATGACCCCGGGTGGCCTGATCGCCTTCTACCTGCTGTTCTCGAGCCTAGCCACCCACACCTATTCGCTGACCGCCGCGATGCCCGGGCTGATCGGTGCCTCCGCCGGCATGCGCCGCATCACCGAACTGCTCGCGATGCCGGCCGACGCAGTCCGTCCGCCTGCACCGACAGCCGGGCCTGGCCCGCACGCGGGGGCCTCGCAGGCAGTGGCCAGCGAGCGACCGGGGCGACTGCTGCAGCCACCCTCGATCGATTTCGAGCGGGTGAGCTTCCGCTACGTGGTAGAGCCGGCTACCGATGCCGCGCAGGGTACCCCCGCTGACCAGCTGAGCGAGGCGACCCTGTCGATATCGGCCGGACGGATGACCGCCTTCGTCGGCGCGAGCGGTTCCGGCAAGAGCACCGCGCTGCAGCTGGTGCTCGGACTTCAGCAGCCGCGCGCGGGCCAGGTGCTCGTCGACGGCATCGACCTCGCCAACGCGGACCTGCAGGCCTACTGGTCAGGGGTGAGTGCCGTGTTCCAGGACAGCCTGCTGTTCCATGCGACGATCGCCGAGAACATCCGGGCCGGGCGGCTCGATGCCACCGACGAACAGGTCGCCGGGGCAGCGCGCGCGGCGGGCATCGGCGCCTGGATCGACACCCTGCCCGACGGGTACGCGACCCTCGTCGCCGGTGACACCTGTTCCGGCGGCCAGCGCCAGCGCATCGCGATCGCACGCGCACTGGTGCGCGAGCCGCTGCTGCTGGTGCTCGACGAACCGACCAGCGCGCTTGATCCGTCAACCGGCGGCGCGGTGATGCAGACGCTGCGGGATGTCTCCGGCGGTCGCACGTCGGTGCTGGTCACCCACCAGTTGCGCGACGCTGCGCGCGCCGACCATGTCGTGGTGTTCGACGCGGCGCGGGTAGTGGAAGCGGGCACCCATGCCGACCTGCTGGCCCGCGACGGCGTGTATGCCGCGCTCTGGGCGAAGCAGGCACAGCACGCGCTGCCGGCCTAGCCTGTCCAGTGGTCAGTGCGGCCATCGGGCAACCGACCGACCGGCCGTTCAACGTGCGCCGGGCACCTTCAGCGGCATCCGCTCGACGACCACCGACGACGCTTCGTCGGAGAAGGTGATGTCGCCGTCCTGCACCAGGCAATGCAACTGCATCGACCGGCGGGCCATCGCCGCCATCGCCTGGCTGGTCGCCTGCGACAGCTTCCATACCGACAGGGCTTCGACCTGCGCGCACGTGCCCGCCGCGTCGGCCCACCAGAGGTCCGCGCCGCGGCCGTAGGCGTAAACGGTGACGGCGCTGCTGCGGCCTGCAGCCTTGCGCAGCTGCTTCGGGTCGGGCAGGCCGACCTCGACCCAAAGGCGGATCGCGCCGGTGAGGTCGCGGATCCACAGTGAAGGTTCGTCCTGCGCGCTGACGTCACCGGCGAAGGCCAGCGCCTCGTCGGCGTTGAGCGCGTACGCGAGCAGGCGCACCATCATACGCTCGTCCGTCTCGGACGGGTGCCGCGCGAGGGTCAGCGAGTGGGTGGCGTAGTAGCTGCGGTCGAGGTCGCTGACCTGCAGCTCTGCCTTGAATACCGTGGCCTTCAGGGCCATGCGCGCACCATCCTGAGAGTAGAACCCGGAGCGGGTAGGACCGCATCGAACCGCCCGCCGGCGTGGGGGCGTTGCCTGCGTGGCCCGCGATTATGCGACCGATGCGAGGCACGCGCCGGATCGGCTGCGCGTCAGGCGCGATGATTGCTGGGAGTGGGTTCCACGGAGGCAAGGCAATGGCATCCACATCCGACCTGTCCACCAGCGCCGCCCGCGAAGCGCCCTCCGCGGACGAACTCGCGCGGATCGATGCGTGGTGGCGCGCCGCCAACTACCTGTCCGTCGGTCAGATCTACCTGCTCGACAATCCGCTGCTGCGCGAACCGCTGCGACCGGAACACGTGAAGGCCAGGTTGCTCGGGCACTGGGGCACCACGCCGGGGCTGAACTTCCTGTGGGTGCATCTCTCGCGGCTGATCAGCCGCCACGACCTCGACATGCTGTTCATCGCCGGGCCCGGGCATGGCGGCCCGGCACTGGCCGCCAGCACCTGGCTCGAGGGCAGCTACACCGAGCACTATCCGGATGTCGGCCGTGACGAAGCGGGCATGCGCCGCCTGTTCCGGCAGTTCTCGTTCCCCGGGGGGATCGGTTCGCATGCGACGCCGGAGATCCCGGGGTCGATCCATGAAGGCGGTGAGCTCGGCTACGCGCTGTCGCACGCCTACGGTGCGGCGCTCGACAATCCCGGGCTGGTCGTCGCCTGCGTGATCGGCGACGGCGAGGCGGAGACCGGGCCGCTGGCCGCAGCCTGGCACTCGAACAAGTTCCTCGACCCTGCGCACGACGGGGCCGTGCTGCCGATCCTGCACCTGAACGGCTACAAGATCGCGAATCCGACGATCCTCGCCCGCATTCCCCCGGCCGAACTCGACAGCCTGCTCACCGGTTATGGCTACGAGCCGTTCACCGTCGCGGGCAGCGAACCCCGCGACATGCACGTCCGAATGGCGGCGACGCTCGATGCCGCGCTCGCACGCATCCGGTCGATCCAGTCGCAGGCGCGCGCCTGCGCGGTCGACGGCACGCCGCGCTGGCCGGTCATCGTGCTGCGCAGCCCGAAGGGCTGGACCGGGCCGAAGGAGATCGATGGTCTGAAGACGGAAGGCCACTGGCGATCGCACCAGGTACCCTTCGCCGATCCACGCACCAATCCCGGGCATCTCGCGCTTCTCGAGCAATGGCTGAAGAGCTACCGGCCGGAAGCGCTGTTCGATGAGCGGGGATGTCCGCGTCCTGAACTGCTCGAGCTTGCGCCGGTCGGCAGGCGCCGTATGGGCTGCAGCCCGCACGCGAACGGCGGGATGCTGCTGCATGCCCTTGAACTGCCTGACTACCGCAGCCACGCCGTGCCGGTGCCTGCACCCGGCGTAGCGACGGCGGAGGCCACGCGGGTGCTCGGCATCTTCCTGCGCGACGTCATGCGGCTGAACGCGGTGGCGCGCAACTTCCGCGTGGTCGGTCCGGACGAGACCGCGTCGAACCGGCTGGGCGCGCTGTTCGAGGTCACCGGACGCGCATGGGTCGCGCAGGTGCTGCCGGAGGACACCTTTCTCGCGCGCGACGGGCGGGTGATGGAGATCCTCTCCGAACATACCTGCCAGGGCTGGCTCGAGGGATACCTGCTCACCGGCCGGCATGGATTGTTCTCGTGCTACGAGGCGTTCATCCACATCGTCGATTCGATGTTCAACCAGCACGCCAAGTGGCTGAAGGTCGCCGGCGAGGTGCCGTGGCGACGGCCGATCGCGTCGCTGAACATCCTGCTCACCTCGCATGTCTGGCAGCAGGACCACAACGGCTTCTCGCACCAGGACCCGGGGTTCATCGATCATGTCGTGAACAAGAAGGCACGCATGATCCGCGTCTACCTGCCGCCGGACGCGAACACGCTGCTCCACGTGGCCGAGGGCTGCCTGCGTTCGCGCAACCGGGTGAACGTGATCGTTGCCGGCAAGCAGGTGCAGCCGCAATGGCTCTCGATGGACGATGCGGTTCGCCACTGCAGCGCGGGCATCGGCATCTGGGGGTGGGCAAGCAACGACGACGGGGCCGGGCCTGACGTGGTCATGGCCTGCGCGGGCGACGTGCCGACGCTCGAGACGCTGGCAGCGATCGACCTGCTGCGCACACACGCGCCCGAGCTCAAGGTGCGGATGGTCAACGTCGTCGACCTGATGACGCTGCAGGACCCGACCGAGCATCCCGACGGCCTGTCCGACGCTGCGTTCGACGCGCTGTTCACCACCGACCGTCCGGTCGTCTTCGCCTACCACGGCTACCCGTGGCTGATCCACCGGCTCACCTACCGCCGGACCAACCATGCCAACCTGCACGTGCGCGGGTACAAGGAGGAAGGCACCACGACCACGCCCTTCGACATGGTCGTGCGCAACGACCTCGACCGCTACCACCTCGTGATGGACGTGGTCGATCGCGTGGCCTCGCTGGGCTACCGCGCTGGACACCTTCGGCAGTGGGCACGCGACCGCCTCGCCGACCACCATGCGTATATCCGCAAGCATGGGCAGGACATGCCCGAGGTTCGGGAATGGAAGTGGCGGGGGGCGGTGGCAGTGGCAGGGTGTTCCCCGGCTTGATGCCGCCCTTGCTTGCGGCCTCCGATGGCTTGCCGACCGTGGCCACTGCGAGCAGCAGTTCCGGTCTCATGTTCGAGGCCGCCTCGCCCGTCGAACGACGCACGCGCAGATCTCGACGACGGAGGATGCGCGGGATGCCGATGGACGACGGCTACTCGATAGAGAGTTTCGCCGCGGCGATCGCTGCCTTGAAGCGGCCCCACTCGTCGCGGATCAGCGCGGCGAATTCGGCCGGCGTGCTGCTCACAGGGTCTGCCCCGGCGCGCACCATCAGCTCCTGGGTCTCGGGCTGCTTCATCGCGGTGACCACGGTTGCGTAGAGCCGATCGGTGATCGGCCGCGGTGTGCCGCGCGGTGCCATCAGCCCGACCCAGCCGGTCGACTGGAAGCCGGGCAGCGCGGACTCGGCCATGGTCGGCAGGTCAGGCGTCTGGGTGGTGCGCTTCGGTCCCGCCGTCGCGAGGCCGCGCAGCTGCCCCGAGCGGATGAACGGCAGCGTCGCCGCCAGCGGGGTCAGCGTGAACTGGGCCTCATTGGTGACGGTTGCGGTGACCGATGCACCGCCGCCCTTGTACGGCACGTGGATGGCGTCGGTTCCGCTCGCCAGCAGGAACTGCACGCCAGCGAGGTGGCTCTGCGAACCTGCCCCGGCGGAGGCCATGTTGAGCCTGCCCGGCGAGGCCTTGAGCAGCGCGACCAGTTCCTTCGTGCCCTTCGCCGTGACCGAGGGATGCACCACCAGCACGTTCTGCGTGATCGCGAACAGGGACACCGCTACCAGGTCGGCGAACGGATCGAACGAGAGCTTCTTCTGCAGCAGCGGCGCGATCACCTGGGTCGCAGTCGCGGTACCGAGCAACGTGTAGCCATCGGGTACCGCGCGCGCGGCGATCTCCATGCCGATGATGCCGCCAGCCCCCGGGCGGTTGTCCACGACCACCTGCTGGCCGAGCAGCTCGGCCATGCGTATCGCCAGCACCCGGCTGATCGTGTCGTTGGACGAGCCTGCGCCTTGCGGAACGACCATGCGAACCGGCCGCTGGGGCCAGGCCGTCTGAGCCTGCGCCTCGGCCATGGCCGCGAATGCGATCAGCGCGCCTGCCATGCACGCGCTCGTGCGGATACCGTGCGTCAGTGCGCGGACGCCGTCGATTCGGCTCATCGGCTTCCTCCGGTGGTGCAATCCACGTCCGCCTACGTTGCGCAAGCGTTGTCGTTGGTCTAACGTGGGCACGTTATCACAGACCCCGAGGATGTCCATGGCGCGCCTTTCCTACGTCGATCCCGACACGATCACCGATCCGCAGATCCGGGACTGGTATGACAAGGCCGTGGCCGCGGGTCATCCCGGTCCAGAGAACCAGGCGATCCGCGCGCACCAGCCAGACGTGATGCGCTCGTTCACGCTGACCCGCGAGATGCTGTTCGACGGCGATGCCGGGGTGCTCGAGCGTGACCTGAAGGAGCTCACCCGGGCCTATGTCGCGTTCACCGTCGAATGCGCGTACTGAAGCAACCAGGGAACCGCGCGGTCCGCGCGGGATGCGAACAGCCGGATGGCCGAACTGATGGCCTACGAAAAATCCGCGCGATTCACCGAACGCGAGAAGGTCGCGCTGCGCTACGCCGATGCGATCATGTACGACCCGGCGCAGGCTGACGACGCGCTCTGGGCGGCGCTCAAGGCGGAGTTCACCGAGCCCGAACTGGTGGAGCTGGGCTACTGGATCGGATTCACCTTCGGGGGGCAGCGCTGGCTGAAGACGCTGTCGGCGAAGCAGGGGGAACTGGCGGCGTTCCTCGACAGCCGGCCGGCAAGGGCAGAGTAGGCCACGACATCGGCCGCGACACCAGAACCCGCGGCCGGCAGCGGCGTCACTCGATCGCCAGCTTCGCGGCGGCGATCGCAGCCTGGAAACGCGTCCATTCCTCGCGGATCAGGCGCGCGAATTCCGCCGGCGTGCTGCTCGCCGGGTCGGCGCCGGCGCGAACCAGCAGCTCCTGGGTCTCGGGCTGCTTCATCGCGGTCGTGACCATGGCGTAGAGCCGATCCGCGATCGGCTGCGGCGTTCCGCGCGGCACCATCAGCCCGACCCAGCCGGTCGACTGGAAGCCTTGCAGCGCGGACTCGGCGATCGTCGGAATCTCGGGCAGCTGCGTGCTGCGCTTCGCTCCGGCGGTCGCCAGCGCACGCAACTGGCCGGAGCGGATAAAGGGCAGCGTGGCGGCCAGCGGCGTGAGCGTGAACTGGGCTTCGTTACTGACCACGGCCGTCACCGATGCACCGCCGCCCTTGTACGGCACATGGACGGCTTCGGTGCCGCTGGCGATCTGAAACCGGACGCCGGCGAGGTGGCTCTGCGACCCTGCACCCGCCGATGCCATGTTCAGCCTGCCGGGGGCTGCCTTCAGCAATCCGATGAGGTCCTTCGGTGTCTTCGCTGCCACCGACGGGTGCACGACCAGCACGTTCTGGGTGATCGCGAGCAGGGATACCGGTGCCAGGTCCTTGAACGGATCGAAGGTCAGTTTCTTCTGCAGCAGCGGCGCGATGACCTGCGTGGCCGTTGCGGTTGCGAGGATCGTATAGCCGTCCGGAACCGCCCGTGCGGCGATCTCCATGCCGACGATACCGCCAGCGCCGGGACGGTTGTCGACCACCACCTGCTGACCCAGCAGGTCCGCCAGGCGCAGCGCGAGCACCCGGCTGATCGTGTCTGCAGAAGAGCCGGCACCTTCCGGAACGATCATGCGCACCGGACGCTGGGGCCAACCCTGTGCGCTGGCGCCCGCTGCGCATGCGAAGGACGCGATCGCCGCCAGCAGGGCCAGCCGCGTGCGACCGTTGCGAAAGCGTTTGCGGCAGTCCGATGCCTGTTCCATGCGATCGCGTCCCGGGTGCGTTGCGTTACTCCGCGACCAGCTTTGCCGCCTTCACCGCGGCACGGAAGCTCTCGTACTCCGAGCGGATGAACTTGCCGAACTCCTCCGGCGTGCTGGTGACCGGGTCTGCACCGGCGCGCACGATCAGCTCACGGGTATCGGCCTGCTTCATCACCTGCATCATCAGTGAGTAGAGCCGTTCGTTCACCGCCTTCGGCGTGCCGCGCGGGGTCATCATGCCTACCCAGCCGGTCGACTGGAAACCAGGCAGCGCCCCTTCGCCCAGCGTCGGCAGGTCGGGCAACTGCGTGCTGCGTGCAGCGCCGGCGGTCGCCAGTGCGCGCAACTGTCCGGAGCGGATGTGCGGGATGGTCGCCGCGATCGGCGTGAAGGTGAACTGCGATTCGTTGGCGATCACTGCTGCGACGGATGCACCGCCGCCCTTGTAGGGCACATGGGTCGCGTCGGTGCGCGCAGCCAGCATCAACTGCACGCCTGCGAGGTGGCTCTGCGCACCGGAACCCGCCGAAGCCATGTTGTACTTGCCCGGGTTGGCCCTGAGCAGCGCGATCAGTTCCTGCGCGGTCTTTGCAGGGATCGACGGGTGCACGACCAGCACGTTCTGTGTCGTGCCGTACAGCATGATCGGTTCGAAATCCTTGAAGATGTCGAAGCTGAGCTTGCGGTGCAGCTGCGGTGCGATCACGTGGTTCGCGGTCGACGTGGCCATGATGGTGTACCCGTCGGGCACGGAGCGCGCAGTAATCTCCATGCCGATGATGCCGCCGGCGCCCGGGCGGTTGTCGACGACGAACTGCTGGCCTACGGCTTCACCGAGCTTCATGGCCAGCGCGCGTGCAAGCTGGTCGCTCG
>CANHBC010000137.1 GCA_947458835.1 Betaproteobacteria bacterium | reverse complement strand
GGCCGTACCGTTTGCGCCAGACGTAGATCGTCTGCTCGCTCACGCCGCACTTCTTTGCAACCTCCGCGACCGGCACCTTTTGCGTCTCACGCAGGATCTTCACCATCTGGGCTTCGGTGAATCGGGACTTTCTCATCGGCTCCTCGCTATCCTCGGAGCCATTCTTTCACGTTTCAATCGGTCCGAAAATCGCCGAGCAGGTCACCAGCACTCGTCGACACAACCACGTTCGAATTGGCGGGCACGTCTTCCCCGAACGTCACGATGACCGTAACCACGTCATTGGCGACCTTCGAGACGCTCAACGTGGGTGCTGCAGGCGCCGTGTCCACCGTCACCGGGTAGGGGTTTGAAGCGAGGGATGTGTTGCCCGCCGCATCGGTGGCCTGAGCCGTGAAGAGGTACGTCGTGGCGTTGCTGAGTGTGCTGGTAGTAAGGCTCCAGTTGCCAGTGTTATTGGTCGTCGCCGTACCCAACGCAAGCAGCCCGTTGTACACCACGACCGTGCTGCCGGCCGCTGCGGTACCGTTGATCAGCAAGACCGTGTCGTTGGTAGTGCCTCCGCTGGGCACCGCCCCGGTCACCGGTGCTACGTCATCGATCACCGCCGTGATCACCGGCGCCGCAGGCGCTTGGGTATCCACGGTCACCGTGTAGGTGTTCGAAGCGACGGACTCGTTACCCGCAGCATCGGTGGCCTTGGCGGCGAATGCGTAGGTGACGCCGTTGCTGAGCGTGCTGGTGGTCAGGCTCCAGTTGCCGCTGCCATTGGCCGTGGCCGTGCCCAGGGAAACCGCCCCGTTGTACACCACCACCGTGCTGCCGGCCTCGGCCGTGCCGCTGATCGACAGGGCTGTGTCGTTGGTGGTGCCACCGCTGGCCACTGCCCCGATCACCGGCGAGATGTCATCGGCCACTGCCGTGATCACCGGCTTGAGCGGTGCAGTGGTATCGCCCCCTCCGCTTCCGACCACGTCCTGCACGGCTGGCACGTTCTGGGTCGCCTGTGTCTGCACCGATTCAGCGGTAAAGCCAGCCGCGATGTTGGACGGGGCCTGAGTCGCATACGTCGCGGCTACGCTGGTTGCAACGGTATCAAGCAGGCCACCACTACCCGTCACCACCAGTTGCACGGCCACCGCCTGCGTCAGCGCGTCCAGCCCCTGAGTGGTATCGATGGCATCGATGGCCTGGTTGACCGTGGCCAGCGCGGCCCCGACGTCGCTGGCCACCGCGAGCAGCGCTGCGGATGAAGCGGCGGAGAAGGAGGCGGAGTTGCTCGGGTCGTTTGCGATCGACTGGATCAGGCCGCTGATCGTGTCAGGATCGCTGAGGTTCAACGAACCGCCCTCGGCGGTTTGAGCGATCAACGCGGACAGGGCCGCGTCGACCAGGGCTGACGCCGCTTCAGTGCTGCCAGCGGCGTCCGCACTGAGCAGGGTCTGGCTGATCACCGCCAGCAGATTGGCCGTCATCGTGGCTGCCAACTGCATCTCGATCGCTGCCGTCGCCCCCGGGCCGCCGGTTGCAGCGGTAGCAATCGGGTCGGTGGTCAGCAACGAACCCTGGCTGGTATCGAGGCCGAGCAAGGCGGCAACCTTGCTTTCGGCTACCTGGATGGCTGCCTCGATCTGCTGTGGCGTCATCCCCGCGGTGTCTACCAGCGCCGCGTTCACCAGCGTGGTCAGCGGGCTGATTACGGTCGAGCCCGCCGGGGCGCTCAGTAAGCCGTCGAAGGGCAGACCGGTCGACAGATCGATGCTGATGATATTGCCGTTTGTGTCGCGGACTCCAATGCCGAAGAGAGTGCCGCCGTAGCCGCCCAGCCCTTTGAAGGCACCCTGGGCATCGGTGAAGACCGACGGCTCGTCGCCTTCGTCCACCACCCCGTCGCCGTCCAGATCGTTCCACTGGCGGTCGCCGTTCAGATCCCGGAAGACGCGAGCGCCGCTGATGTACCCGTCGATGGCCAGGCCGCCATCGACGGTGGCGACAACGTAGTTGTCGCTCGACGCCGCTGTTCCCGCGTTTCCGGCCAGATCCGTGTACGAGGTCGCCAGCGTGATGAAGTTGGTCGCATCGTCAATCTGCTCAGTCGGCGTGAACGTCGCAGTCCACACCCGAGGGCCCGTCTGGACTAGATTGCTGAGTACGCCGTTGGGCGCAGTCAGGTCATCCAGCGCGAACTGCGTCACCGTTTCCGAGAAGGTGATCGTGACGGTCGCGGTCTCGCCTGCGGAGATCGTGGGCTTGTCGATCGTGATGACTGCAGTGGGCGCAGTCACGTCGGTCGGCGTCCCGGGTGCCCGGGCTCCGCCACCACCGCCACCACCACCAGCCAAAGCGAGCCCCAGCACCCCCAACGCTGCGAGCAGCAATTCCGTTGCAGGCAGCGGCACAGCGCCTTCAGCCGCCACGGGAACCAAGCCTCCTGGCTCGAACGAATCTGTGTCGAGAATTGTCTCCAGGAGCGCGGGGAGATCGGAGGATACCGTTACAACCGGCGCGTACGCAGCGATGACAGCGCGTTCTGCGCTCGCGGCCACTTCAGAATCGGGTTCGCCGGATGCGGGCGCCGAGTCGACGACGCTCGCCACCACGGCGTCTCCGGTGCCCACAGAAGGTGATCCGGTCTCCGCGACGTGCGCGGCTGGCGCCTCATTCGGTTCTTCGGACAGAGGGTCCGCGACTAGCACCGTGGCGAAGTCGCCACGGATCGAATCATTGCCCTCCCGCAGGGGCTCGCCTTCCCTATCTGCCGCGCTGCGATCGATCGACGCGGCATGCTGGAGGAGGATGAGGCCGAAGGTCAGCCGCCAGAGATCGGTGCTGGAAGACAGACGCCGATACTTCGACCTAGCATCGCGCGAATCGTGGCGTGTGATCGCCGATTCAATGGCTTCCGGTAACCGCTCTACGATCTGCGATCGCTTCATCGTTAGCCGCCTACTCTGCATCGTCAATAAACAGACGATTTTATAACACACGCCTATTATGAGCAGATAGCGAAGCTAGAGATTTATGCGAATATAGGCGGTTGAGCCTCTACTGGTAATCTGCGCGCGCTGCAAGCCGTATCACGCTGCCGCTGGCTCGGCGTACCGATGCCCCTGGTGCCCCTCGAGCGTCCGCCACGCCCCGCGAAGATCGCTCATGAGCCCGTGCAGTTCCTCCAGTATCTCGAGGTCATTGCGGGCATTGACATGCAGCAGTCGCCGGTTGACGTACGAATACAGGTCGCTGAGGTTCTTCGCCAGTTCGCCCCCGCGCTCGAAGTCGAGCCCCTCCTGCAGCCCGACCAGGATGCGCCCGGCCCGCGACAGCGCGCGCGCCTTTTCGGCCATCGCACCGTGCAGCATGTGCCCCCGGGCCACGGCCAGGCTGTCGACCAGTCCGTCGAACAGCATCTGCGTGAGCTGGACGCTGTTCGCGGTCGCCACACCCGCCCCCACCTCGACTGCCCCGTACTCCCGTGCCGCCTGTCGATACGCTCTCATCGTCCCACCCTCGTCTACCCACTCAAGAGACGAGTCGGATGCCGCCGCGTTAACTTTAGGGTCGGGGGGGGGCGTCGTTCGGCGCACCGGGCTCGGGTTCGGACGCCGAGCCCTCGTCGGCACCGGGCTCCTCCGGCGCAGGCGCGATTTCCGCGCGCAGGAACTGCAATGCGAGCAGGTCGTCTTCCAGGTCGAGTTCGACCATGCAGAAGTCGTTCAGGACCTTCTGCACCAGTTCGATCGCCCCGGCTGCGTCGATTTCGGCCCGCTGATAGCGGGCACCGGCGGCGAAGGCGCGTTCGGCGTAGGTCACCGGCAGGTACACGAGTACCTCCTCGGCACCCACGCGCACCGTCAGGAAATGTTTCGCCGCCGGCGGAGCGGGCCGCTCGCGCCCGTCGACCACGGCGCGGGCGACGCTGTCCTGGTAGGCCTCCGTGAGCTTTGCGCCTTCCACGAAGGCCTTGTCGATCGCCGAGCGGCACATCAGGGCCATGCGCGAGCGCGCCGCCCGGCCTGCACGGCCCGCCGCGTCGGCGGCGATGACCGTCTCGAAGGCGGCCTTTGCCTTGCGCATGTCCGCGACAGGGCCTTTGCGTTCAAAGAAGGAAAACACGCTTCGTCCTGTACGATGAATTCAGTCTGTCGCCAGCTGCTGCCGGAGCTTCTTCACCACGGCGGTCAGTATCTGGCTGACGCGGGACTCCCCTACCCCGAGGATGGCCCCGATTTCCTTCAGGTTCATCTCGTCCACGTAGTAGAGTGACATCACGAGCTGGTAGCGTTCGCTCAGGGTGCCGATGGCCCGGGCCAGCTGGTCGGTCAGCTGCGCCTTTTCCACGATGACCTCGGGCTGGTACGCCGTGTCGATCGGGACGCTGAGGAGCTCCTCGTCGACGGCATCCATCGATGTCGACGTCCGGAACGCCGCGTCGCGCTGTCGCTGGAAATCGTCGAGCGTCTCACCCATCTGCGCCGCCAGTTCGGCGTGCGTGGGTCGACGTCCCAGCCTGCCCTCCAGCGCGCGCAGCGCCTCGCCCTCGTTGCGCTTGAATTCGACTGCCGAACGCGGCAGGAATGATTGCCGGCGCACCTCGTCGAGCATCGCGCCACGGATCCTGCGCAACGCGAACAGTTCGAAATCGACACCCTTGCCCGGGTCGAACGCCCGGGCTGCCTCGATCAGCCCGACCACGCCCACCTGGACGAGTTCATCGACCTCCAGATAGGGCGGAATGCGCGCCTTCAGGTGTACGGCCACGCGCTTGACCATGGGCATGTGCGCCCGCACGAGTGCCTCCGGCCGGCTCGGGCCCTGTTCGTACATCGCGAGGGAGGCTGCCATAGGCCTAGGCGCGCTCGGCCGCAGCGAGCATGCGTTCCATGAAGAACTGCACCCGGCCCGACGGCTCCCGCACCGCGGGCATGTCCGAGACAAGCGTGGCCAGCCGTCGGAAATCGCGAGCGCTGGCACTCCCGGGGGCGTACTCGACCACGGGCCGGTATTTCCGCCACGCCTCGTGGACCGTCTCATCCGACTCGATCGACGTCAGGTAGCCGATGGAGCGATTCAGGAATCGGTTGCACACATGGTTCAGCCGCGCGTGCAGGTTCTGCCCCTGTGACTGATTGCCCGTCAGGTTGGCGATCAGGTGGATCTCGTCGAGGCCTTCGTCCATGCACATGACCTTGATCAGTGCATAGGCATCGGCGATGGAGGCCGGATGATCGCAGGCGACGATGAATCGCTGCTGGCACGCGCCAAGGAAGGCCAGAACGGACGGAGAGATTCCGGCGGCGATATCCACCAGCAGGAAATCGAGCGGCTCGTCCAGTTCGCTGAACGAGTGGATGATCGCTGCGAGCTGCAGCGGGTCCAGCGCGGCCATGTCGCGCACGCCAGAGGTGCCCGGAACGAGGCGCACACCCGAGGGCGCGGTGACGATGATCTCGTCCAGCCGGCGTTCGCCGTGAAGGACCTGCGCCAGATTGCCATGGGCCTCGCATCCGAGCCCGATCTGGCTGTTGGCCAGCCCCAGGTCGGCGTCGAGCACCATCACGCGGAAGCCCTTGTGGGCGAGCGCTGCCGCAAGGTTCACGGTGACCGTGGTCTTGCCGACGCCCCCTTTTCCGCTTGCAACGCCGATGACGCGTGGCGCCGACTCAGTATCCATGGGTTCCACTCATCGAATGACGCACGTTTGAGTTTAGATTAAATGGCGCAGATTGCATATTCCAGTCGTCGTTGTCAGCGTCCAGCGCCTGCTGCACCGCTTCCATGGCGCGCTCGACCAGTTCGTCGCCGTCGATCTGTCGCAGGGGATCGCCGACGCGATCGCTGGCTGCGACCCCGACCACCGGGATCGGATGGCTGCAGAACGCACGGATCAGTGGCCAGGCACCGGTGGACTCATCCAGCTTGGTCAGTAGCACGGAGGCCCCTCCCGGCTGACCGTGCCGAGTCAGCTGGTTGATCGCTGCCTGGCTCGCATCGGCCGGCAGCACGACATGGCGCGTGATCACGTACGGGAATCCGTCCAGGTCGCGCGCGAGGCTCGCGGCGTCGGGCGCGGCCGTGTCCAGGACCACGACGCCCGCATCTCCGAAGTCGTCCAGCACCGCACGCAGCGCGTCGAGGTCGCGGGCCCTGAACGTGTCCACGCCGGCTGCGGCCCCGAGTACCTGGAGGCGGGCCCAGCCCCCGGGCCGCTGGTCGGCAAAGCTCACCACCGCCGACCGCCCGCCCGGGGAACGTTCGGCGGCGGACCGTGCAAGGCGGACCGCGGCGAGCGTCTTGCCGGCCCCGGAGGGCCCGCACAGGGCATGGACACCCGACACACCCACGGCGCTGGGGATGGCCTGCAGGGAACGCTTGAGCAGGTCGGCCAGGACGCGTGCGCCCTGCTCTGCAGTGTCCCCCGGGGCCATCGCCTCGATCGCGCGCACGCGCAGCTCTTCCGGAACGCCGGCATCGGCCAATGCCTCCCACAAGTGATGCTGGCCCAGGGTGCGACCCGCTGACCGCAGGCCTGCACGCTGCTGCGCGTCCCGGAACTCCCTGCGAAGTTCGGCCAGTTCATCCCGGATGACGCCGACCAGGTCCGCCTGCGGTACCCCTGCCGGGGATGGCCCTGGCGCCGTGTTCGCACGAGAATCCGGAAGCACACGCTTGCGGAAGGCTGCCGGCAGGCCGTCGTCGTTCGCTGGCTGGAACGGCACCCGCGACGGCGCGTCCGCCTGCGGCGAGGCGAGCGTGATGGCGCGGGAGGCGAAGCGCGCGGCCGACAGCACGTCACTGAACGCATCGCCGGCGGACTGCGGCGGGGCGGGCGGTACGTCGGCTGCGACCGCCTGCGGCACCTCGCCACCTGCCTCCAGCGCGACGATCAGCTCGATCTGTGATCCGACCTTGGACGTCGAGATCACGAACACGTCCTTGCCGAAGCGCGCGATCGCATTTTCGGCCGCGCTTCTGGCATCCCTGCCGAGCACTCGTTTCAGTTCCATGTCATGGCTCCTTCGTGGACTAGCCGCGCCGCAGTTCAGCGGCAACCGTCGCGATGATCTTCACCGACTGCTCTTCCGGGATCTCGGCGTAGGACAGCACCGTGAGTTCGTTGATCCGGTGCCGCACCGCCCGCGCGAGCCAGGGCCGCAGTGCCGGCGAGACGACCAGCACCGCGGCGTGTCCCTGCGCCTCGACGTTGCGGGCGTTCTCGCGCAATGCGCCGAACAGGCTCTCGGCCAGCGAGGGTTCGAGCACGATGTCCTGGTTTCCCGGGTTCTGCTGCAGGATGTTGTGCAGCAGCTGCTCGAGCGACGGGTCGAGCGTCATCGCTGCCAGGACGTCCTTGTCTTCCATCAAGCCCTGCACGATCATCCGGCCGAGGCGGGCCCGGACCATTCCCGCCAGTTGCTCCGGATCCTGTGTGCGGGCGCTTGCGTCCACCAGCGCCTCGACGATCGTCCGCATGTCGCGGATCGGCACCAGCTCCTGCAGCAGGTTCTGGAGTGTCCGGGTGACCACGCCCAGCGGCATCTTCGCGGGCACGAGGTCCTCGACCAGTTTCGGGAACCGCGTGGCCAGCTTGTCGAGGAGCTTCTGGGTCTCGTCGTGGCTGAGCAGTTCAGCCGCGCTCTCACGCATCACCTTGTTCAGGTGCGTCGCGATCGCCGTGCCGGGGTCGACCACCGTGTAACCCAGCCCGCGCGCATAGTCACGTTGCGCCGGATCGATCCACACCGCCTCGAGCCCGAACGCGGGTTCGCGTGTCGGCGTGCCCTCCAGCGCGCCGTAGACCGTGCCGGGATTGATGGCGAGTTCCCGACCGGGCTTGACCTCGCCGCGTCCGCGGACGGCACCATTGACCAGTATCCGGTAGGCAGACGGGTCCATGCCGAGCGAGTCGCGGATGCGCACCGGCTGGAGCACGAAGCCCAGTTCCATCGACAGCTTCTTCCGCACCCCGCGGACCCGCGCCATCAACTGGCCGCCGGTTTCGGCGTTCACCAGCGGGATCAATCCGTAGCCGATCTCCAGGCCGATCAGGTCGACCTGTTCGACATCGTCCCAGTCGAGGTCCTTCGGCTGGTCGACCGCGGCCCGGGGTACGGTCGCCTCCTCCACGGGTTCGGCCTGCGCTCGCAACGCGAGGAAGCCGATCGCCACCGTGACCGCCGCGAGCAGCAGGAACACCAGGTGGGGCATGCCAGGGATCAGCCCGAGCATGCCCATGATGCCGCCACCGAAGAACAGCGCGGAGGGATTGGCCAGCTGGGAGCTGGCCTGTTCGGTCATCGACTCGGTCGTCGTGACACGGGTGACGATGATCGCGGTGGCCAGCGACAGAAACAGTGCCGGCACCTGCGCCACCAGGCCGTCCCCGATGGTCAGCAGCGCGTACACCTTCGCGGCGTCGGCAAACCCCATGTCGTGCTGCAGGATGCCGATGGCGATGCCACCCACCAGGTTGATCACCAGGATCGCCAGACCGGCGATTGCATCGCCACTGACGAACTTCGATGCGCCGTCCATCGAGCCGAAGAAGTCGGCCTCCTGCGACAGCTCCTCGCGGCGGCGCTTGGCGGTCGCCTGGTCGATCACCCCTGCGTTCAGGTCCGCGTCGATCGCCATCTGCTTGCCGGGCATCGCGTCGAGGGTGAACCGCGCGTTCACTTCCGACACCCGTCCAGCCCCTTTCGTCACCACGACGAAGTTCACGATCATCAGGATGATGAAGATGACGAAGCCGACGAGGTAGTTGCCGGCGATCACGAACGAACCGAAGGCCTCGATCACGTGGCCCGCGGCGCCCTCGCCCTCGTGGCCGTTGACCAGGATCACCCGGGTGGAGGCGACGTTGAGCGCGAGGCGCAGCATCGTGGCGAACAGCAGGATCGACGGGAAGGACGAGAAGTCGAGCGGCTTGCGTACGCCGATCGCGATCATGATGATCACGATCGCCACGATGATGTTGAAGGTGAACAGGACGTCCAGCGCCACCGCGGGCATCGGCACGACCAGCATCGCCATGATCGCGAGCACGACCAGCGGGATGCCGAGGCCACGGGCATCGTAGCCGGAGAGGCCTTGTCGCAACTTTGACAGGGACAGCGCGTTCATGGTGATCGTCCTGCGGGGGCAGCCTGCCGCGCCAGGGTGCGCGAGACGGCGGATACCCCCATGAGCAAAGGCCGTGCCTTCTTTCACTGACGCCCGGCCGACACCTGGCGCAGCGGCAGATTCCTGCCGGTTACGGAAATTGCTTCAGTCCCCGCTCAGGCGATTGCCAAGGGAGACTGAAGTGACCTCATCCGTGTCCGATCCGGTGTTTGCCGGGTTGACCCTGTTGACGCCGGCCGTGCCTGCCGACGCTGTGCGCCCGGACGCCCCCCCTGAGGACGGACAGTTCGCGCGCCTGTTCGAAGCGATCCATGTGGCCGCCGCCGAGCGGCAAGCGCTTGCCGCCATGCCGGCGCCGGCCGGCGGATCCCTGCCGCAGGCCGTGGGCGAGGGCACCGGGGCCGAAACCGGCACGGTGGAAGCCGTCCTGGATGGCGGTGCCCTGGTCGACGGTTCCGCGCAACTGCCCGAGCCCGCCCCGCCTGGTGCCACGATGGAAGTGCGGGCGTTCGCGAGCGGACAGGGGCTGGGCGAGGCAACGGTGTCGCACCTGTTCGATCCGCCCCGTCCTCCGGCGCCCGTCGCGACGCCCTTGGCGGCACCGAGTACCGGACCGACGGCGGCACACAGCACCGGACCGGTTACCGCTCCGGGCTTGTCGCCCGGACCCGCCCGTGAGCCGGTGGCGGCGGTCGTGACTGTCGGAACCCCGGCACAGGCATCCGCAGCCCCTGCCGCAGAGGGACCGGACGCCCGCCTGCAGTCCGCCATGGCCGCGATCGCCCTGCCGCGCGCTGGGGCGACGTCCATGCCTGCGCCTCTGCCGGTGTCGTCGCTGCGTGTCGCGGCGCCGGGCGACGACGGCCGCCCGATGTACCCTGACCCGTCCGAGCCTGTGCGGTGGCTTCCGCCTGCAGCGACCGCAGCGGCGCCGACACCCGCCTGGCCTGTCGCTGCCGACCGATTGCCTGCGCGCGTCGCATTGACGGGGGTAAGCGCGCCCCTCGGGACGACGGTGGCCCCGCCGTCGAGCGAGGCGGTCATGAGCCCGGTCGCAGAGCTCCCGTTGAACCTGAATTCGTCGCTCGCCGCAGTCACGCCCATCGATATCGCCCAGCCCGCACCGGGACGCCTCGTCGAGGCGCTGGTACTTCCCGAGGATGCCGCCCGTTCGATCATCGACCGCGACGGTGGCATCTCCGCCGCAGCGGCCGACCAGGCGCGG
>CANHBC010000136.1 GCA_947458835.1 Betaproteobacteria bacterium | reverse complement strand
CCCGTTCTGCACGACCGACTGGAACAGGGTCGAGCGCACCGAGCACGATGGCACCACCGGCACGGCGTACTGGCGCACGCGCGAGTTCGGCGGCATCCGCGTGCGCGTGGTGGAGTATTCGGCGGGCTATCTGGCCGACCACTGGTGCCTCAAGGGGCACATCCTGTTCTGCATCGCGGGCCAGCTCGATACCGAACTGCAGGACGGGCGTACCTTCACGCTGACGCCGGGCATGAGCTACCAGGTGGCCGATCGCGCGGAGGCTCACCGCTCGTCGACCGAGGTCGGTGCCACGCTCTACATCGTGGACTGACATGAACGCACCCGACCCGAAGCTGCTGGAGCGCCAGCGGCGCGAATCGATCAAGCTCGAGAAGCGTCTGTGCCGGCTCACCGGGCAGGCGATCGGCGACTTCGGCATGATCGAGGCGGGCGATCGCGTGATGGTCTGCCTGTCCGGCGGCAAGGACAGCTACGGACTGCTCGACATCCTGATGAAGCTGCGCGAGCGGGCGCCGATCGACTTCGAGATCGTCGCGGTCAACCTCGACCAGCGGCATCCCGGTTTTCCCGAGCACGTACTGCCCGACTACCTCACCGCGCTTGGGGTGCCGTTCCGGATCGAAGTCCAGGATACCTATTCGATCGTCAAGCGCGTGATCCCCGAGGGCAAGACCATGTGCTCGCTCTGTTCGAGGCTGCGTCGGGGCGTGCTGTACCGAGTCGCGTCCGAGCTCGGCGCGACGAAGATCGCGCTGGGCCATCACCGCGACGACATCCTCGAGACGTTCTTCCTGAACCTGTTTTTCGGGGGCAAGCTGAAGTCGATGCCGCCGAAGCTGGTGTCCGACGACGGCAGGCACGTGGTCATTCGCCCGCTGGCCTATGCCTGCGAGGACGACCTGGAAGCCTATGCGCGGGTGCGCGAGTTCCCGATCATCCCGTGCGACCTGTGCGGCTCGCAGGAGACGCTGCAGCGCAAGCAGGTGAAGGCGATGCTGCGCGAGTGGGACAGGCGCAACCCCGGACGGGTCGAGACGATCTTCCGCAGCCTGATGAACGTGGTGCCCTCGCACCTGCTCGATCGCGGGCTGTTCGATTTCGCCGGAGTGGCGGCCGGAGCGATCCCCGCGGATCCTGCGGCGGCCGACATCGGCTTCGACGTCGATCCCGGCCTCGAACAGGCGATCGAAGCCGGCCTGTCCACCGCCGCCCGGCCAATCGGCATCGCCATCAAGCCGGCAGAGTAGCTGGCCGGGGTCGGGGCTGCGAGGCTGGGGAGGCTGGGGTCAGGTCTTGCCTTTTGCCTCGAAGAGGCAAAAGGCAAGACCTGACCCCGCGGTTCGCCGTTGTCTGGTTGGCGTGACTGGCTTGTCAAAACGAGTTTGACGAGCTAATCTTCCGCCCATGTCCCTGCTTTCCAATCCCGAAAACTGCGCGGTGCGTCTGGTGGCCCTGTTCGGCAGCCAGGCCGAAGTGGCGCGCAGGCTGCAGCTCGACCGTGCCGTGGTCAGCCACTGGATCAAGGTGGGCTACGTTCCGGCGCGCTGGGGCACCGAGATCGAACTGGCGACCGACGGTCGCATCACCGCCTCCGAGGTTGTGGCTGAAGCGAGCAGCCGCAAGCCGATCAAGCTCAAATCTCGCCCCGACGGCGAAGGTCCGTTCGGGTCCACCCTCCAAGGGAGTGACACGATGAGTCTCCAGTACGCCCCGTCCAAGCGCATCACCTCTTTCCATCCGCCGCAGCGCACCCTGATGGGGCCGGGCCCGACCGAGATCCATCCGCGCGTGCTCACCACGATGAGCCAGCCCGCGATCGGCTATCTCGATCCGGTGTTCATCGAGATGATGGAAGAGCTGAAGTCGCTGCTGCGCTACGTCTACCAGACGAAGAATGCGCTGACCTTCCCGGCCTCGGGCCCCGGCTCGGTGGGCATGGAGTACTGTTTCGTGAACATGGTCGCCCCCGGCGACAAGGTCATCGTGTGTCGCAATGGCGTGTTCGGCGGCCGCATGGTCGAGAACGTCGAACGCTGTGGCGGCATCCCGGTTGTCGTGGACGACGCCTGGGGCGAGCCGGTCGACCCGCAGAAGCTCGAGGATGCGCTGAAGGCCAACCCGGACGTCAAGGTCGTCGCCTTCGTGCACGCCGAGACCTCCACCGGCGCGCGCTCCGATGCGAAGACGCTGGTCGAGATCGCCCACAAGTACGGTGCGCTGACCATCGTCGATGCGGTGACGTCCCTGGCCGGCGTCCCGGTGCTGGTCGACGAGTGGGGCATCGACGCGATCTACTCGGGTAGCCAGAAATGCCTGTCCTGCACCCCCGGCCTGTCGCCGGTGTCGTTCAACGAGCGCGTCGTCGAGCACGTGAAGAAGCGCAAGGACAAGATCCACAGCTGGTTCATGGACATGAACCTGCTGCACAGCTACTGGAACGGCGGTGGCGGCGGCACCAGCACCGCGCCGGTGCGTACCTACCACCACACCGCCCCGACCAACGCCCTGTTCGCGCTGCACGAGGCGCTGGTCCTCATCCGCGAGGAAGGGCTGGAGAACGCGTGGGCGCGTGCAACGCGCCACCATATGGCGCTCAAGGCCGGGCTGGAGTCGATGGGCCTGCGCTTCCTGGTCAAGCCCGAGTACCAGCTGCCGCAGATGAACGCCGTGCTGTGCCCGGAAGGCATCGATGAGGCGAAGGTGCGCCGCACGCTGCTCAACGAGTACAACCTCGAGATTGGCGCCGGCCTCGGTCCGCTGGCTGGCAAGATCTGGCGTATCGGCCTGATGGGCTACTCCTGCCGCACCGAGAACGTGATGCTCTGCCTGTCCGCGCTGGATCAGGCGATGTCCGACCAGGGCTCGAAGATCCATGTCGGCGAAGCGCAGGGCGCGGCACATGCGGCCTACGCGACGCTGCACGCGAGCATCGCGCAGCAGAAGAAGGATCGTGCGAAGGTTGCGCGCGCCGCCTGATCCGGCTTCGGACCTGGTGACGACCTGGAAGGGCCCGCTCACTGCGGGCCCTTCTTCCATGCGCGGTCGACACGGCTGCCTCCCTCTGCGGGGGCAGGGGACTACCCGTCGGGACGGGTCGGCGCTACTCTTGGGGGTGACCCGGGCTTGCGACGGGCGAGGCGGGCCGGCTCCATCGCCCCATCCCCGGACATGACGTGACCGACGAATCCTCTCAGACCCTAGACTCCCTGCTCCTGCCTCAGCAGATGGATGCGGCGATCCTGTTTGCAGACGTCGCCGGCAGCACGCACCTCTACGAACTGTTCGGCGACCAGGCTGCCAAGAAGCTGATCGATGCCTGCCTTCGCTGCATGCGCGAGGCGGCCGTCGACTCGCGCGGCCGGGTGGTCAAGATCATCGGCGACGAGATCATGTGCGTTTTCCCCGACGCCGAGCACGCCTACCTGGCCGCCACCGAGATGCAGATCCGCGTGGGCGAACTGGCCAGCCAGCCGGTGCTCGATGCGCGGCTGCAGCCCGGCTTGCAGTCGCGCGCGATCCGCGTCGGTTTCCATGCCGGCCCGGTGATCGAGGACAACGGTGACCTGTTCGGCGATACGGTGAACGTGGCGTCGCGGATGACCTCGATCGCCAAGGCCAACCAGATCATGACTACCGGTGCGACAGTCGCGCGCCTGCCCGACCTGCTGCGCATCTCGACGCGCGAGATCGCCGCGCTCGCGGTGAAGGGCAAGGGCGAGGCGATCTCGGTGTTCGAGGTGATCTGGCAGACGGGCGAAGACCTGACCATGGCCATCACCATGCAGCCGACGGCCGCCAGCGTCTCGATGATCGTCCCGCGCTCGCTGCGGCTCGAGCGTGGCGAGTCCGCGCTGGTGCTTGACCCGGACCATCCCGGCGTCGTGCTGGGACGCGACCCGAAGTGCGCGATCGTCGTGTCGGACCGCCAGGCCTCGCGCCAGCATGCCCGTGTCGAGCGTCGACGGGACAAGTTCTTCCTGGTCGACCAGAGCACCAACGGCACCTTCGTGACCTTCGACGGCGAGCCTGAGATCGTGCTGCTGCGCGAGGAGGTCATGTTGCGCGGCCGCGGGCGGATCGCCTTCGGGCACCCAGCGGTCGACGATGAGGAGACGGTCCGCTTCTCGATGGTGCGCTGAGGCGGGCGTCGTGGGGCTGGTACGATGCCGTCACGGTCGGCGCGGCGCGTGACCCAGCCCCGCGCGCGCGGTCAGAGCCCCAGCCGCTGCCAGATTGTCGTGGTGAGCCCCGCCTGGTTCAGCGAGTAGAAGTGCAGGCCGGGTGCACCGGCCTGCAGCAGCCGGTCGCACATGTCGGTGATGACGTCCAGCCCGAACGCGCGGATCGACGCCTTGTCGTCGCCGAACTCCTGCAGCCGCAGCCGCATCCAGCGCGGGATGTCTGCGCCGCACATCTCCGAGAAGCGCGCGAGCTGGGTGTAGTTGCCGATCGGCATGATGCCGGGGACGATCGGGATCTTCACGCCGGCCGCCTCGCAGCGGTCGACGAAGTCGAAGTAGGCGTCGTTGTTGAAGAAGTACTGGGTGATCGCCGAGTTCGCGCCGGCGTCGACCTTGCGCTTGAAGTTGGCAAGGTCGTCCTTTGGCGAGCGTGCCTGCGGATGCACCTCGGGGTAGGCCGCCACCTCGATGTGGAACCAGTCGCCGGTCTGCTGGCGGATGAACTCGACCAGCTCGTTGGCATAGCGGAACTCGCCGGCGTCGACCGTGCCGGACGGCAGGTCGCCACGCAGCGCGACGATGTGGCGGATGCCGTTCGCCTTGTACTGCTCGAGGATTGCGGTGATGTTCTCGCGGGTGGAGCCGATGCACGACAGGTGCGGAGCGGCCTCGTTGCCGGAGGACTGGATCTCGATCACCGTCTCGAGAGTGCGGTCGCGGGTGGAACCGCCGGCACCGAAGGTCACCGAGAAGAATTTCGGCCTGAGCTGGGCCAGCTGCTCGCGCGTCGCCCGTAGCTTCGCGATCCCTTCCGGCGTCTTCGGCGGGAAGAACTCGAAGCTGAAGGTGCGGTCGAATGCACGCTGCGTCTGCATGGATGTTCCCTGGAAACGCCGCCCCGGCCACGGCCGGGGCGGCAGGCCGCGATCAGTAGCGGTAGTGCTCCGGCTTGTACGGGCCTTCCTTCTTGACCCCGATGTAGCGGGCCTGGGTGTCGGAAAGCTCGGTCAGCTGCGCGTTCAGCTTCTTCAGCTGCAGGCGCGCAACCTTCTCGTCGAGGTGCTTGGGCAGCACGTAGACGCCGACCGGGTACTTGTCGGTCTGGGTGAACAGCTCGATCTGGGCGATCGTCTGGTTCGCGAACGAAGAGCTCATCACGTACGACGGGTGGCCGGTGCCGCAGCCGAGGTTCACCAGGCGACCCTTGGCCAGCATGATGATGCGCTTGCCGTCCGGGAAGATCACGTGGTCCACCTGCGGCTTGATCTCTTCCCACGTGTACTGCTCGACCGCCGCGACGTCGATCTCGTTGTCGAAGTGGCCGATGTTGCAGACGATGGCCTGGTCCTTCATCTGCTTCATGTGGTCATGGGTGATCACATGGAAGTTGCCGGTGGCGGTGACGAAGATGTCGGCCTTGTCGGCGGCGTAGTCCATGGTCACCACGCGGTAGCCTTCCATGGCCGCCTGCAGCGCGCAGATCGGGTCGACCTCGGTGACCCACACCTGGGCCGACAGTGCGCGCAGGGCCTGGGCCGAGCCCTTGCCCACGTCGCCGTAACCCGCGACCACCGCGACCTTGCCGGCGATCATCACGTCGGTGGCGCGCTTGATGCCGTCGACCAGCGACTCGCGGCAGCCATAGAGGTTGTCGAACTTCGACTTGGTGACCGAGTCGTTGACGTTGATGCCGGGGAACGCCAGGCGGCCTTCCTTGTGCATCTGGTACAGGCGATGCACGCCTGTGGTGGTCTCTTCGGTCACGCCCTTGACATGCTTCAGGCGGGTCGAATACCACTTCGGGTCCTTCGCCAGCGTCGCCTTGATCGAGGCGAACAGGCAGGTCTCTTCTTCGCTGGTCGGGTTCACCAGCACCGAAGGATCGGTCTCGGCGGTCGTGCCCAGGTGCAGCAGCAGCGTGGCGTCGCCACCGTCGTCGAGGATCATGTTGGTGTAGCCGCCATCGGCCCACTCGAAGATCCGGTGGGTGTAATCCCAGTACTCGGCCAGCGACTCGCCCTTGACCGCGAACACCGGGGTGCCGGCGGCGGCGATCGCCGCGGCGGCATGGTCCTGTGTCGAATAGATGTTGCACGAGGCCCAGCGGATCTTCGCGCCCAGCGCTTCCAGGGTCTGGATCAGCACGGCGGTCTGGATGGTCATGTGCAGCGAGCCGGTGATGCGGGCACCACGCAGCGGTTGCTGGCTCTTGAACTCTTCACGGATCGCCATCAGGCCGGGCATTTCGGTCTCGGCGATCGCGATTTCCTTGTTGCCCCAGTCGGCGAGGCTGAGGTCGGCGACCTTGTAGTCTTCGGTTGCGGCGGTTTTCAGTACGGCGCTCATCTCGCGCCCCCCTTTCTTTTCAGAAAAAAGTTTGCGAGCGCCGTTGCAAGGACCAGACCGCCTCGAGCCTGGCAAGCGCGGCCGTGTGGGTCATGGTGACCTGCCGGCAGGCGATTGCTGCAGCGCTCCTCGAAGCGCGCGGAGTGTAACCCAGGTCCGCGGCCGGATGCAGGCATTCGCACGCACCTGCGCGCTGTCCATGCCGCGCCGCCCGAGGCCGCCGTCAGGCTGGCTTCGGCTGCGGGGAGGGCGCGCTGTCGCCGGCCCAGATGCTGTCGAGGTCGCGGAAGTCCCAGCGGGCAGGATCCTCCCGGCCGGCGATCCGGTCGGTCTCGCCCTTGCGGGAAAGGTCGATCACTTCCGGCTGGATGCGCGTATCTGACCGGGTCGAGAAGAACAGCTTGATCTTCGGTGTGGTCAGCGCGTCCTCGTTCTGCTCGATCACCACGCCCAGCCGTCCCGAGGACATCCGCACCAGCGACCCTACCGGGTAGATTCCGACGCTCTTCACGAACGCGTGGAACACGCGTTCGTCGAATTGTCCCTTCGCCCATCCCGCCATCCGGCGGATCGACTCGGCCGGGTTCCATCCGGCCTTGTACGGGCGGTTCGAGGTGATCGCGTCGTAGACGTCGCAGACCGCGCCCATCCTCGCGTACAGGCTGATCGCAGGTCCGTCCAGCCGGTGCGGGTAGCCGGTGCCGTCCATCCGCTCGTGGTGGTGCAGGCAGACGTCCAGCGCGATCTCGCCTGTCGTGCCTGCCTGCAGCAGCATTTCGTGGCCGAGCTGCGGATGCCGCTTCATCACCGCGAACTCCGCGGCGTCTAGCCGGCCCGGCTTGTTGAGCAACTCGGTCGGTACCCCTGCCTTGCCCAGGTCGTGCAGCAGTCCCGCCAGGCCCGCCTCGCGCACCTGAGCGACATCGAGGCCGAGCTGCCGGCCGAGCGAGATCATCAGCCCGCACACTGCCACCGAGTGCATGAAGGTGTAGTCGTCGGCGGTCTTCAGCCGGGCGATGCTGACCAGGGCAACCGGGTTGCGCGCGATCGATTCGTCGATCTCCTCGACCAGGTCCAGTGCGCCGGAGGCATCGATCGCCCGGCCCATCCGGGCCTCAGCGAACATCGAGACCACCGCTTCCCGGGCCTTGTGGCAGATGCGCGAGGCGCGCTCCAGTTCGACCGCCATCGGAACGCGATCCGGCCCGGGTGCATCGAACGTTCGCGAGGCTGGCGGGTCGACCCGCCGCGGGACGGATTCGTCCGGCGACTCTACCAGCGCGCGCGTTCCCGACGGGGGCGCTTCCCCGTCCAGTCCCTTCGATGCATCGATCCAGACCTCCTGCACGCCGCCTTCGACGAGGCGCGCGATGTCGCGGGCGTCCCTGATCAGGAAGCGGGTCCGCCAGAAGGGATGGTCCAGCCACGAGCCGCACAGCTCATGCACGTGCATGCCCGCGCGCAGCTGGCTGACCGGGATTCGTCTGAGCATTAGGGATTCACGACGGGCCAGCGATATCCTCGCATTACGGCCCGACGGGTGTTTTCTTGACCCCGCCCGGGCAAGGTGCCCGATCGCGGGCCATTTCAGGAGACGCCGATGCCCGGCCTGCATGAAGAACGGTTCGACTGTCTGTCCGCCCTTGTCCGGGCGGTGCCCGATTTTCCCATCCCGGGCGTGACCTTCCGCGACCTCACCGGGCTGATGGCCGATGCGACGGCGCTGCAGCTGTCGGCTGCCGCACTCGCCGGGCCGTTCCGGGCGGGGCGCGTCGAGCGCGTGGCCGGCATCGAGGCGCGTGGCTTCGTGTTCGGTGCGCTGGTCGCGCGGGAACTGGGCGTCGGTTTCGTGCCGCTGCGCAAGCCGGGCAAGCTGCCGGCGGCGGTGGAGTCGGTCAGTTACGCGCTGGAGTACGGCACAGCCACGCTGGAGGTCCACCGCGACGCGCTGCAGCCGGGCATGCGCGTGCTGCTGGTCGACGACGTGCTCGCCACGGGCGGTACCGCGGGTGCGGCGGTGGACCTGCTGCGGCGCATCGGCGGCGAGGTGACCGGTGCTGCCTTCCTGATGGAACTGCCGTCGCTTGCGGGGCGTGCACGCCTGGCCGGCGTCACCGTCCATTCGGTACTCGAGGCCTGACGTCCGGTTCCGTACGCTGGCCGGAAACGAAAACGCCCCGCTGGGCGGGGCGTTTCGGGTACCGAGGGAACGTCGGCGGTCAGATGCCGGCGTCGGCCTTCAGTGCCGCAGCTTTGTCGGTCTTCTCCCACGTGAACTCCGGCTCGTTGCGGCCGAAGTGGCCGTAGGCGGCGGTCTTCTCGTAGATCGGACGCAGCAGGTCGAGGCTGTGGATGATGCCTTTCGGACGCAGGTCGAAGTGCTTCTCGACCAGCTGGGCGATCTTCTCGTCGGCGATCTTGCCGGTGCCGAAGGTCTCGACCAGGACGCTCACCGGCTTGGCGACGCCGATCGCGTAGGCGACCTGCACTTCGCACTTGCTGGCGAGGCCCGCGGCCACGATGTTCTTCGCCACGTAGCGGCCGGCGTAGGCCGCGGAACGGTCGACCTTGGACGGATCCTTGCCCGAGAACGCGCCGCCGCCGTGGCGCGAATAGCCGCCGTAGGTGTCGACGATGATCTTGCGGCCGGTCAGGCCGGTGTCGCCCTGGGGGCCGCCGATGACGAAGCGGCCGGTCGGGTTGATCAGGTAGCGCGCGCCCTTGAGCAGCGGCGCCGGGATCACCGGCTTGACGATCTCCTCGATCACCGCCTCGGTCAGGGGTTCGTGCGAGATGTCCGGGGTGTGCTGGGTCGAGATGACGACCGTGTCGATGCCGACCGGACGGCCGTCGACGTACTTGATCGTGACCTGCGACTTGGCGTCCGGGCGCAGCCACGGCAGCTTGCCGCTGCGGCGCATCTCGGCCTGGCGTTCCATCAGGCGGTGCGAGTAGTGGATCGGCATCGGCATCAGTTCCGGCGTCTCGTCGCACGCGAAGCCGTACATGAGGCCCTGGTCACCCGCGCCCTGGTCGAGGTCGAGGCCCTTGCCTTCGTCCACGCCCGCGGCGATGTCGGGGGACTGCTGGTCGTAGCAGACCAGCACGCCGCAGCTCTTGAAGTCGAAGCCGATGTCCGAGTCGGTGTAGCCGATGCGCTGTACCACCTTGCGGGCGACCTGGGCGTAGTCGACCTGGGCGTTCGTGGTCACCTGTCCGGCCATCACTACCAGACCGGTGTGTACCAGCGTCTCGGCGGCGACCCGACCGTACTTGTCCTGCGCGAGGATCGCATCGAGGGCCGCATCGGAAATGGCGTCCGCGACCTTGTCGGGATGGCCTTCGGAGACCGACTCGGAGGTAAACAGAAATTCGCTCATGTAGGAAACCCGTCTGCTGTAAGGAAAAGGAGCCGGTGCGCGGCACGCTGGGACGCGCCCGAGGCTGGCGGTGCACGGAAATCTACTGCGACAGCGACTGCGGAAACGGTTCGGACACCTGCGACCATGGGGGCGCAGGCAAAAAGGGCGCTAGGATAGCAGAGTCATTCCGGTCCCCGATGCCGACAAATTCATTTTGCTTCCCCTGATCCGACTGCTCGGCCGCCTGCCGTTGCGCGTGCTGCACTGGCTGGGCGCCGCGCTCGGCTGGCTCGCCTGGGCCTCAGACCGCACCTACCGGCGTCGCCTGAGCGAAAACCTTGCCCGCTCGGGCCTGGCCCATGGGCCAGATTCGTCACGCATGCTGCGCCGGGCGGTGGCCGAGGCGGGGCGGACCATCGCCGAGCTGCCGTGCTTCTGGCTGAGGCCCCAGTCGACCCTGGTGCGCTGGGTCCGGGTGACGGCCGGTCAGCAGTACCTGGACGAGGCCCACGCCCGCGGACGGGGCATCCTGTTCCTGACGCCCCATCTCGGTGCATTCGAGATCACCCCCCAGTGGTACGGGCTGGCCCGGCCGATCACCGTGATGTACCGGCGGCCGAAGCTCGCCTGGCTCGATCCGCTGGTCAGGGCCGGCCGCGGCCGCGGTCAGGTCCGGCTGGTCGCCGCGGACCTCGGCGGCGTGCGCGCGATGCTGCGCGCGCTGCGGG
>CANHBC010000135.1 GCA_947458835.1 Betaproteobacteria bacterium | reverse complement strand
GGATGCGTGAGCCGGCGGGACAGGTGGTCGAGCCCCTGCATCCGCTGCTCCAGCAGGCGCCACTGGGCGCGCCGCAGACGGGCGGCAAGCCCCTGCAGGTCGCGGTGCAGGGCGACCGCGTCCGGCACGACCAGCACGCCGGCCGCGGTCGGCGTGGGCGCGCGAACGTCGGCCACGAAGTCGGCGATGGTGAAGTCGGTTTCGTGCCCGACCGCGCTGACCGTCGGGATCGGGCTGGCGGCGATCGCGCGCGCCACCACCTCCTCGTTGAACGCCCAGAGGTCCTCGATGCTGCCACCGCCGCGCCCCACGACCAGCACGTCGCATTCGGCGCGCTCGCCCGCGAGCACGATGGCGCGTGCGACCTGGCGGCCGGCGCCCTCGCCCTGCACCAGCGTCGGGTAGACGATCACCCGGACCCCGGGGGCCCGACGTCGCAGGGTGGTCAGCAGGTCGCGCAGCGCGGCCGCGGACGTCGAGGTAACGATGCCCACGGTGCGCGGAAACGGCGGCAGCGACCGCTTGCGCGCCGGGTCGAACAGGCCCTCGGCCGAGAGCTTCGCCTTCAGCCGCTCGAATGCCGCGAACAGCGCGCCCAGCCCGGCGCGGCGCATCGTCTCGACGTTGAGCTGGAAGTCGCCGCGCGCCTCGTACAGCGACGGCACGCCCCGCAGTTCGACCTCGCTGCCATCGGAGGGCTGCCAGCCGAGCAGCGACGCACGGTGCCGGAACATCACGCAGCGCACCTGCGCCTGCGCGTCCTTGAGGACGAAGTAGCAGTGGCCGGAGTCGTAGCGGCGGAAGTTCGAGATCTCGCCAGCCACCCAGAGCGCAGGCAGCGCCTGCTCGATCGCCTCGCGCGCGGCACGGTTGAGTTCCGCCACGGTCAGCAGTTCCGGACGCCAGGACGGTTCGCGCATGGGGCGATTCTAGCGGCGCCGTGGCCTGCGGTGTCGTCCGCCGTACGCAACTGCGACCGGACAGCGGGAATCACGCAACGACGCGGGCTGGCGGGCAGAAACGGCCGTGGAACCCGCGAAAAATCGTGCCTCCCGCACCACTTCTCCACAACATCGGCTGGAAGGCCCGCCCAGCCTCGATTCCAGGCGTTCGCCCTAGGGAAGACACTCAAGCGACTGATTAAATTGATCTTTTTTGCTGCTCAAAAAAGCAGCACGCCAAAGCGATCCACGGCTGGACAACGGTTTCAGCCCGGTTCCGGCGTTCTATTCACAAACTTATCCACAGTTCGTGTGGAAAATGCAAATTCGCCTGTTGGCTGAGTCGCTTAGCATCGGTCGTGCCCGGCTCGGCCGGGTTCCGCTTGCCCTCTGCCCTTCCGGTCGATAGAGTCGACACGCTTCCCAACAAGACCCCGCCCCCACCCGTGCTTGCAATCATCCAAGGCGCCGGCTGGCCGATCTGGCCGCTGATCCTCGCGTCGATCATTGCCCTTGCCATCATCGGTGAACGCGGCTGGTCCCTGCGTCGGGCGCTCGTTGCCCCGGCCGACCTGCTTCCCCGGGTGGTGGCCGAGTTCCGCCAGAACGGGGCTTCGCCCGAGATGGTCGAGCGGGTGGCCGCCCATTCGCCGCTGGGCGAGGTACTGGCGGCGGGCCTGCGTAACGTGCGCAGCACGCGCGAGGTGATGAAGGAGTCGATCGAGGAGACCGGGCGCGGCGTCGCCATGCAGCTCGACCGCTACCTCACCACGCTGGGCACGATCGCCGGCATGTCACCGCTGCTCGGACTGTTCGGGACGGTGATCGGAATGATCGAGATCTTCGGCGCGCAGTCGGCGGTCGGCAGCCCGGCGCAGCTCGCACAGGGCATCTCGATCGCGCTGTACAACACGGCGTTCGGCCTGATCGTCGCGATCCCGAGCATGATCGCCTACCGCCACTATCGGGCGAAGGTCGATGCCTACGTGGTCGACATGGAACTGCAGGCGGTCAAGCTGGTCGAGGTGGTGCACGGAGAGCGCCTTGCCTGAGCGCATCGGGGCCCGGCGGTGAATTTCCGGCGCGGCCGCTCGCGCGACGAGCCCGAGATCAACCTCGTCCCGCTGATCGACGTCTTCCTGGTCGTGCTGATCTTCCTCGCCAGCTCGACCACCTTCACGCGTTTCGCCGAGCTTCAGATCAACCTGCCGCAGGCCTCAGCCGAAGCCCAGCCCGACCGGCCGGTCCAGATCAACGTGGCCATCGACGCCACCGGCCGCTATCTGGTCAACCGCGAGCCCGTGGTGTTCGGCAACCCGGAGCAGTTCAGCCTTGCGCTGCGCAAGGCCGGCGGCGACGCCCGGGAACCGGTGATCGTGATCAGCGCCGATGCCGCCGCGACCCACCAGGCAGTGGTCAACGTGATGGAAGCCGCACGACTGGCCGGTTATCCGCAGATCACGTTCACCACCCAGGGGCCGGCCGCGCGCTGAGCGGCACGCGCGCCCGCAGTCGATGCCGCGATTCGACACCGACCGCCACTGGGCGCGGCTGAGCGCCCGCAGCCTCCTGCTGCTGCCGGTTTCCTGGCTGTTCCGGCTCGCCGTCGAGCTGCGTCGGCTGGCCTTCCGTGCCGGCTGGGCACGGCGCCACCGGGTCCGCGTGCCGGTGATCGTCGTCGGAAACGTCACCGTCGGTGGCACCGGCAAGACGCCGCTGACGATCTGGCTCGTCCTGTACCTGATCGCGCGCGGCTGGCATCCCGGCGTGGTCAGCCGCGGCTATGGCGGCAGCGCCAGCGACGACCGGGTCAGCGAACCGGTCGTCGCGTACAGCGACCCGGCGCGGGTGGGCGACGAACCGGTGCTGATCGCCCGCCGCACCCCGGCCCCGGTGTGGATCGGCGTGGACCGCGTGTTCGCGGCGCGCGCGCTGCTTCGAGAGCATCCGGAGTGCGACGTGCTGATCGCCGACGACGGCCTGCAGCACTATCGGCTCGCCCGCGACGTGGAGGTGGCGGTGGTCGATGCGGGGCTGGGGTTCGGAAACGGACACATGCTGCCATCGGGGCCCCTGCGCGAACCGGTGCGCCGGCTGCGCGGGGTCGATGCGCTGGTGGTCAACGGTGCCGAATCGGTGGATGCGCCGGTGCCGCAGGCAGCGCAGTTCGAGATGCGCATCGCCGCAGCACGGGTCTACCGCCTGGACGACCCGTCGATCACCGCGGCACCTGCCACCCTCGCCGGCCAGCGCCTGCACGCGGTCGCAGGAATCGGCTACCCGGACCGCTTCTTCAGCCTGCTGGCCTCGCTCGGGCTCACCTTCGTCGAGCATCCGTTCCCTGACCACCATCGGTTCCAGCCGTCGGACCTCGATTTCGGCGGCGAGCCGGTGATCCTCACCGAAAAGGATGCCGTAAAATGCGTACGGTTCGGCGCCGCTCACCACTGGGTACTCGCCGTCGAGGCACAGCTCGACGCCGCCTTCGGCGAACACCTGGAGCGCTGCCTGCAGCGCTGCGTGGAACGCACGCCCTGAAACCCCGACGACCGGATGGTCGCAAGGATGTCCTTGCGGCCGGCGCCTGACGCGCCTCCGTAGACTGCCTGCCGAAAGCGCGACGACATGGATGCGAAACTGCTCGAGATTCTGGTCTGCCCGGTCACCAAGGGAAGCCTGACCTACGACCGAAACCGGCAGGAGCTGCTGTCGCAGGGCGCCGGCCTGGCCTATCCGATCCGCGACGGCATACCGATCATGCTCGAGGACGAGGCGCGCCGGCTGGCACCGGAGGAACTCGAGGCGCTGCGTCGAGGATGATCGCCTTCGTCGCAGCGATCCCGGCCCGGCTCGCCTCGACGCGACTGCCAGGCAAGCCGCTTGCTGACATCGGGGGACGACCGATGGTCGTGCACGTGGCCGAACGTGCCACGGCCAGCGGCGCGGCCGAAGTCTGGATCGCCACCGACGACCCGGCGATCGTGTCCGCAGCCGCAGCGCACGGCGTGCGTGCGGCGCTGACCCGCGCCGACCATCCGTCCGGTACCGACCGGCTCGCCGAACTTGCCGCGCAGCGTGGCTGGGCGGACGACACGATCGTGGTCAACGTCCAGGGCGACGAACCGCTGATCGATCCCGGCCTGATCGCCGCGGTCGCGCGCCGGCTGCACGAGACGCCGGGCGCATCGATCGCCACCGCCTGCCATCCCCTGCACTCGACGCGCGAGCTGTTCGACCCCAACGTCGTGAAGGTGGTGCTCGATCGGCGCGGGTACGCCCTGTACTTCAGCCGGGCGCCGATCCCGTACGCGCGCGACGCCTTCGCCGCGGCGGCCCCGTCGATCGCGCCGGGTGCGGCCGACCTGCCGCTGCCGCCTGGCCTGCCGGTGCAGCGACATGTCGGGCTCTACGCCTACCGGGCGGGCGCCCTGCGCCGGCTGTCCGCGCTCGCACCGGCGGCGATCGAGCGCTTCGAGTCGCTCGAGCAGCTGCGGGCGCTCTGGCATGGCGAGCCGATCGTCGTCGAAGTCACCACCGCCGCACCGGCCGCCGGCGTCGATACCCCGGCCGACCTGGAACGCGTGCGGCAGGCGCTCGCGGCGCAAGGTCCCGACTGACCCGCCACGCCCTGCCGGAACCGAAGCTCCCCGCTTCAGGGACCGATGCGTATAATCGGCCCCATCATGCGCATACTCCTGTTAGGGCCCCCCGGGGCAGGCAAGGGCACCCAGGCCGCATTCCTGCGCGACCGGTTCCATATCCCGCAGATCGCCACCGGCGACATGCTGCGCGCCGCGGTGAAGGCGGGAACACCGCTGGGCCTCGCGGCCAAGAAGGTGATGGATGCCGGTGAACTGGTGTCCGACGACATCATCATCGGCCTGGTCAAGGACCGCCTGGCAGCCGACGATTGCCGCAGCGGATACCTGTTCGACGGCTTCCCGCGCACCATCCCGCAGGCCGACGCGATGCGCGCGGCTGCGGTGGCCATCGACCACGTGCTCGAGATCGCGGTCGACGACACCGAGATCATCAGCCGGGTCAGCGGCCGCCGGGTACACCCGGCCTCGGGCCGTACCTACCATGAAGTCTACGCACCGCCGAAGGTGGCCGGTCGCGATGACGTCACTGGCGAGCAGTTGATCCAGCGCGACGACGACCGTGAAGAGACGGTGCGCAACCGGCTCGACGTGTATCGCCGGCAGACGCGGCCGCTGGTCGACTACTACCAGCGCTGGGCCGACTCCGGCGAGGCCGGTGCACCACGCTATGCCTGCATCCCTGGCGTGGGCGCGGTGGACGAGATCGGTCGCCGGCTTCTTGCCGCGATGGGTGCCGGCGGGGGTGATGCCGGCTAACGCCTTCTACGCCCAGTCCGGGGGCGTGACAGCCGTCATCAACGCCTCCGCTGCGGGCGTCATCGAAACCGCGCGTAACCACCCGCGTCGCATCGGCCGGGTGTTCGCCGGGCGCGACGGCATCATCGGGGCACTCAACGAAGACCTGATCGACACCAGCCGCGAACGCGCATCAGCGATCGCGGCACTGGTGCGCACGCCCGGCGGCGCGTTCGGGTCCTGTCGCTTCAAGCTCAAGGGCCTCGACGAGCACCGCGCACACTACGAGCGGCTGGTCGACGTGTTCCGCGCGCACGACATCCGCTACTTCTTCTACAACGGCGGCAACGACTCGGCCGACACCTGCCTCAAGGTCGCCAGGGTGTCGGCGTCGATGGGCTACCCGCTCGCCTGCATCCACGTCCCCAAGACGATCGACAACGACCTCGCCGGCACAGATAACTGCCCCGGGTTCGGTTCGGTCGCGAAGTACGTCGCGACCTCGATGCGCGAGGCGGCCTTCGATGTCGCCTCGATGGCGAGCAACTCCACGCGGGTGTTCGTGCTCGAGGTGATGGGACGACACGCTGGCTGGATCACCGCGGCGGTCGGGCTGGCCGATGACGACGCGCATCCACTGCCGCTGGTGCTGCTGTTCCCCGAGGTACCGTTCGACGAGGCGCGCTTCCTCGCCCGCGTGGACCACCTGGTGAAGACCCGAGGCTACTGCTGCGTCGGCGTGTCCGAAGGCCTGCGCGATGCCAGCGGACGCTTCCTGTCGGAGACCGGCCTGCGTGACGCCTTCGGCAATGCGCAGCTGGGCGGCGCCGGCGAACAGGTGGCCCGGCTGGTGCGCGACCGCCTCGGCCACAAGTACCACCATGCGCTGGCAGACTACCTCCAGCGGTCGGCACGCCACCTGGCGTCGAAGGTCGACGTCGAGCAGGCCTATGCGGTCGGCCGGGAGGCCGTGCGCGCGGCGCTGCGCGGCGAGAACGGCGTGATGATCTCGATCGAACGCCGGTCCGACGACCCCTACCGCTGGTCGCTGGGCCGGGTACCGCTCACCCGGGTCGCCAACCGGGAACACAAGCTGCCTCGCGCCTTCATCAGCCGCGACGGCTTCGGCATCACCGCGCGCGCGCGGACCTACCTGCAGCCGCTGGTGCGCGGCGAGGCAGCGCTGAAATTCACCAACGGGCTGCCGGCATACGTGCGGCTCGCAAACGTCTCAATCGAAAAGAAGCTCGCGCCGTTCGAAGCCTGAACGAGTGCGGGACGCCAGTTCGTCGGAAGCAGAACGCAACAAGCGTTGTTCCAGGCAGTACGAACCGAGAACAGACGAGGAGGGGTGACAGATGGCTGCACCATTGTGGTTTGCCTTGGCATGCTCGTTCGCGGCGATCCTGTACGGGATCGTCTCGACCCGGTGGATACTGAAGCAGGGGACCGGCAACGACCGGATGCGGGAGATCGCCGCCGCCGTGCAGGCGGGCGCGGCGGCCTACCTGAACCGGCAGTACACGACCATCGCGGTGGTCGGGGCGGTGCTGTTCGTGCTGATCGGCGTGGCGCTGTCCTGGCTGACCGCGTTCGGCTTCCTGGTCGGCGCGGTGTTCTCAGGGGCGGCCGGCTACATCGGAATGAACGTCTCGGTGCGCGCGAACATCCGCACCGCCGAAGCCGCGCGTACCGGCCTCAACGAGGCACTGGCCGTAGCTTTCCGCGGCGGGGCGATCACCGGCATGCTGGTGGTCGGGCTCGGCCTGCTTTCGGTCGCCGGCTACTTCGCGATACTCGTCGGCATGGGCTACGACGTGAACACCACGGTGCTCAATGCGATGATCGGCCTGGCCTTCGGCAGTTCGCTGATCTCGATCTTCGCCCGCCTCGGCGGCGGCATCTTCACCAAGGGGGCGGACGTCGGTGCCGACCTCGTCGGCAAGGTCGAGGCCGGCATCCCCGAGGATGACCCGCGCAACCCGGCGGTGATCGCCGACAACGTCGGCGACAACGTCGGCGACTGCGCCGGCATGGCCGCGGACCTGTTCGAGACCTACGCGGTGACCGTGATCGCCACCATGCTGGTCGGAGCGATGTTCGCTGCCGACCTCGGGCCGAACGCGGTGCTCTACCCGCTGGTACTGGGGGGCGCCTCGATCATCGCCTCGATCATCGGCTGCTTCTTCGTGAAGGCCTCGCCCGGCGGCAAGATCATGAACGCGCTCTACAAGGGCGTGATCGTGGCCGGGGTACTGTCGGCAATCGCCTTCTACCCGATCACAACCGCGATGATGTCCGAAGCCACGGGCGGTGCGATGCCGCTGTACTTCTGCGCGCTGATCGGCCTGGCGCTGACCGCCGCCATGGTGGTCATCACCGAGTACTACACCGCCACCGAGTACGCGCCGGTGCGCCACGTCGCGCAGGCCTGCACCACCGGCCACGCGACCAACATCATCGCCGGCATCGGCATCTCGATGAAGTCCACCGCGGCGCCGGTACTCGCCGTCTGCCTTGCGATCTGGGGGGCCTACGAACTGGGCGGCCTGTACGGGATCGCGATCTCGGCCACCGCGATGCTGTCGATGACCGGCGTGATCGTCGCCCTCGACGCCTACGGCCCGATCACCGACAACGCGGGCGGCATCGCCGAGATGGCGGAGATGCCGGCCTCGGTGCGCGCGATCACCGATCCGCTCGACGCCGTCGGCAACACCACGAAGGCGGTGACCAAGGGGTACGCGATCGGCTCCGCCGGCCTGGCGGCCCTGGTGCTGTTCGCCGACTACACGCACAAGCTCGAGATCACCAACCCGGGCGTCACCTTCACCTTCAGCCTGTCGGATCCGATGGTCATCATCGGCCTGTTCATCGGCGGCCTGATCCCGTTCCTGTTCGGTGCGATGGCGATGGAAGCGGTAGGCCGTTCGGCAGGCGCGGTGGTCGTGGAGGTGCGTCGCCAGTTCAAGGAGATCCCCGGCATCATGGAGGGGACGGCCAAGCCCGACTACTCGCGCGCGGTCGACATGCTCACCCGCGCGGCGATCAAGGAGATGATGATCCCCTCGCTGCTGCCGGTGCTGGTGCCGATCGCGGTGGGCTTCCTGCTCGGGCCGATCGCGCTGGGCGGCCTGCTGATGGGCACGATCGTCACCGGCCTGTTCGTGGCGATCTCGATGACCACCGGCGGCGGTGCCTGGGACAACGCGAAGAAGTTCATCGAGGAAGGCAACCACGGTGGCAAGGGCTCCGATGCGCACAAGGCGGCGGTGACCGGTGACACGGTGGGCGATCCCTACAAGGACACGGCCGGTCCGGCAGTCAATCCGCTGATCAAGATCATCAACATCGTCGCGCTGCTGATCGTGCCGCTGCTGCCAGTCACGCTGCCGGCAGCGAAGGTCGAGGCACCGGCCGCCGCGGTGCAGGCGGTGGTACCCGCTGCACCGGTGGCTCCGGTGGCTCCGGCTGTCGAGGGCACGGCGGCGCGCTGATGCTGCACGGCCGGTACCGGTGGCGCGGCGACGCGGCACCGGTACCGGGTCATCGGTGCCTTGCCTGCATCGGTCTCTTGCACGATAGAGGCTGCGGGTACGGCGGATTCGTCGGTGCCCTGCACGATCGAGGCTACAGGTACAGCGGATTCGTCGGCACCCTGCACGATCGAGGTTGCGGGGGACATCAGCGGAAGCGGCTACCCGGTGCCCGTGGCCAGGCGCGCTCGTCACACGGCATCGAACCGCATGGCCAGGCGCACTCGTGGCACAGCATCGCGTTCCCGACGTCATGCACGTCCATGGACACCGCACCGAGCGTGCGATCAGCCACATTGCGGCCCCCGCCGCTCGGGTTATGCTTGTCACGAACCGCCTCCGGCACGCCAGCCACGGGTCCGCAGACCCGGTGCAGGTAGCCCGTGGCCGCCAATGCTTCACCGATTCTAGGAAGGTAAAGAATGATCTATCGCCTGGGTGATCGTCGCGTGACGCTGGAAGGCAGCGCCTTCGTCGCCGCCAATGCAACAGTCGTGGGCAGCGTCGTGCTCAAGGACCAGTCCTCCGTCTGGTTCGGATCGATCATCCGCGGCGACAGCGACCTGATCACGATCGGCGAGGCCTCCAACGTGCAGGACGGCTGCGTGCTGCATACCGACGCCGGCATACGGCTGACACTCGGCCGCCGGGTCAGCGTCGGGCACATGGTGATGCTGCACGGCTGCACGATCGGTGACGGCAGCCTGGTGGGTATCGGCAGCGTGGTGATGAACCAGGCCGTGGTCGGACGCAACAGCCTGGTCGGCGCAGGCACCCTGATCCCCGAGGGCAAGACCTACCCCGACGGCGTGCTGATCCTCGGCAGGCCCGGACGCGTCGTGCGCCAGCTCACCGAAGCGGAGATCGAACGCCTCGGCCAGACGGCCGACCACTACGTGGAACGCGCGCGGGAGTACCGCGCCGGCTTCGCGGCAGACGGCTCGGCAGACTGACACCGTCGATGGCGACGCCGAAGCATCCGCCAGTCGGTGCCGAGGTACCGCCGACCAGCGCTTCGGGCATGCCGCTGCTGGGGGAACATACCGTCTTCAGGCGCAACGCCGGCACGCGCCCGGTGCCTGGCATCCTCGCGGCCGACGTGCTCAAGGTGTACGGACTGGTCGGCGAGCAGATCGCTGCGCCGGACCTCCGCGGCGCAGCGCAGATGGATGACGCGGCCCTCGGTGCAGTGCTCGCCGAACTGGTCGGGCGCGGACTGCTGCTCGCCGAGGTCGTCACGCCCGAGGATCCGCTCGATCTCGACTTCACTTCGCCGGAAGTGCTCGAGAAGCTGCACCGCGAGGCGGAACGAGTCAGGCAGGCCGAAGCGGAGGCCCGCCACCGGGTGGAGTCCGAGCGCAAGGCGAAGCAGCAGGCCGAGGCCCGGGTGCGCGCCGAAGCCGAAGCGAAGGCACGTGCCGATGCGGATGCCAAGGCCAACGCAGCCGCGCTCGCACGGCTGAAGGCCGAGAAGATCGCGCGCGCCCAGTCGGACAGCGAGATCAGCGCGCGCCAGGGCGCGCTGCAGCGCGCCGAACAGGAGGCACGCGCACGGGCCGATACGCTCGCCCGTGCGGAAGCCGAGGCACGGGCGCGCACCGAGGCGGTGCGCAAGGCCGAGGCAGAGGCCGCCACGCGGCTGGCCGCCGTGCGCCGGATGGAGGCGGAACTGAAGGGCAAGCTCGCCGCGCTGGCACGGCTCGATGCCGAGCGCAAGCAGAAGGCGACGACCGAGGCGAAGGCACGCGACGAGGCTGCTGCCCGGGCACGCGACGAGGCGGTGGCCCACGCCGAAGGCGAGCGGCTGGCACGCGAAGCGGCGGAGTCGCAGGCCGCCGCCGAACGCGAGGCGAGGCAGGAGGCCGAGCGGCTGGCGCGGCACCGTGCCGAGGAGCACGCCCGTGCCGAGGTGATCGCGATCGCACAGGCCGAGCGCAAGGCGCGCGAGGATGCAGAAGCGCGTGCCGAGCAGGAACGCAAGGCGCGCGAACAGGCCGAAGCCATCGCCGCCAGCGAACGCCGTGCCCGCGAGGAGGTCGAACGCCGCGCCCGCGAACAGGCCGATGCCGAACGCAGGGCGCGTGAACAGGCGCAGGCGCTGGCGGTGGCGGAGCGCCGGCTGCGCGAAGAAGCCGAGGCACGGATGCGCGCGATGTCCGCAAGCGAGCGCGAGGCGCGCGAAAAGACCGAGACGCAGCTGCGCTCGCAGATCGAGGCGCTGGCGGCCGCGGAACGCCAGGCGCGCGAGGAGGCCCAGGCCGCCGGCGCTGCGCGGCAGCTCGCCGAGGCACG
>CANHBC010000134.1 GCA_947458835.1 Betaproteobacteria bacterium | reverse complement strand
GGCACCAGTGGTCGGCCAGATAGCCCGCCGAATACTCCACCACGCGCACGCGGATGCCGCCGAACTCGCGCGTGCGCCAGTACGCCGTGCCGGTGGTGCCATCGTGCTCGGTGCGCTCGACCCTGTTCCAGTCGGTCGTGCAGAACGGGATGCCGGACATCTCCATCGGTCAGATGTGCACGTTGCGCCCACCGTCGACCGCCAGGATCTGGCCGGTGACATAGGGCGAATCGTTGACCAGGAAATTCACCGCGCGCGCGATGTCATCGGGTTCGCCGACGCGCTTGAGCAGGCTGGTGCTGATGATGCGCTGGCGTGACACCTCGTCCTGCCACTCCCCGTCTTCCGGCCACATGATCGCGCCCGGCGCCACGCCGTTGACGCGCACCTCCGGGCCGAGCTCGCGGGCGAGCGAACGGGTCAGCGTGACCAGGCCGCCCTTGGCCGCGTTGTAGACCAGGTAGTTCTTCAGCGGCCGCTCGGCGTGGATGTCGACGATGTTGACGATCGAGCCATGCGACCGGCGCAGGTGCGGCGCGGCGGCCTGGGACAGGAAAAGGGGCGCCCTCAGGTTGGTGCCCATCAGGTCGTCCCAGGCCTGCTCGGTGACCTCGCCGACCGGCGTTGCATAGAAGCTGGACGCGTTGTTGATCAGCACGTCGAGCCGGCCGAAGCGCTCGACGGTGTCGTTCACCAGCGACGGCAGGCTGGACAGCTTCAGGATATCCGCGCGGGCGAGCGCGACCGAATCGGGCCGGATCGCGTTCAGCGCATCCTGCAGCGCGTGCGCTTCCTTCGAGGAACTGCGATAGTGCACCATCAGGCTGGCACCTGCGGCGTGCAGCGTTCGACAGATGGCGGCACCCACCCGCTTGGCCCCGCCCGTGATCAGAACCACCTTTCCCTGCACCGCTGCACGCTCCTGAAGTCCGAACTACAGTTTACCTCGCTCCATGCAATCCACCCTACGCCCGCTCGCCGGACTGCCCGAACCCGCGCCCGAGGCCCTGGCCGCCAGCCGCACGCTGGCCGGCCGCATCGGCGCGGCGATCGAGGCCGCCGGCGGCGCGATCGGCTTCTCGCGCTTCATGGAACTGGCGCTTTACGAGCCCGGGCTCGGCTACTACAGCGGAGGCGCACGCAAGTTCGGTGCAGACGGCGACTTCACCACCGCACCCGAACTGACGCCGCTGTTCGGCCACACGCTGGCCTGCACGCTGGCACCAGTGATGCGCGAGGCCGGCGGCGAACTGGTCGAACTGGGTGCCGGCACCGGCCGCCTCGCCTGCGACCTGCTCGATGCGCTGCAGGCCCTGGGCGCGCTGCCGGCGCGCTACTCGATCCTCGAGCTGAGCGGCGAACTGCGCGCGCGACAGCAGGCCGCGATCGCCGGGCGGCACCCCGCCCTGCTCGACCGCGTGCGCTGGCTGGACGCGCTGCCAGACGCCGTGGACGGTGCGATCGTCGCCAACGAGGTGCTGGACGTGGTGCCGGTGCGCCTGGTCCACTGGACCGCCGAAGGCCCGGTGGAGCGCTGCGTCGGGCTCGGACCGGCCGACCCCGGGACTGGCACGCGCCCCTTCACCTGGACCGACCGGCCCTTCGCCGGACCGGACCTCGCGGGCGTAGTCGCCCGGCTACCGATCCCCGACGGCATGGCCGGCTACGTGTCGGAAGTGGCACCGGCCGCAGCGGCGCTCGCCGCCTCGCTGGTCGAACGCCTGCGCACCGGGATCGCGCTGTTCATCGACTACGGCTTCGGACGCGCGGAGTTCTACCATCCACAGCGGCGGCAGGGCACGCTGATGTGCCACTATCGGCAACATGCGCATGCTGACCCGTTCTTCCTGCCCGGGCTGCAGGACATCACCGCCCATGTCGACTTCACCGCGATCGCCGAGGCCGCGATCGCCGCGGGTGGCCGACTCGCGGGCTACACCACGCAGGCGCACTTCCTCCTCGATGCCGGCATCGCCGGGCTGCTGTCACGCACCCCGGCAGACCAGCCGGCCCGCTACCTGCCCCAGGCGGCCGCCGTGCAACGGCTCCTGTCGCCGGCCGAGATGGGCGAGCTGTTCAAGGTGATGACGATCACGCGAGGTTGCGACCTCGTCCTGCCAGGGCTTGGCGCGCGCGACCTGTCGCGCCTGCTGTGAGGTCGACATGCCGATGAATCGTGGCGGCCGTGCCGGCATCGTCGTCGCCCTGCTGCTCGTGGCCACCATGGCGGCGGCGGGCTGGATGCAGTGGCGGGGTGTCGCGGTCGAGGTCGCCACCGTGGCGGAAGCACCGATCGTGCATGCGATCGTCGTGAGCGGACGGGTACAGGCGCCGAACCGGATCGAGATCGGGTCGGTAATCACCGGCCGCGTGGTCACGGTGCACGTGGTCGAAGGCAACAGCGTCGAGGCCGGGCAGCCGCTGATCGAACTCGATGCCCAGGAGCTGCGCGCCGCCCTCGCACAGGCTCGGGCCGCCGAGGCTGCCGCGCTCACCCGTCTGGCAAGCGTCGGAGAACTCACGCTGCCACAGTCGACCGATGCGCTCGCCCAGGCAGAGGCGCAGCTGCGCTTCGCCGAGGCCGACCTGCAGCGCCAGCGCGTGCTTCGCGACAAGGGCTTCATCAGCGACGCGCGACTGGACGACGCCGAGCGGCAGGTCGCACTCGCCCGGAACCAGGCCGAATCGGCGCGCACCCACCGCCGCGCGCAGGGCGCCGGCGGCGTGGCCACGCGCGAGGCGACGGTGCGGCTGCGCGAGGCAGTGGCAGCGCGGGAACTCGCGGAGGCACGGCTGGCGCAGACCGTCATCCGTGCGTCGATCCCGGGCCGGGTACTCGTGCGCAACGTCGAACCGGGCGATATCGTCACCTCGAGCAAGCGCCTGCTGGTGGTCGCCTCCCGCGGCGAGGCACGACTCACCGCGCAGATCGACGAGAAGAACCTGCCCTTCCTGCGCGAGGGCAGCCGGGCGATCGCATCCAGCGACGCGTTCCCGGGCGAGCGCTTCGACGCGGTGCTGTACTACGTGAGTCCCGGCGTCGACACCTCGCGCGGCTCGGTCGAGGCGCGGTTCAGGGTCGACACGCCGCCGCCCTACCTGCGAGCCGACATGACCGTGTCTATCGACATCGAGGTCGCGCGCCGCGACCGTGCGCGGGTGATCCCCGCCACCGCGGTGCGCGAGGCCAGCGACGGCGCAAGCGTGCAGCGGTTGCGGGACGGACGGCTGGTGGCGACGCCGGTGACCCTCGGCATCCGCGGCGGCGCGAAGGTCGAGGTGCTGTCCGGGCTGGAGGCCGGGGACACGGTCGTGCTCACCCGCGGCCTGGACGACGGCGCGCGGGCGCGCGCCCGCTGAGCGCCAACCGGACGCACGCGCATGCGCTTCGAATCGATCGTGGCCTGGCGCTTCCTGCGGGAGGGGGGGCTGCAGACCGTGCTGATCGTGGTCGGCGCGGCGCTGGGCATCTCGTTCATCGTGTTCATCACCGGGTTCATGGGTGAACTGCAGCGCGACATCGTGCAGCGCACGCTCGGCGTGCAGCCGCATGTGACGATCAAGCCGCTGGAGGAAATCGCCCGCCCGCTGCGCCGCGAAGGCGACCCGGCCGACGCGGCGCAGGTGCTGTCCGAAGTGCAGCCGCGCGGCCAGCGCTTGCGCTCGGTCGACCAGTGGCAGGCGGCGGTCGCCCGGCTGCGCGAGAACGCGGAGGTACGCGCGATCTCGCCGCTGGCTGCCGGGCCCGGGCTGGTCACCCGCGGCGATTCGAACAAGTCGCTGACTATCGTCGGCATCGTCGCCGAGCCCTACGCGGCGGTGACCCGCCTCGACCAGAAGCTGGTCGCCGGCCGACTGAAGGTCGATCCTGGCGACGTGCTGCTCGGGCGCGACCTGGCCGAGGACCTGGGCGTGGGCATCGGCGACACCGTGCGACTGTCGACGCCGAGTTCCACCGGCGACACCTACCGCGTCCGCGGCATCTTCGACCTCGGCGCGAAAAATCTCAACCAGCTCTACGCGTATGTCGGACTGCCCACGGCCCAGGCCCTGCATGCGCTGCCCGGCGGGGTCACCAGCATCGAGGTCACGGTGACCGACCTGTGGGAGGCGGAACGGGTGGCCGCCGACCTCTCGCGCAGCGTCCCGCACCTGGTCGAGAGCTGGATCCACACCAACCGCCAGCTGATGGTCGCGCTGTCGAACCAGACGCTGATGACGCGCATGATCCGGTTCACCTTCGGCCTGGTGGTCGCGATCGGCGTGGCCAGCGTACTGATGGTCGCGGTGGTCCAGAAGACGCGCGAGATCGGCATCCTGCGCGCGATGGGCACCTCGCGCGGTCGGGTGCTGCGGGTGTTCCTGCTGCAGGGTGCCCTGATCGGCCTGATCGGCTCGGTGCTTGGCTGCGCGGTCGGCTATACCCTCGCCAGGATCATGAGCGGGCTGCTGACCTCGGCCGACGGCAGCCGGCTGTTCAACGCGCACGTCGATCTGCCGCTCTACCTTTACACGATGCTGGGTGCGATCGCGCTCGGCGTGGTCGCGGCCTGGCTGCCCGCGCGCCGCGCAGCCAGGCTCGACCCGGCACAGGCGATACGGATGTGAGCGCGATCGCGGCACCGCCGGTGGTCTCCCTGTCGGGCGTACGCAAACGCTTCAACGAGGGGATGCCGAACGAGACGGAGGTGCTGCACGGCATCGATCTCGTGGTCGCCCCGGGCGAGTTCACCTCGCTGATCGGCCCGTCGGGTTCGGGCAAGAGCACGCTGCTCAACCTGCTCGGGCTGCTCGACCGGCCCAGCGCGGGCGAGTACCGGCTCAAGGGCGTACCGATCGGTGATTCGAGCGATGACGATCGCACCCGCGCCCGGCTGGACACGCTCGGCTTCGTGTTCCAGTTCCACCACCTGCTGCCCGAGTTCAGCGCGCTCGAGAACGTGATGCTGCCGGGCCTGATGCGCGAAGGCGTGTTCACGCGGGCCAATCGCGCAAACGCCGCCGACCTGCTGTCCGCGGTCGGCCTTTCGGATGCGTTCGACAAGCGGCCGGGCGAACTGTCGGGCGGCATGCAGCAGCGGGTGGCAATCGCCCGCGCGCTGGCCCTGGCCCCCGACCTCGTGCTGGCGGACGAGCCCACCGGCAACCTCGACACCCACAGTGCGGACGAGGCGTTCGCGCTGCTGCGCCGATTCAACGCCGAGCGCGGCTGCGCGTTCATCATCGTCACCCACGATCCCAGGCTGGCCGCGCGCTGCGATCGGGTGATCGAACTGCGCGACGGCCTCATCGAGCACGACGGTCCGGTCACCCGCTCAGCCCCTTCGTCGTAACATCGCTGCCACCGGAAGGATGGCCGCCTCGGCCGATGGGCACGTCCGGCTTGCGCTGGCATGTCGCTTGCTTTTTCCCACTACCTGCCAGTTGTCCCATTCCTGACCTACAGCGAGTCCAATCCATGCACCGATCCGCCGATCGTCCCTCCCCGTCGCACCCGTCCTCCTGGCTGCGGCTCGCCGCTGCGGCCGCGCTGCTGTTCGCCGCCGCGCCGCTGCTGGCCCAAGCCTGGAAGCCGAGCCGCACCGTCGAACTGGTGGTGTTCGCGTCGCCGGGCGGCGGCAACGACAAGGCCGCACGGGCGCTGCAGAAGATCTGGGCCGACAACAAGATCGTCGATGCGGTCGTGTCCAACCGCGTCGGCGGCGGTGGCACGCTCGCCTACACCTACGTGAGCCAGAAGGCCGGCGACGGCCACTACATCGCGATCGCGCAGGCCGGCGTGTTGACCAACCCGCTGGCCGGGCGCACCACGCTCACCTACAACGACATGACGGTGCTGCCCTACATCGGCACCGAACCGGTATCGCTGGCGGTACGTACCGAGTCGCCGATCAAGACCCTCAAGGACTTCGCGGACCGCCTGCGCGGCAACCCGGCCTCGCTCACCATCTCGCCAGGCAGCACGCTCGCCAGCACCAACCACTTCGTGGTCGCCCTGCTCGCGCGCGCCGTGGGCTCCGATCCGCGCAAGCTGCGCATGGTCACCTTCGGCGGCGGCGCCGAGGCGGCGACCAACGTGCTGGGCGGGCACATCGACGCGATGGTCAACGCATCCAACAACGCGGTGCCGCACGTGCAGGCAGGCCGCATGCGCATGCTGGGCATCGCCTCGCCCAAGCGCGTGGCGAGCCTGCCCGACGTGCCCACCTTCCGCGAACTGGGCTTCGACGTGATCCAGGACAGCTGGTACGTTTTCCTGGGGCCGCGCGGCCTGACCCAGGCGCAGATCGAGTTCTGGGACGACGTGTTCGCGCGCACGATGAAGACACCCGAGTGGAAGAAGTTCGTGGCCGAGAACGGCTGGGAGTACGGCTTCATGCCCTCCCGGGAGACCGCCGCCTTCCTGAAGAAGGAGCATGAGGAAGCGCGCAGCATCATGTCCGACCTCGGGGCGCTGAAGGCCGGGCAGTGACGCAGCGGCCAGCCGCGAGCCGGCTGCCCGCGGTGCTGCTGCTGGTCGCCACGCTGGCGACGGCAGCGGCGTACCTGCGAGCCACGCTGGCCCTGCCCTACCCCGAGCTCGCGGACCCGCTCGGTCCGAAGATCTTCCCGATGCTGGTGAGCGGCGGGCTCTTCCTGTGCGCGCTGCTGATGGTGGTCGACCTGCGCCGGGCAGGCGACGGCCGCACGGCGATACTGCTCGAAGGCAACCAGCCGTTCGACACCCGCTCCACCCTGATGGTCCTGGGCATCACCGCCTGGACCGGCGCCTACTTCTTCGCCTTCGAGCGCGCCGGCTTCGTGCTGTCGACCGCGATCTTCCTGGCCGGCCTGATGCACGTTTTCCACCGCGGTCACGTAGTGACGAACCTGTGTACCGCCGCCGGCTTCACCGCCGGTGCCTGGCTGCTGTTCACCCGCGTGCTGTCAGTCCGGCTGCCGCAGGGCTTGCTGCCCTTCTGACCAGGGACCACCTGCATGATGGATGCCTTCGGCCACCTGCTCGGCGGATTCGCGGTTGCACTCCAGCCAGCGCACCTCGCCTATGTGTTCCTCGGCTGCCTGCTGGGCACGGTGATCGGCGTGCTGCCGGGCATCGGGCCGGCGGCGGCGATCGCGCTGCTGCTGCCGATCACCTACGGCATCGAGCCGACAGCGGCGCTGATCATGCTCTGCGGCATCTACTACGGCGCAATGTACGGCGGATCCACCACGTCGATTCTGATCAACACGCCGGGTGAGTCCTCGTCGGTGATGACCGCGCTCGACGGTTACGCGATGGCGCGCAACGGACGCGCCGGGGCGGCGCTGGCGATCGCAGCGATCGCCTCGTTCGTCGCCGGCACGCTGTCGGTGGTGCTGCTGTCGCTGCTGGCCGTGCCGCTGGCGGGGTTCGCGCTGAAGTTCGGACCCGCCGAGTACTTCACGCTGATGCTGTTCGCGATGACCTCCGTGGCGGCGCTGACCGGGCCGTCGCTGTCCAAGGGGCTGTTGGCCATGTTCCTCGGGCTGATGCTGGCCACCGTCGGCATCGACCTGCAGAGCGGCCAGCAGCGCTTCACCTTCGACCTGCCGGAACTGCAGGACGGCATCGGTTTCATCGTTGTCGTGGTCGGGCTGTTCGCCATAGCCGAAGTGTTCTGCGGGCTAGAGGACCTGCTGAAGGGACAGTCGGAGGTGGTCCGTCTGTCCGGCCGGCTCTGGCTCACGCGCGAGGAATGGCGCCGCTCGATGATGCCCATCCTGCGCGGAACCGGCATCGGCTTCTTCAAGGGCGTGCTGCCCGGCGCCGGCGCGACCATCGCCACCATCCTGTCCTACAGCGTCGAGCGGATGCTCTCGCGCGAGAAGGAGAAGTTCGGCACCGGCATGATCGAGGGCGTGGCCGGTCCCGAGGCAGCCAACAATGCCTCCACCGGCGGCGCGATGGTGCCGCTGCTCACGCTGGGCGTCCCGGGGTCGGGCTCGACCGCCGTGCTGCTGGCCGCCTTCATCATGTACGGTCTGCAGCCAGGTCCGCTGCTGTTCGAGAAGCGTCCCGACCTGGTCTGGGGCCTGATCGCGAGCATGTACATCGGCAACCTGGTGCTGCTGGTGCTCAACCTGCCGCTGGTCGGCGTGTTCGTGCGCCTGCTGCGCATCCCGATCGGCCTGCTGCTGCCGATGGTGGTGTCGATCTCCGCGATCGGCATCTTCGCGGTGAACGGCAACATCTTCGAGCTCTACCTCGCGCTCGGCTTCGGCGTGCTCGGTTATGCGTTCCGCAAGCTGGCCATACCGGTCGCGCCGCTCGTGCTCTCGCTCGTGCTGGGCGGCATGATGGAGCAGTCGTTCCGGCAGGCGATGACCATCTCCGGTGCGGACCCGGGCGTCTTCGTGCGCAGCACGATCTGCATCGTCCTGCTGGCCGCCAGTGCCGTCGCGTTGTCGATTCCGTTCATCGCCCCGCTGCTGCGCCGGCTCGCGGTCCGGTCGTCGGCCACCTGAACCGCGCCGGGGCAGCGCCAGCGCGGACTGCCCGCTGCGGCAGGCCGGGCTGGGTGTCTCAGCCTGCCGTGCGGTTCAGCTGGCGTACCAGACCCGGCCGACCTGTCCCACCCAGTCAGCGAACGCATTGTGGATCGCCGCGCGGTCGCGCATGGCGACGAAGCCGTGGTCGGCCTCCAGCCGCTGCACCGACATCAGGCTGCGCGCGCGGTCGGTGTAGTGGATGTTCGGCACCTCGCCCGGCTGGGCGGTGCGATGCCGGAACCCCGGGAAGCGCGCCGCCAGCACCTCGCACCAGGCGGCGATGTCCCCTGTCCAGTCGATGCCGGCGCTCAGGTTGTAGACGGCATGCGGCAGCGATGGCGCGTCTGCGAGCATCACCAGCGCCCGGCCTACGTCGGCGCTGTACACCCAGTCGCGCGTGCACTCCTCGGCCGGAAGCACCGCCTCGCCGCCGGCCACCGCGATGCACGCGAGCTGGGAATGCGGCCCGAAGTTGTCGCGCACGCCCTGCGCGTGGGAGGAGCCGTCGCGCTCCCAGGGCCCGATCAGCGTGCCCAGTCGGGTGCAGGCCACTTCCATCCGCCACAGTTCCGCCAGCCGGCGCACGGTCCGCTCGGCGGCGTACTTGGTGGTCGCGTACAGGGTGGTCGGCAGTACCGGCGTCGCGTCCTCCTCCATCAGGCCGGGGCGATACAGCGATTCGCCATAGGCCGCGCCGGAACTGGTGACCACCACCCGATTCACCCCGGCACGACGTGCCGCCTCGAGCAGGCCGATAGTGCCGATCACGTTGACCTGGAACACCCGCGCCGGGTCGCTCGCCTCGCGGGCCGGCCCGGAGGTCACCGCGGCGGTGTGCACCACGGCCTCGATCGGCGCGGCGTGGAAGGCACGGTCGAGCGCGCCGGCATCCAGCAGGTCGCCGTCGACCGAATGCACCCGGCCGGGCAGGCTCGACAGTTCGACCGCTGCCACCGGCGGTGGCAGGGTCATGTCGAAGGACACCACCTCGCGCCCGGCGCGCGCCAGCGCCTCCACCACGTTGAGCCCCACGTAACCGCTGCCGCCGGTGACCAGGATCGCCATCTCCACCCTCCCTGTACATGCAGCGCGGATACGGTTTCGTACATCCGCGCGAATCGAATCATCGATGTTACCTGCGCGGCGGGCGATAATCGGCGGATGATCCGCTTCCAGAACCTCGTCCTTCGCCGCGGCGCCAAGCTGCTCATCTCCGATGCAACCGTCCAGATCGCGCCGGGGGAGCATGTCGGGCTGGTCGGCGACAATGGCAGCGGCAAGTCTTCGCTGGTCGCGCTGCTGCTGGGCGAACTGCTGCCCGACGCAGGGGATGTCTCGATCCCGGCCCACTGGCGCGTCGCCCACGTCGCGCAGCACGCGCCGCACAGCGAGCGCAGCGCGACCGAGTTCGTGATCGACGGCGACCGCGAACTGCGTCGGCTCGAGGCTGAGCTGGAACAGGCCGAGGCGGACCACGACGGGCATGCCGCCGGCGAACTGCACGCGAAGCTGGCCGACCACGACGCCTACACCGCGCGCTCGCGCGCCGAGTCGCTGCTGCTGGGCCTGGGCTTCAAGCCGGGGCAGCTCGAGAATCCGGTGTCGAGCTTCTCGGGCGGATGGAAGATGCGACTCGCGCTGGCTCAGACCCTGATGGCGCCCTCGGACCTCATGCTGCTCGACGAGCCGACCAACCACCTCGACCTGGACGCGATCGTCTGGCTGGAGGAATGGCTCGCGCGCTACCCGGGCACGCTGGTGATCATCTCGCATGACCGCGACTTCCTCGATTCCGCGGTAGGGGTCACGCTGCACCTGGACGAGGGCACGCTCAAGCGCTATGGCGGCAACTACTCGACATTCGAGAAGGAGCGCGCGATCCAGCTGGCTGTGCAGCAGTCGGCCTACGTCAAGCAGCAGGCGCGTATCGCCCACCTCGAGTCGTTCATCTCCCGGTTCAAGGCGAAGGCCAGCAAGGCACGACAGGCGCAGAGCCGCGTGAAGGCGCTGGAGCGGATGACGCTGGTGGCACCGGCACATGCGTCGAGCCCGGTGCAGTTCGAGTTCGCCGACGCCGGCCAGAGCCCCAACCCGATGATCCACATGGATCGGGTGGCCTGCGGCTATCCGGCCGCGCCCGATGGCAGCGGCCACCCGACTGTGATCCTGGGCGCCGTGAGCCTCACGCTGATCCCCGGCCAGCGGATCGGCGTGCTCGGTGCCAACGGCCAGGGCAAGACGACGCTGGTGCGCACGCTCGCCGGCGAGCTGGCCCCGCTGGGTGGCGAGCTCACCCTGGGTCGCAACCTGGCGATCGGCTACTTCGCCCAGCACGAGATCGAGCGGCTGCGTCCGGACGACACGCCACTCGGCCACCTCACGCGCCTCGCGCGGGATCTGGGCTCGCGCGCGAAGGAGGGCGAACTGCGCGCGTTCCTCGGCCGCTTCGATTTCGGCGGCGACATGGCGGTATCGAAGATCGCGCCGTTTTCCGGGGGCGAGAAGGCCCGCCTCGCCCTGGCCATGATCGTGTTCCGCCGGCCGAACCTGCTCCTGCTGGACGAGCCCACCAACCACCTCGATCTCGAGATGCGCGAATCGCTGACCATGGCACTCGCGCAGTTCGACGGCACACTGATCCTGGTCTCGCACGACCGCCACCTGCTGCGTTCGACGGCGGACGAATTCATCCTGGTCGCCGACGGCCGGGTCGAGCCGTTCAACGGCGATCTCGACGACTATCGCCAGTGGCTGGAGCAGCGTACGCGTGCCGCCGCACGCCAGGCCGCCGGCAAAGCGCAG
>CANHBC010000133.1 GCA_947458835.1 Betaproteobacteria bacterium | reverse complement strand
CGTGCAGCATGCGCACGCCGTTGAGCTGGCTGAACAGTTCGCCCGACAGGTGGTTCATGTTGGCCACGCCGGCCGAGCCGTACGGCAGCTCGCCAGGCCGCTTGCGCGCGAGCGCGACCAGCTCCTTCAGCGAGGCGACCGGCAGCGCCGGGTTGACCACGACGACGAAGGTGATGCCGGTCACCTGCGTCACCGCCGCGAAGTCGCGCAGCGTGTCGTAGGGTAACTGCTTGAACACCAGCGGGTTGATCGCTACCGCGGAGGGTGGCGCCATCACCAGCGTGTAGCCGTCGGGCTTCGACCTGGCGACAGTCTCCATGCCGATGATCGCGTTGGCACCCGGCCGGTTCTCGATCACCACCGGCTGGCCGAGGCCTTCCTGCATGCGCAGACCGACCGTGCGCGCTGCAATGTCCAGGCTGGCGCCGGCCGCCTGCGGCACCACGATGCGTACCGGACGGTTCGGAAAGTCGGGCTGTGCGAACGCCGCCGCCGACAGCAGCGCGCTGGTGGCCGAGAGCACGACGGCCAACGCCGGATGCCGTCCCGAGCACCTGCCCCGGTGGCGAGTGCTGATCGTCCCGCCCGCGTCGCCTGCCTCTTCCGCGGCATGCGACGCCCGCATGCCCCTGGCACTCCGTTCAGCGTTTCGCATCACACCTCCGCCGTCACTTCGATCTCGATCAGCTTGCCCTGCCGGGTATCGACCCACGTGTACTCGCAGCCGGCGACTTCGTGCGGCACCTGTTGCCGGAACGAGGCGCGCAGGTCCGCCATCTGCCGGGACACGTGCAGGAAGAAGGACGCTCGCACCACGCGCTGCCAGGAACTGCCGGCCATCGCGAGCGTGTCGCCGATCCGGCCGACGACCACCGGCAGCTGTTCCTCGAACGTCGGCAGCACCACGGTGTTGCCGGAGATGAACAGGACGCCCTCGCGCACCAGCGAACGCGCGACGATGGTGCGCGGCTCGTATTCGACCACGTGCTTGCGCGAACCACTGTCGTTCGGACGCATCGCCAGCAGGTCGAGCGACAGGCGTGCCGGCGACGCGAAGCGCGACGGCCGGATATGGCTGGAACTGACCGACCGTGCCGCCCCTGAGAGCACGCGCGCGCGCTCCTCGACCGCCTCCACCCAGGCATCCATGTCGCGTGCCCACAGCCGCGTGCGCACGGTGTCCTCCAGCGACAGCCCGTGCGTGCGCAGCCGGTCGTCCATCCGCGCGAGCAACCCCGCCATCTCGGACCGGACGCTGCCGTGCGGATCGCCTTCGGCGGACAAGGCAACGAATTCATGGCCGAGCCAGGGCGTGATCGTCTCGTGCATCAACCGGGTACTCCACCGGCCTGCGCCATGCGCCGGACCAGGGCGATGCCGCCGATCGTGGCGACGATCGAGCCGCACACGTGCAGCATGACCAGCGTGGCCGCCCAGCCATGGTCGCCGCGCTCGAGCAGGCCGACGGTCTCGGCGGAGAAGGTGGAGAACGTCGTCAGGCCGCCGAGGAAGCCGGTGACCAGGAACAGCCGCACCTCCGGCGGCCAGCCGGAATGCCGGCCCAGCACCTCCCAGGCGACGCCCACCAGCAATCCGCCGACCAGGTTGGCTGCGAGCGTGCCGAGCGGTACTGGCGCAAACAGCGGGTTGCCGACCAGCGCGAGCGCCCAGCGAAGCCATGCACCGAGCGCCGCGCCAGCGCCCACCGCCAGCAGCCCGACCGCGGTCACGCCGCCTCACCGGGTTGCCAGCGCCCGGCCGCATCGTCGTCGCTCGCGCGCGCGTCGACCCAGCGTTCGCCGGCCGGCGTGCGCTCCTTCTTCCAGAAAGGCGCGCGTGTCTTCAGGTAGTCCATGATGAAGGCGCACGCCGCCAGCGCCGCCTCTCGGTGCGCCGACAGCGTCACCACCAGCACGATCTGGTCGGCCGGCAGCATCCGCCCGATACGGTGCACCACCAGTGCGTCCTGCAGCGGCCAGCGCGACCGCGCCTCGTCGACGATGCCCTGCAGCGACTTCTCGGTCATGCCCGGATAGTGCTCGAGCGTGAGTTCGGTGACGCCGCTGCCGTCGTTGAAGTCGCGCATCACGCCAATGAAGCTGGCGATCGCGCCCACGTCGCTGCGACCGCTGCGCAGCGCGTGGATCTCGGACGAGATGTCGAAGTCTCCAGGCTGGACCCGTACCGGCATCGTTCAGCCTCCGGTGACCGGGGGGAACAGCGCCACTTCGTCGCCGTCGGCCAGCGGGTCGCCGGCGTGGGCGAGGTCCTGGTTCACGGCGATGCGCACCGGCCGCTTCGGATCGAACTCCGTCTGCCAGGTGCCGCCGCGCGACGCGAGGTAGGCGCGCAACTGCCCCGCGGTGCCGACCCCTGCGGGCAGCATGAGCTGCTCGCGCTCGACGCCAAGCGCCTCTCGAAGACGTGCAAAGTAGAGGATTTCGACCGTGGCCATGCGCCGATCATAGCGGCTCCGGCCGGGCTGCGGCAGACCGCAGCCCGTGATCACAGGTCAACCGGCGGGCCGGGGAATCGCTGCTGCACGAACCGGGCGATCGCCGGCACGTCATCCAGGTCGAGCCGGGGCACCGTGACCGGCAGGTCCGGCAGGTCGGTAGCGACCGCGACCACCCATGGATCGGAGGTGGCCAGCAGCGGCGCCGGGCAGGCCGACCGGTGTACCTCGATCTTCGGAACCGCCGCGTGCTTCCACCCCTCGACCAGCACCAGGTCGCACGGAGAAAGCCGCCCGAGGAGCGCTTCCAGCGCCGGCTCGGGCGCCTCTCGCAGCTCATGCATCAGCGCCCAGCGCTGGGCCGAACCGACCAGCACCTCGCTGCAGCCGGCCTGTCGGTGGCGCCACGAATCCTTGCCCGGACGATCGACGTCGAAGGCGTGGTGGGCGTGCTTGACCAGCGACACGCGCCAGCCGGCGGCGACCAGCGCCGGCACCAGTCGTTCGATCAGCGTGGTCTTGCCACTGCCGGAATAGCCGGCGAACCCGAGCACGTTCATGGCCCGAGTGTAGCGAGCCGCCCGCCCGACAGGTGCAGGCGACGCATGCCGGGCAGCGCGAGCAGTGCGCGGTCGTGGGCGGCGACCAGTACCGCCGCCCCGGCTCCGACCAGCCTGCCAAGGAGGTCGGCCACCTGGTCGCGCGCGGCCTGGTCCAGGTTTGCGGTCGGCTCGTCGAGCAGCATCACCCGCGGCGCGAGCACCCAGGCCCGGGCGATCGCGGTGCGCTGCGCCTCGCCACTCGACAGCCGGCGCGGGTGGGTGCCCGCGACCGTCTCGAGCCGCGCCCAGGCCAGCGCACCGGCGGTGCGCCGGCGCCTGTCCTCGCGACCGACGCTGGCCGCCCGCAGCCCGTAGTCAAGGTTGGCACGGACGCTGGTCGAGAACAGCAGCGGGTGCGCGGGGACGAACTGCAGCGCCCGTCGCACGTCCGCGGGGAAACGGCCGGGCGCCAGCCGCTGGCCGTCGAAGGCCAGCGTTCCCGCATCGGGCACATGCAGGCCGGCGAGCACGCGCAGCAGCGTAGTCTTGCCCGCGCCGTTGTCGCCGCTGAGCATCCATGCCTCGCCGGCCATGAGATCGATCGAGCAGCCGTCGAGCACGGCGCGATCGCCGAAGCGCACCACCAGGTCGCGTGCAGCGAGCAGAAGCGGGCGGTTCATCGACCGCCCACGCCGTGCAGGACCTGCCGGGCACCACCACTGCCCTGCCCCGATCCCTGGCCGAACGCGAGAGCGACGTTGACCACCAGCGCGACCGCCATCAGCACGATGCCCAGGGCGATGCCTTCGGTGAACGCCCCCCTGCTGGTCTCGAGGGCGATGGCGGTCGGGATGGTCCGGGTATGGCCGGCGATGTTGCCGCCGACCAGCAGCGCACAGCCCACCTCGGACACCACCCGCCCGAAGCCGCTGAGCACGGCCGCGACCAGCGCGAATCGGACCTCGCGCAGCACGGTGAGCGCGGCACGCAGCCGCGAGGCGCCAAGCGTGCGCGCCGTCTCGTGCAGCCGCGGATCGGCCGATTCGACCGCGGCCAGCGTGAACGCACAGACGATCGGGAATGCGATCAGGACCTGGCCGATCGCCATGGCTTCGCGGGTGAACAGCAGTTCCCACGCACCGAGCGGCCCCTGGCGGGACAGCAGCAGGTAGAGCAGCAGCCCGACCACCACCGTCGGGAACGACAGCAGGCTCTGCAACAGGACGACCAGCGCCCGCCGGCCGGTGAAGCGGGCACCGGCCAGCAGGTAGCCGCCGGCGATCGCGAACGGTGCGGCGATCGCCAGCGCCGCGAGAGAGACCTGAAGCGACACGCCGATGATCGTCCACAGCGCCGGATCGAGCGCGGCCAGCCGGCGCAGCGCCTCCAGCGTGGGTTCGAGCAGGCCCACCGGCTAGCGGCCCGGCTTCGGCAGCCCCGGAAAGAACAGGGTCTCGCCACCGGCCTTGAACGCGGCGATCCGGGCCTGGCCCTCGGCCGAGGTCAGCCAGTCGATCAGCTCGCGGGCACCTCGGGCGTTGACCCCGGGATGGCGCGCCGGATTGACCGCGATGACCCCGTACGGGTTGGCCAATGCCGGATCGCCCTCGGAGACGACGGCCAGGTCCAGGCGGGCCCGCATCGAGGCCCAGGTGCCCCGATCGGCCAGCGTGTAGGCCTGCAGTTCGCTCGCCATCGACAGCACTTCGCCCATGCCCCGCCCGGCCGAAAGGTAACCCGGCCACTTCGGCAGCCCACCCACGGCCTTCCACAGGTCAAGCTCCATCTGGTGCGTGCCCGAATCGTCGCCGCGCGACACGAACCGGTGCGTTCGACCCGAGACCGCCTTCAGGGCCGAGGCTGCGCTGCCGGCGTTGCGCGCACCCGCCGGGTCGGCCTTCGGCCCGACCAGCACGAAGTCGTTGTACATCACGTCACGCCGCTCACTGCCATGCCCGGCGGCCATGAACCGGTCCTCGGCGGCGCGCGCATGCACCAGCACCACGTCGGCGTCGCCGTTGGCGCCGAGCCTGAGCGCCGCTCCGGTCCCCACCGACACCACCCGAACGGAGCAGCCGCAGGCCTTCTCGAAGGGCGGCAGCAGCCAGCCGAGCAGGCCGGAGTTTTCGGTACTCGTGGTGGTCGCCATCCGGATCACGCGCTCGGCGGCAGGCCGCGCCATGACGGTCGCCTCGGCGGCATGCGCGGGCCGCAGGCATGCCGGCGCCACCACCAGCAGGAGGCACAGTCCGCTCAGGACGTTTGCGACGAGCGCGCGTCGGTGGGTGAGGGATGGGGGAAGGACGTGGGACATCGTGCACTTTTCAGGCAGGTAAGCAGGCAAACTTACCTGCCGCGATGACACCGCTCAATATGAACTCGACCTCCGATTCCGCCGTCCGGGCACGACCGCACGCCGCAGCCGCGGGTCCGGCACCCGCGCGTGTGCGCCCGCTGCTGCGGCTGTCGGTCAGCCTCGACTACCCGGACGCCGTGGCCCGTGTACCGGCTGCCGCCTTCGATCTGCTGCGCAGGCTGCCGCGCGTGGACTCGCTGCGCGAAGCAGCCAGTGGCTGCGGCCTGTCCTACCGCCATGCCTGGGCGCTGGTGCGCTCGGCCGAGGCCGCACTCGGCGCGTCGCTGATCGAGACGCGCCGCGGCCGGGGGTCTGCGCTCACGCCCTATGGGGCACTGCTGGCGGCCGCGCTCGAGGAGATCGAGTCACGGCTCGCGCCGGAACTCGATGCCGCCACTCAGGCGCTGGCAGCCGCGCTGTCGCTGGGTGCCGGACCTCGTCCGGCGGCGCCATTGCCGTCCGAGCACGGTGCGGGCGACGCGGCGCCTCGAGCCGGCAGGCAGCCTTGATGCGGCTGCCTGCCGCCCTGCCCGCCTGGTCGCTGCTGCTGCCGGCGGTCGCGGTCGCCGTCCTGCTGCTGGCCAGCGGCCACGACCTTGGCGCGGTCGCGGTGGCCATCGTCACCGTGACCCTTTTCGCCGCAGTGATCTCGGCCGTTCACCATGCCGAAGTGGTTGCGCTGCGCGTCGGGGAACCGTTCGGCACCCTGGTGCTGGCCGTCGCGGTCACCGTGATCGAGGTCGCGCTGATCGTGTCACTGATGCTGGTGGGAGGACCGGAGACCGCCGCGCTGCCGCGCGACACCGTATTCGCGGCGATCATGATCGTCTGCAATGGTGCGATGGGCCTGTGCATCCTGGTCGGCGGCCTGCGCCACCACATCCTCGGCTTCCGTGCCGAGGGTTCGAACTCCGCCCTGGCCGTGCTCGCCGCGCTGGCCACGCTGACGCTGGTGCTGCCGGCCTACACGACGAGCACCAGCGACGCCACCTACTCGACAGCCCAACTGGTGTTCGCCGGGATCGCCTCGCTCGTGCTGTACGCCGTGTTCGTGTTCGTGCAGACGGTGCGCCACCGCGACTACTTCCTGCCCGAGGATGTCGCGGCGCACGATGTCGACCTGCATGCCGTGCCGCCTTCGACGCCGGTAGCCTCGGCGGCGTTCGCGCTGCTACTGGTAGCACTGGTGGCCGTGGTCGGACTGGCCAAGGCACTGGCGCCCACGCTCGAGACGGCGGTGCGCACCGCGGGGGCGCCACCGGCGGTGGTCGGCGTGCTGATCGCATTGATCGTGCTGCTGCCCGAGACCTGGGCGGCGGTGCGCGCGGCAGCGGGCAACCGGCTGCAGACCAGCCTGAACCTCGCGCTCGGTTCGGCCCTGGCGAGCATCGGGCTGACCATCCCGGCGGTGGTCGTGCTGTCGTTCATGCTCGACCGCCCGCTGCTGCTGGGGCTGCCGCCGAAGGAGATCGCGCTGCTCGCGCTGACCCTGCTGGTGACCACGCTCACGCTGAGCGCGGGCCGGACCACCGTGCTGCAGGGCGCGGTCCACCTGGTGCTGTTCTCGGCTTTCCTGTTCCTGGCGGCAGTGCCCTGACCCTCGCGGGGGCCGCGGGCCGGGCAGCGGGTCGGCGGGCTTGAAGCCGCAGGCGCGAGGCTATACTTCCCCTCTTTGCGCGTCGTGTTCCGAATGACCCTTGTCGACACCCTTCAACGCCCGCTGCGTGACCTGCGCATCTCGGTCACCGACCGGTGCAACTTCCGCTGCACGTACTGCATGCCGAAGGAGGTGTACGGAAAGGACTTCCAGTTCCTCGAGCGCGAGGCGCTGCTGTCCTTCGGCGAGATCCACAGGCTGGTGCGATTGTTCCGGGACAAGGGCGTCGAGAAGATCCGCATCACCGGCGGCGAGCCCCTCGTGCGGCGCAAGATCGAGCGCCTGGTCGAGATGCTCGCGTGGCACGACGACCTCGACCTCACGCTCACCACCAACGGCTCGCTGCTCAAGGCGAAGGCGCAGGCGCTGAAGGATGCGGGCCTCAAGCGGGTGACCGTCAGTCTGGACGCGCTGGACGATGCGCTGTTCCGCCAGATGAACGACGTCGACTTCCCGGTCGCCCGGGTGCTCGAGGGCATCGACGAAGCCGCGCGCGTCGGCCTGCCGGTCAAGGTCAACATGGTGGTCAAGCGCGGAGTGAACGATGACCACGCCGTCGCCTTGGCACGCCACTTCAAGGGCAGCGGACACATCCTGCGCTTCATCGAGTTCATGGACGTGGGTACCACCAACGGCTGGAAGCTCGATTCGGTCGTGCCTTCGGCAGAACTCGCGGCGCGCATCGGTGCGGCGTTCCCGATCGAGCCGGCGCAGTCCAACTACCGCGGCGAGGTCGCCGAGCGCTGGCGCTACCTCGACGGCAGCGGCGAGATCGGCTTCATCTCGTCGGTCACCCAGGCCTTCTGCCGCGACTGCACGCGTGCCCGCCTGTCGGCGGAGGGGCAGCTGTACACCTGCCTGTTCGCCGCGCGGGGCACCGACCTTCGGGGTCCGATGCGCGCCGATGCCTCGGACGCGGAACTGTCGGCGCTGATCGGGCGCATCTGGTCCGCCCGCGGCGATCGCTATTCCGAGCTGCGCGGCGCGGCCACGGTCCCGGTGCAACGCATCGAGATGTCCTACATCGGCGGCTGACCGCGCGGTCGCGCCGCCCCCAGAGCACGACCCGGCAACGTCCCGAGGAAACCGATGACCGTCCCCGACAGCACCCCGGCCGCAGAGGCCGGTTCGATCCGCGCCGCCTCCTGCGCGGACGACTATGATCCGAACTCGATGCCGGTGGACCGCGCGCGGGCGTTCATCGACCGCTTCGTGGCGCCGATCTCCGGCACCCGGCGGGTGGCGATCCGCGAGGCGCTCGGACAGGTACTCGCCGAAGACGTGGTGTCCCCGTTCGACGTGCCGCTGGCCGACAACTCGGCCATGGACGGCTATGCACTGCGCCACTCAGACGTCGACGGCCGCGACGGGGTGACCCTGAAGGTGGTGGGCACGGCCTTCGCCGGGCGTACCTTCGACGGGGATGTCGCGCCGGGCGAATGTATCCGGATCATGACCGGTGGCGTCGTGCCGGCGCCGCTCGACTGCGTGGTGCCGCAGGAACACACGCGGCCCGGCGACGGCGTGGTCACCTTCGGCGCCGGCCTGCGCCGCACACAGAACGTCCGCTATGCGGGCGAGGACATCCGCCGCGGGGCCGTCGTGCTGCGCCGCGGCCAGTGGCTGCGGCCGGCGGAGATCGGCCTGCTCGCCTCACTGGGCATCGGCGAGACCACGGTCTACCGCCGCCTGCGGGTGGCGTTCTTCTCGACCGGCGACGAACTGGTGTCGATCGGCGGCAGCCTGGGCGAGGGCCAGGTGTACGACAGCAACCGCTACACCATCCACGGCATGCTGTCCCGCCTGGGCGTGGACCTGATCGACATGGGCGTGGTGCGCGACGAACCGGCGAAGCTGGAGGCGCATTTCGCGGAGGCGGCGCGGATGGCCGACGTGATCATCACCAGCGGCGGCGTGTCGGTCGGCGAGGCGGACTTCATCAAGCAGATGCTCGACCGCATGGGCGAGGTCGTGTTCTGGAAGATCGCGATGAAGCCGGGCCGGCCGCTCGCCTACGGCCGGATCGGCGACGCGCACTTCTTCGGGCTGCCAGGCAACCCGGTCGCGGTGATGGTGACCTTCTACCAGTTCGTGCGGGAGCCGCTGCTGAAGATGATGGGCCGGCATCCGATGCCGCTGCTGCCCACGTTCAAGGCCACCTGCACCGCACCGCTGAAGAAGGCGCCCGGCCGCACCGAGTTCCAGCGCGGCATCCTCTCGGCCGGCGCCGACGGCGGCTGGACCGTGAAGCCTACGGGCGAACAGGGCTCAGGCATCCTGTCCTCGATGTCCCAGGCCAACTGCTTCATCGTGCTGCCCGTCGACCAGGGCAATGCCCCGGCCGGAACCGTGGTCGACGTGCAGATGTTCGAGGGCATCGTCTGATGGCCGAGCCCGGCGCGGCGATGCGTCCCGAACTCACCGAGGCGCGGCGCGATCTGACCTTCGACGTCGAGGCGATCGACGAGTCCGGCCAGCGTTCCACCGTCGCCATCGCCGGCGAGCATCCGCTGACGCTGTACGTCGACCGGCGCGAACTGGTGACACTGATGACCCTCGGCCAGGCCCCCGAGGCGCTGGCGCTGGGCTTCCTGCGCAACCAGCGGCTGCTCGAGGGTATCGACGACATCGCCGCCGTGCACGTGGACTGGGAGGTCGACGCGGTCGCGGTCACCACGCGCGCTGGCGCGTCCGACTTCTCCGAGCGAACGGCACGGCGCACGGTCACCACTGGCTGCGGCCAGGGTTCGGTGTTCGGCGACCTGATGGCCGAGATAGACGCCATCAGGCTCCCCGTCGAGCCGCGACTGACGCAGCGCGGCCTGTACGCGCTGCTCGACGCGGTGCGCCGCCAAGAGACCATCTACAAGCAGGCTGGCGCCGTGCACGGCTGTGCGCTCGCCCGCTGCACCGACGACGGCATGGACGCCCGGGCCGACGTGCTCTACTACGTCGAGGACGTCGGCCGCCACAATGCTGTGGACGCGATCGCCGGCCACATGTGGCTGGACCGGATCGACGGCGCCGACAAGGTGTTCTACACCACCGGCCGGCTCACCTCCGAGATGGTGATCAAGTGCGCCCAGATGGGCGTGCCGTTCCTCGTGTCACGGTCCGGCCTGACCGAGATGGGCTACCGGATCGCGCGCCAGGTCGGCCTGACCATGATCGGCCGTGCCGCCAACACCCGCTACCTGCTGTTCACGGGAGCGGAGCGCTTCGACCGATGAGCGCCCACGGCACGCCGCAGGTCGCGGTCCCGGGCTGCGTGACCGGCGTCGTGCTGGCCGGGGGCCTCGGGCGCCGCATGGGCGGCGTCGACAAGGGCCTGCAGTTGCTCGACGGACGACCGATGGTCGCGCACGTGATCGACCGGCTGAGTCCACAGGTGGACGAACTCGTGGTCAACGCGAACCAGAACCTCGATCGCTACGCCGCATTCGGGCATCGGGTGGTGCCCGACTCGATCGAGGGCTTCGCCGGACCGCTGGCCGGGCTCGAGCGGGGACTCGCGATGGCCAGCCACCCGCTGGTGGCGACCGTTCCCTGCGACTCGCCGTTCCTGCCAGAGGACCTGATCCGCCGGCTCTCGTCGGCCCTCGCTGGCGGCGCGGCAGACCTCGCGGTGGCCCGGACCGGAGACCAGCCGCATCCGGTGTTCTGCCTGTGCCGGCGCGACCTGCACGCACACCTGACGACCTTCCTGGCGGAGGGGGGCCGCAAGATCGACCGCTGGTACTCGGCGCTGCGAGTGGTTGAAGTCGACTTCAGCGACGAGGCCGACGCCTTCGACAACCTGAACACGCCGGACGAACTGCAGGCGGCTGCACGCCGCTGAACACCGACAGCGGCGTACCGCGCCGTACTTGCAACCGTCCTGCCGAGGGACCGCTTCAGCGGGCGAAATGCCGGGCGACCATCGCGGCGCCGAGCAGGCTCGGGTTGCGCCCGAGCACGATGTTCACCGGGAACTGCGCGACGAGGTCCGCGAAGCGCCCCTTCGCTCCGTAGGCGTGCATGAAGGTCCCGTCGCGCATGGCGTCCACGATCTGCGGCGTGATGCCGCCCGCGAGGTAGATGCCACCGCGCGGCATCAGCGTCAGCGCCATGTTGCCGGTGAACGAGCCGTAGGCCGACAGGAAGATCGACAGCGCGCTGCGTGCGGTCACGTTGCCTCCGGCCAGGGCCGCCTCGCTGACGGCAGCACCGCCACGTCGTTCCACATCCTGGAGCACCTCGGCCGATACCGAGGCGTTCCTGCGGATCACCAGGAAGTCGAAGATACTGGCGAGGCCCGGTCCGCACAGCACCCGTTCCCAGGACACATGGCCGAAGCGTCCGCGCAGGTGCTCCAGCAGT
>CANHBC010000132.1 GCA_947458835.1 Betaproteobacteria bacterium | reverse complement strand
GGCCACCGCCAGCTTCTCGATGTTCAGTTGATCGCCGACGGCAACGCGGTACTGCTTGCCACCGGTCTGGATGACCGCATACATGGGAACGCTCCTGGGACGGACGTGGATCCGGCATACCGGAACCTACGGAACCCGCGAATATACCTTCGCGCCGGCAGACAGTCAAAGGGGGGCGTGGCCGCCCTGTGTCGGCGGAGGAGGATACGCCCGGCGGGGCGGGGCGGGGCGGGGCAGGCACGGCCGGACGCCGGGCATGGGTGGCTCCTGCTATGCTTGCGGGCTAACCGCCGATGTCCGGCCACCAAGAGCGCCCGCGCGCGCCGAGCCCCGATGGAAGTGTTCCGCACCCTTGTCAAGGCCGATCTGGACGCGGTCGAACTGGTCATCCGCGACCGGCTGGCCTCGGATGTCCCGCTGATCCGGCAGGTGGCCGAATACCTGGTGTCCAGCGGCGGCAAGCGGCTGCGGCCTGCGCTTGTCGTGCTGTCCGCGGGTGCCTCCGGCTACACCGGCCGTGCGCACCTCGAGATCGCAGCGGTGGTCGAGTTCATCCATACCGCGACGCTGCTGCACGACGACGTCGTCGACGAGTCGTCGCTGCGACGCGGGCGGCCGACGGCCAATGCGCGCTTCGGCAACGCCGCCAGCGTTCTGGTCGGTGACTTCATCTATTCCCGTGCGTTCCAGATGATGGTCGGTGTCGGCGACCTGCGCGTGCTCGAGGTGCTGGCCGACGCGACCAACGTCATCGCCGAGGGCGAGGTGTTGCAGCTGCTCGGCGTGCACAACGCCGACCTGAGCGAGGCCGACTACCTGCGTGTGGTCCGTTCCAAGACGGCGAAGTTGTTCGAGGCATCGGCCCGGCTGGGCGCGGTGCTGGCCCACCAGTCGCCGGCGCACGAGCAGGCCCTCGCCACCTACGGCATGCACCTGGGCACGGCCTTCCAGCTGATCGACGACGTGCTCGACTACTCGGGCGACCGCGCGTCGATCGGCAAGAACCTCGGTGACGACCTGGCCGAGGGCAAGTCGACGCTGCCGCTGATCCATGCAATGGCCAGTGCATCCGATGGGCAGCGTGCGATGCTGCGCGAAGTGATCGAGCAGGGTTCAGTCGAGCGCTTCGACGAAGTGCTCGCGGCGCTGGAGCAGTGCGGGTCGCTGGCGTACGCGCGCGACCAGGCGATTCGCGAGTCGCAATGCGCGCAGGATGCAATTCGTTCACTTCCGGATTCGAAGTTCCGCGATTCTCTGATAGACTTCGCGTCCTTCGCAGTGGCACGCAACGTCTGACCGGACGAAGCGGCGGCGGCGGAGGTGGCAGCAGCGGTTACAAGCAGTAGACAGAAGCAGCAGTACCGGCAGTAGCAGTTGAAACATTGAAGTATCGTTGCGCAAATTCGGGGTGTAGCTCAGTCTGGTAGAGTACTGCGTTCGGGACGCAGGAGTCGGAGGTTCGAATCCTCTCACCCCGACCAGGCGCCTTTATCCCGTGAGGTGTCCGATGGCCCGTGTGGCCTACGCTGAAGAGTCAGATAATCCGGAGCTTGCCCGCCGCATCCGCGAACAGCGCGGGGGCAAGATGCTCAATCTCTACCGGATGCTGATGAACAGCCCGCCGGTGGCCGAAGGTTGGCTCCACCTGCTGACCGCGATCCGGCAGCAGTGCCTGATCCCGGCGCTCTACACCGAACTGGCGATCATGCGGGTGGCCGTGATCAACGATGCGCCCTATGAGTTCGCGGCGCACCTACCGTTCGCCCGGAAGGAAGGCATGTCCGACGCCCAGCTCGAGGCGCTGAGGACCCTGCCGGCACTGGGCACGCCCCCCGCCGGGATGTTCGACGAACGGGCTTGTGCAGTGATCGCATACGCCGATTCGATGACGCGCGAGATCCACGTGCCTGATGCCGTGTTCGAGTCCACGGCACGCTTCTTCGACCCCCGCCAGATGGTCGAACTGACCGCGACCGTGGGTGCCTACAACATGGTCTCGCGGTTCCTCGAGGCCCTGCACATGGATCCCGAGGCGCCGGGCCAGTGACGCCCCGGCGCGGCGGCCGGCGGTGACCAAGTACCTCGTCCTGCTGGCGGTGATCGCGCTGGTCGTGTGGCTGGCCTCAGCCAGCTCGCGTGCTGCGGCGCGCCGCGAGCGTGAACGGCAGCGGGCCGACCGACCGACCCAGGACATGGTGCGCTGTGCCCATTGCGGCACCTTCCTGCCGGAGTCCGAGAGCGTCGGGGCTCGCGGGCTACGCTTCTGCAGCCGGGAACACGAGCGGCTGCACTGACCATGGCAGGTGCGGCAGCGGTCTCGGCCACCGTCTACCGCGACGACTTCTGGCGGTCGCTGCTGTACTTCAACGTCTACCGCGGCCTGGTGCCAGTGGTGATGTTCGCGATCTGGCTGCTCGACCAGGATCTGCTGTTCGGGCGCGCGAAGCCGCAGCTGTTCTTCTGGGTGATGGCGCTGTACGCCGTGTTCTCGGCGGTCGCCTTCGTCGGCATCGTCGCGCGACGGCCGGGTTTCGAGACGCAGCTCACTGCCCACTCGCTGGCAGATGTCCTGTTCGTCGTGCTGGCGATGCACGCCAGCGGCGGCATCTCGAGCGGCCTGGGCCTGCTGCTGATCGCGTCCCAGGCGGGCGCGGCGCTGATCAGCCGCGGTCGCATGATGCTGTTCTATGCCGCGGCCGGATCGCTGGCCGTGCTCGGCGAGCAGGCCCTGCGTGTGCTGCAGCAGCCGGACAGTTCCGGCCAGATGGTGCAGGCCGCGCTGCTCAGCATCGGCTATTTTGCGACTGCCTTTGTCGCGCGTTCGCTGGCCGGGTATGCGGTCGCCAGCGAGCGGCTGGCCGAGCAGCGGGGACTGGATCTCGCCAATCTGGCCGAGGTCAACCAGCTGATCATCCAGGACATGCAGGACGGGGTGGTCGTGGTCGACCAGCGCGGCATCATCCGGCAGATCAATGCCCGTGCGATCGAGCTGCTCGGCGGGCGCCGGGTGCCTGAGCGGGAAACGCCGCTGATCGAGTACGCGCCGTTGCTGGCGGAGGCCCATGCGCGATGGCAGCGCGACCGCCAGCCGCTGGCGCGGCCCCTGCGGCTGCCGCAGGCCGGCAAGCCCGGCCTGCGCGAGGTCGGCCTTCGAACCGTCCCGGTGGGTGGGGATGCCGCGGGGCGGCTGGTGCTGTTCCTCGAAGACCGCTCGCGCATCCAGGCCGAGGCCCAGCAGCTCAAGCTGGCCGCACTGGGCAGGCTCACCGCCAACATCGCCCACGAGATCCGCAACCCGCTGTCGGCGATCAACCATGCGACCGAGCTGCTGCAGGAGTCGGAGTCGTCCAACCCGACCGATGTCCGGCTGCTGCAGATCATCCATGACAACACACGCCGCCTCGACGGCATGGTGCAGGAGGTCCTGAAGCTCAACCGGCGCGATCGCGTGCACGGGGAGGTTGTCGACCTGCATGCCTACCTCGGCACCTTCGCCATCGAGTTCTGCAACAACGAGCGCGTCGACCCGTCGGTGATGGTGGTCGAGGTGCCCGACCCGGTCGAGGTGCAGTTCGACCGCAGCCACCTCAACCAGGTGATGTGGAACCTCTGCCGCAATGCGCTGCGCCACGGCAGCCAGTCGGCCGGCAGCATACGCATCGTGGTGCGCCACGGCGATGCCTCCGACCGGGCCGTCGGTACCGTGTTCGTGGACGTGCTGGACGACGGGCCCGGCATCCCGCCGTCGGTCCAGGCGCAGCTGTTCGAGCCGTTCTTCACCACCGCCAGTGCCGGCACCGGGCTGGGTCTATACTTGGCGCGCGAACTGGCCGACGCCAACGGCGGCACGCTCGAGTTCGCCGCCGGGCCGCCACCGACCCGGTTCACCCTGCAATGCAAGTCCGCCGCAGAGTCGAATCGCGCATGAAGACGCATCCGCTGGACCGCATCGACGGAGCATGCCCGGTCCCGGGCCGCACGGGGCCGCGGAGGGCGCGGTGAAGGCGCGTGCGCTGATCGTCGACGACGAGGCGGACATCCGTGAACTGCTCAGCCTGACGCTGAACCGGATGGGGCTGGACACCGACGCCGCCGAAAGCGAATTCGAGGCGCGCCAGCTGCTGCAGAAGCAGCAGTACGACGTATGCCTGACCGACATGCGGCTGCCCGACGGCGATGGGCTGGCGCTGCTCGGGCATGCGTCGCGCTTCTGGCCCAGGATGCCGGTCGCGGTGATCACTGCGTACGGCAGCGCCGAGAACGCAGTCGCGGCCCTGAAGGCCGGTGCCTTCGATTACCTGGTCAAGCCGGTCCAGGTCAACCAGTTGCGGGCGCTGGTCAAGTCGGCGCTCAAGCTGTCCGAGGGCAGCGCCGTACCCGCACCCGCCGGGGCCGCCGCCGACAGCGAGCCGGCGGGGCATACGCTGCTCGGCGAGAGCGCGCCGATACGCCAGACGCGGGCGATGATCGATCGCCTCGCGCGCAGTCAGGCGCCGATCCACGTGTCAGGCGAATCCGGCTGCGGCAAGGAACTCGCCGCGAAGCTGATCCACCACAAGAGCGTCCGCCACGAGCGGCCGTTCGTACCGGTCAACTGCGGGGCCATCCCCGAGAACCTGGTCGAGAGCGAGTTCTTCGGTTACCGCAAGGGCGCCTTCACTGGCGCCGATGGCGAGCGCGGGGGCTTCTTCCAGGCCGCCGACGGCGGCACGCTGTTCCTCGACGAGGTCGCCGAACTGCCGCTGCTGATGCAGGTGAAGCTGCTGCGCGCGATCCAGGAGAAGCGGGTGCGCAAGGTGGGTTCGGCCCAGGAGGAGGGCGTCGACGTCCGGGTGATCTCTGCCACCCACAAGGACCTCGCCGAGGAAGTGAAGGCCGGCCGGTTCCGGCAGGACCTGTTCTACCGCCTGAACGTCATCGAACTGAAGATGCCGCCGCTGCGCGACATGCCGGAGGATATCGGGCTGCTTGCCGACGCGTTCCTGCAGCGCCGTGCGGTCCAGGACGGCACGCCGGTGCCGTCGCTGTCGCCGGGGGCGGTGCGCGCGCTCGAGGACTATCCGTTCCCCGGCAACGTGCGCGAGCTCGAGAACGTGCTGGAGCGTGCCCTCGCGCTGTGCTCCGGCAGCGAGATCACGCCCGAGGACCTGCAGCTCAAGCCCGCGGCGGTCGAAGCGGCGGACATCCGCGGCCTGCCGCTGGAGGACTACCTCGCGACGATCGAGAAACAGGCGATCGTCGAGGCGCTGGAGAAGACGCGCTACAACCGCACCGCGGCGGCAAAGATCCTCGGCATCTCGTTCCGGCAACTGCGCTACCGGATGGAGCGACTTGGCATTGAGTGACGCGCCTTCGTCGCGGTCGGCCGCGGCGATCGACCGCGCCGGCCGCGTCCGCGCGGCACGCCAGCAGCCTTCGCCCAATTGCGACTCGCGTCCGCGCGGCATGCCGGTCGACCTGCTCGTGGTGCACAACATCAGCCTGCCGCCCGGACAGTACGGCGGCGAGGCCATCGTCGACCTGTTCCTCAACCGCCTCGATCCGGATGCGCATCCGTTCTATGCGCAACTGCTCGGCTTGCGTGTCTCCGCCCATTTCCTGGTGCGGCGGGACGGCGAACTGATCCAGTTCGTGCCGTGCGGCCGGCGTGCGTGGCATGCCGGTGTATCCAGTTTCGGGGGGCGTACCCGCTGCAACGACTTCTCGATCGGCGTCGAACTCGAGGGCAGCGATCACGACCCATTCGAGGACGCACAGTACGAGCGGCTGGCAGCGCTGGTGCGCCTGCTGCGCAGCCGCTATCCCCTCGATCACCTCGCCGGCCACAGCGACATCGCGCCGGGGCGCAAGACCGACCCGGGGCCGCATTTCGACTGGCCCCGCCTGCACGCCGCGCTTGCGGGCTGATCGGTCGATGCTTGCGTACTACAGCGACGGTTTCGTGCTGCCGCTGCCGGCGGGGCACCGTTTCCCGATGGAGAAGTACGCCCGCCTGCGCGAGCGCGTGCAGGCCGAGCTGCCGCCCGGCGCGGTGCAGCTGGTGCTGGCGCCGGCCGCGACCGATCGGGAGATCCTGCGCGCCCACGACCCGGGCTGGCTGCGTGCGGTAGTCGACGGAACGCTCACGCCTGCGCAGCAGCGCGACATCGGATTCCCCTGGTCGACGGCCATGGTCGAGCGATCGCGCCGGTCGGCCGGGGCCACGCTGGCCGCCTGCCGGTCGGCGCTGGAGCAGGGCGCCTCGGTCAACCTAGCCGGGGGCACCCACCACGCATTCCGTGATCGTGGCGCCGGCTATTGCGTGTTCAACGACGTGGCGATCGCCGCTGCCGCGATGCAGGTGGAGCGGCGTGTCCAGCGGGTGCTGGTGGTCGACTGCGACGTGCACCAGGGTGACGGCACCGCATCGATCGCCGCCGGCGACCCGTCGGTGTTCACCTTCTCGATCCACGGCCGGAACAACTATCCGTTCACCAAGGTGGCGGGTGACCTGGACATCGAACTCGATGACGGGACCGGCGACGCCGAGTACCTGGACCGGCTGGCGGGCGGGCTGGACCATGCGTTCGCGGCCGCGCGGGCCGGATTGGTCATCTACCTTGCCGGCGCGGATCCTTACGAAGGGGACCGCCTTGGCCGGCTGTCGGTGTCCCGCGCGGGGCTCGCTGCGCGCGACCGTATGGTGTTCGACCGCTGTGCGCAGGCCGGGCTGCCAGTGGCTGTCTGCATGGCCGGCGGGTACGCGCGCGAGATCGAGGACACGGTCGCCATCCACCTGGGCACGGTGCGCATCGCGGCCGGTTGCTGAGGCTCGCGCCCGGTCGGAAGAAATCGCGGCATCCGGGCTTGACGGCCGGGTCCAAACCCCTAGAATTAGGGTCTTGATGGCGCTTTACCACCACATGTTGTGGCAGCGGGTGGACCTTTAGCGGGCGGGACGGGCGAGCACACAAGATCTTGTGTGCAGGATCCCGTGCCCGGAGCGCCCTTTAACCGACGTATCGAACTGGAGAAACGCAATGCAGACAGCGAGCGAACCTACGCCTCAGGCCACGCCGGCCATGCCGGCCTCCGTCACCGAGGCTGCGCTCGCCCCCGCCGATGCACGCTATGCGCAGTACAAGGTCATCCGGCGCAATGGCGCGGTCGTCGGTTTCGAGCCTGGCAAGATCGCGATCGCGATGACCAAGGCATTCCTTGCCGTGGACGGTTCGCAGGCGGCGGCTTCGGCACGCGTGCGCGAGCAGGTCGTCCAGCTCACCAACCTGGCGATCAATGCGCTGCTGCGCAGGCAGCCCAATGGCGGCACCTTCCACATCGAGGACATCCAGGACCAGGTCGAGCTGTCGCTGATGCGTTCGGGCCTGCACGAGGTTGCCCGCTCCTACGTGCTCTATCGTGAAGAGCGTGCGCGCACCCGTGCCGAACTGCGCAAGGCGCAGCCGGTGGTGGGCTCGGCCGGCGCGGTGGCACCGATCCGGGTGAAGGTTGACGGCGAACTGGTGCCGCTGGACTTCGCCTGGCTGCGCGGCCTGATCGGCGAAGCCTGCCAGGGTCTGCACGAGGCCAGCCCCGACACCATCATCGAGCAGACCCTGCGCGACCTGTACGACGGCGTGCCGATCGGCGAGGTGCGCAAGTCGGCGGTGCTCTCCGCCCGTGCGCTGATCGAGCAGGAGCCCGAGTACAGCTACGTGACCGCCCGGCTGCTGCTGAACGACCTGCGCATCGAGACGCTGGGCGAGGAGAAGACTCACGCCCAGATGAAGGAAGGCTATGCCGAGGCCTTCCCGCGGCTGATCCGCGAAGGCGTGGCCGCGCAACTGCTCGACGAGCGCCTCGGCCAGTACGACCTCGATCGACTGGGCCGCGCGTTGATCGCCGACAACGACCTGAAGTTCGACTACCTCGGCCTGCAGATCCTGTACGACCGCTACTTCCTGCACATCGACGAGCGCCGCATCGAGATGCCGCAGACCTTCTTCATGCGCGTCGCGATGGGGCTGGCGCTGGGCGAGATCGACCGGGAGGCGAGGGCGATCGAGTTCTACAACGTGCTCTCGTCGTTCGACTACATGAGCTCCACGCCGACCCTGTTCAACTCGGGTACCCGGCATAGCCAGATGTCGTCCTGCTACCTGACGACGGTGGCCGACAACCTCGACGGCATCTACGAGGCGATCAAGGAAAACGCGATGCTCCAGAAGTTCGCTGGCGGCCTCGGCAACGACTGGACACCGGTGCGCGCACTGGGCTCGCACATCAAGGGCACCAACGGCAAGAGCCAGGGCGTGGTGCCGTTCCTGAAGGTCGTCAACGACACCGCGGTCGCCGTCAACCAGGGCGGCAAGCGCAAGGGGGCGGTCTGCTCCTACCTCGAGACCTGGCACCTCGACATCGAGGAGTTCCTCGAGCTGCGCAAGAACACCGGTGACGACCGTCGCCGCACGCACGACATGAACACGGCCAACTGGATCCCCGACCTGTTCATGAAGCGGGTGATGGAAGCGGGCGAGTGGACGCTGTTCTCGCCGGCGGACGTCCCCGACCTGCACGAAAAGTTCGGGCGCGCCTTCGAGAAGGCCTACCTGCGCTACGAGGAGAAGGCAGCCGCCGGTGAGATCCGGCTGTTCAAGAAGATCCCGGCCCTGCAGCTCTGGCGCAAGATGCTGACGATGCTGTTCGAGACCGGGCATCCCTGGATCACCTTCAAGGATCCCTGCAACATCCGCTCGCCGCAGCAGCACGTGGGCGTGGTGCACAGCTCCAACCTGTGCACCGAGATCACCCTCAACACCAGCGATGCGGAGACGGCGGTGTGCAACCTCGGGTCGGTAAACCTGAAGGCGCACCTGAAGCTCGACGGTGGCAGGGAAGTGATCGACCACGACAAGCTGCAGCGCACGATCAACGTCGCGATGCGCATGCTCGACAACGTGATCGACCTCAACTACTACGCGGTCAACAAGGCGCGCAACTCGAACATGAAGCACCGTCCGGTCGGCATCGGCCTGATGGGGTTCCAGGACTGCCTGCATGAGCTGCGCATCGCGACCGCCTCTCAGGAGGCGGTGGAGTTCGCGGACCGCTCGATGGAGGCGATCTCCTACTACGCGATCTGGGCGTCGACCGAGCTGGCAGCCGAGCGCGGCCGCTACGCGACGTTCAAGGGTTCGCTGTGGGACCGCGGCATCCTGCCGATCGACACGATCCGTCTGCTGCGCGAGGAGCGCGGCGGGTTCGTCGAGTGCGACGAGTCGACCACGCTCGACTGGGACGCGCTGCGGGCCCGCATCGCCCGCCATGGCATGCGCAACTCCAACACGATGGCCATCGCGCCCACCGCGACAATCGCGAACATCACCGGCGTGTCGCAGTGCATCGAGCCGACTTTCCAGAACCTGTACGTGAAGTCGAACCTGTCTGGCGAGTTCACCGTGGTCAACGAGTACCTCGTGCGCGACCTGAAGAAGCTCGGCATGTGGGACGAGGTGATGATTTCCGACCTCAAGTACTTCGACGGCAGCCTGGCCAAGATCGACCGCATCCCGGCCGATATCCGCAGCCTGTACGCGACCGCTTTCGAGGTGGACCCGTCCTGGCTGGTCGAGGCGGCCTCCCGCCGGCAGAAGTGGATCGACCAGGCGCAGTCGCTGAATATCTACATGGCGGGTGCGTCCGGAAAGCGGCTCGACGACACCTACAAGCTGGCGTGGCTGCGCGGCCTCAAGACGACGTACTACCTGCGCACGGTCGGCGCGACGCACGCAGAGAAGTCCACGATCAAGGCCGGCCAGCTGAACGCAGTGGCCGTGAACGGCGGTGCCTCGGGCGGTGCGATGGCCGCCTCGGCAGAGGCGTTGCCCGCGACCGACGCGAAATTCTGCTCCATCGACAACCCCGATTGCGAAGCCTGCCAGTGACCCTGGCCGGCCGCTGAATTACCCGAACGGACCACTACCGATGCTTTCATTCGAAGAAGATTTCGGCGCTGCCGCTGCGCCGCAGGCCGCCCAGCGGCTGGCCATGCACCCGACGCCCGGCGCGTTCCAGGGGTCAGTCCCTGCCGCCCGCGGCACCGACGCCGCGGCCGAGCGCCGCGTGTCCGCCGACGACAAACGGATCATCAACGGCCAGACCGATGTCAACCAGCTGGTCCCGTTCAAGTACGAGTGGGCCTGGAAGAAGTACCTCGACGCGTGCGCGAACCACTGGATGCCGCAGGAGATCCAGATGAGCCGGGACATCGCGCTGTGGAAGGATCCGAACGGACTGACCGATGATGAGCGGCGCCTGATCAAGCGCAACCTCGGCTTCTTCGTCACGGCCGACTCGCTGGCCGCGAACAATATCGTGCTGGGCACCTACCGCCACATCACTGCCCCGGAATGCCGGCAGTACCTGCTGCGCCAGGCCTTCGAGGAGGCGATCCACACCCACGCCTACCAGTACATCGTCGAGTCGCTCGGGCTCGACGAAGGGGAGGTGTTCAACGCCTACCACGAGGTTGCATCGATCCGGGACAAGGACGAGTTCCTGATCCCGTTCATCGACACTCTGACCAACCCCGAGTTCCGGACCGGTACGCCGGAAGCCGACCAGAAGCTGCTCAAGAGCCTGATCGTCTTTGCCTGCATCATGGAAGGGCTGTTCTTCTATGTCGGCTTCGTGCAGATCCTGGCGCTGGGCCGGCAGAACAAGATGACCGGCGCGGCCGAGCAGTACCAGTACATCCTGCGCGACGAGTCGATGCACTGCAATTTCGGCATCGACCTGATCAACACGGTGAAGGCCGAGAACCCGCACCTGTGGACGCCGCAGTTCCGCGAGGAGATCCGGCAACTGATGAACACGGCGGTCGAACTCGAGTACCGTTATGCCGAGGACACGATGCCGCGGGGCGTGCTCGGCCTCAACGCGCCGATGTTCAAGGAGTATCTGCGGTACATTTCCAATCGTCGATGCCAGCAGATCGGGCTCGAGCCACTCTTTCCGGGCGCGAACAATCCGTTCCCGTGGATGAGCGAGATGATCGACCTCAAGAAGGAACGCAACTTCTTCGAGGCACGGGTCATCGAGTACCAGACGGGCGGCGCGCTGTCCTGGGAATGATGCACGCCGGCTGATATACGCCAGTAGCCAACGCGGGAGTCACTGATGGCCAGGAAGGTCGCGAAGAAGGTTGCACGCAAGTCCACGCAGCGCAAGGTCGCGCGGCCCGTCGCGAAGAAGGCGGCTCGCAAGGGCCCCGCGCGTGCACCCGCGAAGAAGGTTGCGAAGACGGCCGTGAAGAAGGTCGCAGGGAAGGCCGCAAAGAAGGTGACCGCGAAGGCGGCGAAGAAGATCGCGAAGAAGGTCGTCGCGAAGAAG
>CANHBC010000131.1 GCA_947458835.1 Betaproteobacteria bacterium | reverse complement strand
GCGGGTACCGTTCAGGTCGAGATTCGCGTTCGGGTCGATCGGCCCCGACCAGAGCTGGGAGGTCGCATAGGTTGGCAGCTGGGTGTCCAGGAACGGTCGCACGGTGCGCGCGGTGGCCAGGTCGGCGGCGATGAACACCATGTCCGCGCCCTGGCCGGCAGTGGCCGCGCGCATGCGTGCCATGGCGGCGACGTCGGTGACCGCGGCATGCTGCCCGGCGATCGTGCCGCCGCCGTCGGAGAAGGCTTCAATGAACGCCTGCTGCAACCGTCGCGAGAAGGCGTTCGGCTGGGTCAGCACGAGTGCACGGCGCTGCCCGTCGCGCAGCGCGAGCCGGGCCACCTGGCGCGCCTCGGCCTCGCCGGACAGCCCGAACAGGAACAGGTTGGCGGCCAGGCGGACGTCGCCCTCGACGGCGTTGAGTGCGAGCGTGGGCACCGTCACCGGTGCACTCAGCGCCAGGCCGCTGGCCAGCACGGTGACCTGGTCGCGGATCAGCGGGCCGACCACCACCTGCGCATTCGCGGCCAGCGCCTGGTTGTAGCTGGCGATCACATCGTTCGGGTGGTCGCCCACCGGGATGAAGCGCAGGTCGACCCTGCCCCTGGACGCCGACTGCGTCCATGCGGCCGCGATCCCGTTGCGTACATGAGCGGCGGCGCGGCCGAACACGGGGGAGTCGAGCGGCAGCAGGACCGCGACGATGCGCCCGCCCGTTGCCGCGGGCTGGGCGATCGCCGGCGCCGCCAGCAGTGCCGCGACCAGCATGGCTGCGCGCGGTACGCTGGTCATCAGGGTACGGATGCCGCAGACTAGCCGGCGCAACGCGACGGGCAACGCAAGGACCACGAGATGCAGCATGGGGGGGATCAGTCCGGGCGACCGGCTTCTGGCACGGCCGGATTATATGTGGTAGCCACGCCCATCGGGAACCTGGGCGATCTATCGCCGCGCGCGCGCTCGACCCTCGAAGGCGCCGACTGGATCGCGGCCGAGGACACCCGCGTCACGCGCAAGCTGTTCGCGGCCGACGGCAACGCACCGCGCGGCCGGATGCTGCCGCTGCATGCGCACAACGAACATGCGCAGGCCGAGCGTATCGTCGAACTGCTGCGCGGTGGCGCGATCGTGGCGCTGGTCAGCGATGCCGGCACGCCGGCGATCAGCGACCCGGGTGCGGTGGTGGTGCGCGCCGCTCGTGCGGCCGGGCTGCCGGTGTTTGCGGTGCCCGGGCCGAATGCCGCGATCGCGGCGCTGTCGGTGAGTGGCCTGCAGCCGCATGCTTTCCTGTTCTGCGGCTTCCTGCCGGCCACTGGCGAGCGGCGACGCACGGCGATCGAATCGGTGCGCCGCGTGCCGGCCGCCCTCGTGTTCTACGAATCGCCGCACCGCATTGTCGATTCGGTCGCCGACCTGTGCACGGTGCTTGGCGGCGAGCGGACGGTGGTGCTTGCGCGCGAACTCACCAAGCTGTTCGAGTCGGTCCACCAGTGCCCGCTGGCCGACGCGGTCGCCTGGCTGGAGGGCGATGCCGACCGCCGGCGCGGCGAGTTCGTCCTGCTGGTCGACGAGCCGGCCGAGGCGCCAGCCCCCGAAGATGCGCAGGTCGAGCGGGTACTGGTCGAGCTGCTCGCCGAACTGCCGGCGAGCCGGGCCGCGCATGTCGCTTCGCGCCTGTGCGGCGTGCCGCGCGACCAGGCCTACCGGCTCGCGCTTGCGCTGAAGAGCCGCTAAGCTGTCCAGCACCCGATGCCCCTGCATGAGGATGCTGCCTTGACCGATATCGCCGCCCCCACCCAGTCCACCGCGACATCCGTGTCCGCGGGTAGTGGCATTGACCGCATCGAGATGGTCCGTCCCGACGACTGGCACCTGCACCTGCGCGACGGCGAACACCTGTCCGCCGTGCTGCCGTTCACTGCGCGCCAGTTCGCGCGCGCGATCGTGATGCCCAACCTGCGCCCGCCGGTGACCACCACCGCGATGGCGGCGGCTTACCGTGAACGCATCCTTGCCGCGCTGCCGAAGGGAGCGTCAGCGGGCAGCGATTTCCAGCCGCTGATGACGCTGTACCTGACCGACCGCACCACCGCGGCCGAGATCGAGGCTGCGGTGGCGTCGGGCATCGTCAAGGCGGTGAAGTACTACCCGGCGGGAGCGACCACCAATTCCGATTCCGGCGTCACCCACGTCGACCGCGCAAGGCCCGCGCTGGAGGCGATGGAACGCCTCGGCCTGCCGCTGCTGGTCCATGGCGAGGTCACTGACCAGAGCGTCGACCTGTTCGACCGGGAACAGGCCTTCATCGAGCGTACGCTGGCGCCGCTGGTGCGGCAGATGCCCGGCCTGCGGGTGGTCATGGAGCACATCACCACGCGCGATGCCGTGGCGTTCGTCGAGTCCTGCGGCCCGAACGTCGCCGCCACGCTCACGCCTCACCACCTGCTGATGAATCGCAATGCGATCTTCGTCGGCGGCATCCGCCCGCACTACTACTGTCTGCCTGTCCTCAAGCGCGAAGTGCATCGACAGGCACTGATGGACGCGGCCGCCTCGGGCAACCCTAAGTTCTTTCTCGGCACCGACAGTGCACCGCATGCCCGGCACACGAAGGAGGCCGACTGCGGTTGTGCCGGTTGCTTCAACGCCCATGCCGCGCTCGAACTCTACGCCGAGGCCTTCGACCGCGCCGGCGCGCTCGATCGCCTGGAGGCTTTCGCGAGCTTCCACGGCCCCGATTTCTATCGGCTGCCGCGCAACACCGGAACGGTCGTGCTGGTACGCGAGCGGTGGGAGGCGCCTTCGGAATACCCGTACGGCGGCGACGCCCTGGTGCCGTTGCGGGCGGGCGAACCACTGCAATGGCGTATGGTCACCCCTGCCTGAGATACACTTGTCCGGCGTGAAGCCAGCCAGACAGTCGCCGTATCGTTCGCGGTGCGGAGGAAAGTCCGGGCTCCACAGAGCGGGATGCCGGCTAACGGCCGGGCGCAGCAAGCAGTGGCGCAAGCGACTGCCCAAGGCGACGGAAAGTGCCACAGAGAACAGACCGCCGATGGCCGAAAGGCACAGGCAAGGGTGAAACGGTGCGGTAAGAGCGCACCGCGGTCGCGGCAACGCGAACGGCACGGCAAACCCCATCCGGAGCAAGACCAAATAGGGGGGCATTGGCGCTGCTCGCGTTGCCCCCGGGTAGGTCGCTCGAGCCGTCGGGTAACCGGCGGCCCAGATGAATGACTGTCCACGACAGAACCCGGCTTATCGGCCGACTTCACGCACCCCTTTCCAGACGACGCATCCGTCGTCGTCGCCATCCGCCCGCTCGCGCCTGCCTCATCCGGCGTCGCGGCATCGGACATGCCCGCCCGGCGGCTGGGCCCGCGCGCAAGACCGGGCAGTCGCTTTCCGGGGGTGTGGGAGTGGCTTCCACCGGCCCCCCGCGCCCCGACGCCCGAGGTCCGTGTGCCGCAGACGCCGCGGAATAGGCCGGGAAACCTGCGGACTTAATGTAATACCTTCAATTTGAAGGTTACGGTGCTCATTTCATTCGGCTAATGAAATCCTGTCCGAAGTCCCGCCCCACCTGTTAAGTCCTTGTTCGTCCACGATAAATCCCCCATCGGCCGTTGACCGGCGGATTGTTTAGGGTTAACGTGGCGGTAGGTGGAAAGAAGTGGTGATTTGGGGAAAAGGACATCCCGGACTCAGTCCGGCTGGAGTCCCGCCCACACCCTTTTTCCTTTCGACAACGCAGGGCCGATCGGCCGCGGGAGTCCGGGTGTTTCGAGGCGTCGCACAGCTCAGCATGGACGGCAAGGGCCGGCTGGCGATTCCCACGAAGTATCGCGATGCGCTGCTTGCGCAGGGCGACGGCCGCCTGGTCGTGACCGCGGACCCCAGTCGCTGCCTGCTGCTGTACACGCTGCCCGAATGGGAGCCGATCTACGACCAGTTGATGAAGCTGCCGAGCTTCGACGACCGGGTGCGCGGGTTGCAGCGGCTGATCGGTGGCTATGCCGACGATGTCGAGATGGATTCGCAGGGGCGGATCCTGATCGGCCCGGCGCTGCGCGAGTTCGCCTCGCTCACCCGGGCGGTGACGCTGGTCGGGCAGGGCAGGAAGTTCGAGATCTGGGACGGCGGGCGCTGGAGCGAGCAGAGCGCGCGCGTCTCCGGCTTCCCAGGGGGCGGGATGCCGCCGGGACTGGAGGGCTTTTCGCTGTGAGCGCCGGCTCGCGGCACGCTCCCGTGCTGCTGGATGCCGCGGTCGAGGCGCTGGCAGTCAGGCAGTCGGGAACCTACGTGGACGGGACGTTCGGACGCGGTGGTCACAGCCGTGCCCTGCTCGGCCGTCTCGGCGCGGGCGGACGGCTTGTCGCATTCGACCAGGACCCGGAGGCGGTCGAGTGTGCCCGGGAGATCACCGATGAGCGTTTCCACATCGAGCATGCAAGCTTCGACACGATCGACGACCGGCTGCGCGCGCGCGGCATCGCCAGCGTGGACGGCATCCTGCTCGACCTTGGCGTGTCCTCCCCGCAACTCGATGTGGCCGAGCGCGGCTTCAGTTTCCGCAACGACGGTCCGCTCGACATGCGGATGGATACCACACAGGGTGAGACGGCCAGCGCGTGGCTTGCGCGCGCCAGTGAACGCGACATCCGCGGGGTGATCAGGGACTATGGCGAAGAACGGTATGCTCAATCGATTGCAAGAGCGATTGTTGCGGCAAGAGCGCAGCAGCCGATCACCCGCACACGTCAGCTTGCCGCACTCGTGGCGTCTGCGGTCCGCACGCGGGAGCCTGACAAGGACCCGGCGACACGCACCTTTCAAGCTCTACGGATTCACGTCAATCAGGAGCTTGCGCGGCTCGAGATAGCACTGCCGAAATGCATCGACGTGCTCAGTCCGGGTGGCAGGCTCGTGGTGATCAGCTTCCACTCGCTCGAGGACCGCATCGTGAAGCAGGCGATGCGTGCCGCGGCGCAGCCTGCGCAGCCGCCGCGGCGGCTGCCGCTGCGCGCTGCGGAGATGCCGGCGCCACTGGTCTCGCGCCCGGCGAAGGCGGTGCGCCCCGATGCGGCCGAGGTGGCGGCCAACCCGCGTGCCCGCAGCGCCGTGCTGCGCTGGGTCGAACGGCTGGGGCGCTGAGCACGCGATGACCCGGGTCAACCTCATCCTGCTCGCGCTGGCGATCGCATCGGCCCTGGGGGCCGTCTCGTCCCAGCACAAGGCGCGCCAGCTCTTCTCGGAGCTGGAGCGTGAACAGGTGGTGCAGCACCGGCTCGACACCGAGTTCCGCCAGTTGCAGCTCGAGCAGAGCACCTGGGCCACGCACGCACGCATCGAGAAGGTCGCGCTGGCGCAGCTCAAGATGCAGATGCCGGTGCCCGCCAAGGTGCAGGTCGTCGCGCGCGGCGAGCCGGCGAAGGCCCCGCAGCGGCCGGCTGAAGGCGGGGCGCGGTGAGCGTCGCACACACCTCTTCCGTGCCGGCGGTGGCGCTGAAGCTGCCGCGCTGGCGTGCCCGGCTGGTGCTCGGGTTCGTGATGGGCTTGTTCGCCGTGATGCTGGGCCGTGCGTTCTTCCTGCAGGGGATGCACGACGACTTCCTCCAGGCCCGCGGCGAGGCTCGCTTCACCCGGGTGATCGAGATCCCGGCCAACCGTGGCGTGATCACCGACCGTGACGGCGAGCCGCTGGCGATCTCGACCCCGGTCGAGTCGGTGGCGGCTACCCGCGACGACGTGCGCATGACCGACGCGCAGGCCGCCGCGCTCGCCAAGCTGCTCGAGATCGATGCCGCGACCCTCCGCCGGCGCATCTCCGAGTCCCCGCGCGACTTCGTGTACCTGAAGCGCCAGATGCCTCCCGACCAGGCGGCGCGCGTGATGCAGCTGAAGATCCCCGGCGTGCAGCAGCAGCGCGAATACCGGCGTTACTACCCGGCGGGCGAGGTCGCCGCGCACCTGGTCGGCTTCAACAGCGTCGACGACGTCGGCCAGGAGGGCATCGAGCTCGCGTACCAGGAGTGGCTCGCCGGCAAGCCGGGCAGCCGGCGCGTGATGAAGGACAAGCGCGGCCGGATCATCGAGGACATCGAGAGCCTGCGCGTGCCGCAGCAGGGGCGCGACCTCGCCCTGTCGATCGACCGCAAGATCCAGTACCTCGCCTACCGCGAGCTGAGCGCGGCGGTGGCCCAGCACCGTGCCAAGGCCGGCAGCGCGGTGGTGATCGACGTGCAGACCGGCGAGGTGCTGGCGCTCGCCAACCTGCCGGCGTTCAACCCGAACAACCGGGGCAAGCTGACCGGCCAGCAGACGCGCAACCGCGCGATCATCGACCTCTACGAACCCGGCTCGACGATGAAGGCGTTCACCATCGCCGCTGGCCTGGAGGCCGGCATCGTACGGCCGGAGAGCATGATCCAGACCGCGCCGGGTTCCCTGACCATCGGTCCCAACACCATCCGGGACGTCAACCCGCTCGGCACGCTGAGCGTGATCCAGGTCCTGCAGAAGTCGTCCAACGTCGGTTCGGCGAAGATCGCGCTGCAGCTGCCGCCGGCCCGGCTGTGGCAATCGTTCACCGACGCCGGCTTCGGCGTGCCCACCAAGGTCGGCTTTCCCGGCGAAGGGCACGGCCGAATGCGCGCGCCGAACAGCTGGCGGCCGATCGAGCAGGCGACGATGTCGTACGGGCACGGCCTGTCGGTGACGCTTCTGCAGATCGCCCGCGCCTATTCGATCTTCGCCACCGACGGCGAGATGCGCCCGATCTCGATCGTGCGCGTCGACAACCCGCCGCCCGCGACTCGTGTGATATCGGCCGAAACCGCACGCGCCGTGCGGCACATGCTCGAACTGGCCACCGGCCCCGGCGGCACGGCGCCGCGGGCGCAGGTCGCCGGCTATCGCGTCGGCGGCAAGACGGGTACCGCCCGCAAGATCGAGAACGGCGTCTACGTGTCCCGCTACGTCGCCTCGTTCATCGGCTTCGCGCCGGTCTCCGCGCCGCGGGTGATCGTGGCGGTGATGATCGACGAGCCGTCCGCCGGGCAGTACTACGGCGGTGCGGTCGCGGCGCCTGTGTTCAGCCAGATCACCGCCGGTGCGCTGCGCATGCTCGGCGTGGCGCACGATGCGCCGGTCAACAACGTCGTCCTGCCGCCCCCCGGCGCCGAAGTGAAGGAGGAGGTGTGATGCAGGCACCGGCCTTCGATCCCTCCGCGCTCGCCGCGCTCGGCCTTCCGGTGGCTTCGCTCGCCCTCGACAGCCGGCGCGTGCAGCCGGGCGACGTGTTCGTCGCCTGTCCGGGCCGCTCCACCGATGGCCGCGCCTTCATCGCGCAGGCGATCGCGCGCGGGGCGGTGGCAGTGCTCTGGGATTCGGCCGGCGGCTTCCGCTGGGATCCGTCCTGGGTCGTGCCCAACCTCGCGGTCGAAGGGCTGCAGCACCGGCTCGGCGCGCTCGCCAGCCATGTGTACGGCCATCCGTCTCGCGCGCTGACGGTGATCGCCGTGACCGGCACCAACGGCAAGACCTCGGTCACCCGCTGGATCGCGCAGGCCCTGCAGGCCGATGGGCGCAAGTGCGCACTGGTCGGCACGCTGGGCGCCGGCTACCCCGGTGATCCGGCGATGCAGCCGCTGGCCAACACCACGCCCGATCCGGTGACCCTGCACGCCGCCCTCGCGCGCTTCGTGCGCGAGGGTGCGCAGGCCGTCGCGCTGGAGGCTTCGTCGATCGCGCTCGACCAGGACAGGCTGGCCGCGGTGGAGATCGACGTCGCGGTGTTCACCAACCTGACCCGCGACCATCTCGACTACCACCCTGACTTCGATGCCTACGGCGCGGCCAAGGAGAGGCTGTTCCACTGGCCCACGCTGGCATCGGCCGTGGTCAACCTCGACGATCCGTTCGGTCGCGAGCTGGCCGGGCGTGTGGCCGCCCGCGGCGTGCCGGTGCTCGGCTTCGGCCTGCGCCAGGCGGACGCCGCGCTGGCCGGTCACGACCTTCGACTGGACCGGCGCGGACTGCGCCTGGAGATCGCCATCGGTGGTACGCGGATGCCGGTCGCCAGTCGCCTGCTCGGCGAGTTCAACGCGTCCAACCTGCTGGCCACCGCGGGTGCGCTGCTGTGTTCGGGTGTGGATACGTCGCGGCTGGGTGGGCTGCTGTCCGCGGTGGATGCGCCGGCCGGCCGCATGGAGCAGGTCGATGCCGGGGTGGCTGGACTTCCGCTGGTGGTGGTCGACTACGCGCATACGCCCGATGCGCTGGCCAAGGCGCTTGAGACCCTGCGCGCGGCACTGCCGCCGGGCGGGCGCCTCGCCTGCGTGTTCGGCTGCGGCGGCGACCGCGATCCAGGCAAGCGGTCGCTGATGGGCGCGGTCTCCGCGCGCCTCGCTGACCGCGTCTGGGTGACCAGCGACAACCCGCGCAGCGAGCCGCCCGGACGGATCATCGACGCGGTGATGGCCGGGGCACGCGAGGCAGCCGCCGTTGCCGTGCTCCGTGCCGAAGCCGACCGGGCCCGGGCGATCGCGCTGGCGGTGGCCGAGGCCGGGCCGTCGGACATCGTTCTGGTGGCAGGCAAGGGCCATGAAGCATGGCAGGACATCGCAGGCGTCCGGCACCCGTTCGACGACCGGTCGGTCGCGGTCGATGCGCTGCGGGCGCGCGTCGGGACGGGAGGCTGATCCGATGGCGATGATGAAGTTGTCCGATGTCGCACGCATCACCGGAGGGCAGCCCGCAGCCGTGGACGCAGCCATCGAGTCGGTGACGATCGACGGACGCCGTCCCTCACCGGGCGCGCTGTACGTCGCCATCCGGGGCGAACGGTTCGACGGACATGACTTCATCGGACAGTCGGTGCAGTCCGGGGCCGCTGCGGCGCTGGTCGACGCGCGCGCGGTGGCCGAGGGGCACCTGGCGGACGCGGCGGGCCTGCCGATGGTGGTCGTCGAGGACACCCGCACCGCGCTGGGCCAGCTCGGTGCGGCGTGGCGTGCGCAACTGCGCGGGCCGCTGGTTGCGATCACCGCGAGCAATGGCAAGACCACGATCAAGGAGATGACCGCCGCGATCCTGCGTGCCGAGGCTTCCCTGCACGGTACCACCCCGCTGGCGGCCTCGGCCGGCCCGGCCGAGTTCGACCGGGCGGCAGCCGCCTCGGTGCTCGCCACCCCTGGCAACCTGAACAACGAGATCGGCGTGCCGCTGACGCTGCTGTCGATCACTGCCTCGCACCGCTACGCGGTGATCGAGATGGGCATGAACCACCGCGGCGAGATCTCGCGCCTGTCCCGCATCGCGCAGCCCGATGTAGTGGTCATCGGCAACGCAGGCGTCGCGCACATCGAGAACCTGGGTTCGCGCGAGGCGATCGCCGAGGCCAAGGGAGAGATCATCGAGGGGCTCAGCTCCGGCGGCGCCGTGGTGGTCAATGCCGATGACCGGTTCGCCGGCTTCTGGCGCGATCTGGCGGGCGCCCACCGCGTCGTCGACTTCGGCCTGGAGCATGCAGCGTCGGTGACCGCGCGCTGGCGGCTCGACGAGGCCGGTTCGGACCTGCGGCTGCGCACGCCGATCGGCGAGGCACAGGTCCGGATCCACGTGCCGGGCGTGCACAACGTGCGCAACGCGCTGGCGGCTGCGGCTGCCACGATCGCCTGCGGCGCCGGACTGGACGCGGTGCTGTCCGGGCTGGGCAGCTTCCGTCCGGTGACCGGCCGCCTGCGGCTGCTGCCGGGACTGCAGGGCGCCGCGGTGATCGACGACAGCTACAACGCGAACCCGGATTCCGCACTGGCCGCGATCGAAGTGCTGGCCGAGCGGCAGGGCGTACGCATCCTGGTGCTGGGCGACATGGGCGAGCTCGGCCCGGCCGGACCGCAGATGCATGCCGAGGTCGGCGCGGCCGCCCGGCACTTCGGCCTGGATCTCGTTCTGACGCTGGGCGAGCACTCGGCGCGCGCGAGCGAAGCCTTCGGTGCGCCCGGCCGTCACTTCACCGATGTCGATGAGCTGGTGGCCGCGTTGCGCCCGCTGCTCGGCCCGAAGGTGACGGTGCTGGTCAAGGGATCGCGCTTCATGCGGATGGAACGGGTGGTCGGGCAGCTCGCCGCGGCCCCGTTGGACGAGGCGCACTGACACCGATGCTGCTTGCACTCACCCAGTGGCTGACACAGTACGAACGCGCGTTCAACGTGTTCAGCTACCTCACGCTGCGCGCGGTGCTCGCCACGATCACGGCCGTGTTCATCTGCCTGATGGTCGGCCCGGCGATGATCCGCAAGCTCACGCTGTACAAGATCGGCCAGTCGGTGCGCGAAGACGGCCCGAAGTCGCACCTGTCCAAGAGCGGTACGCCGACCATGGGCGGCGCGCTGATCCTGGTGTCGATCGCGGTCACGGTGCTGCTGTGGGCCGACCTCAGCAACCGCTTCGTCTGGGTGGTGCTGGTGGTGACGCTCGGCTTCGGCGTCATCGGCTGGGTAGACGACTACCGCAAGGTCGTCTACCGCAACCCGAAGGGTCTTTCCGCGAAGGCGAAGTACTTCTGGCAGTCGGTGATCGGGTTGTCGGCCGCGATCTTCATCGCCTGGAGCGGCAGCTCGGCCCAGACCGAGCTGATCGTGCCGTTCTTCAAGAACTTCGCCTATCCGCTGGGCGCGGTCGGATTCGTCATCCTGACCTATTTCGTGATCGTCGGGACCAGCAACGCGGTCAACCTCACCGACGGGCTGGACGGGCTGGCGATCCTGCCGACGGTGATGATCGGCTCGGCGCTGGGCATCTTCGCGTACGTCGCCGGCAACGTGGTGTTCGCGAAGTACCTTGGCTTCCCGCTGATCCCCGGGGCCGGGGAACTCACGGTGTTCTGCGCGGCGATCGCCGGCGCCGGCCTCGGCTTCCTCTGGTTCAACGCCCATCCGGCCGCGGTCTTCATGGGCGACGTCGGCGCACTGGCCCTGGGTGCCGCGCTGGGCACGATCGCGGTGATCACCCGCCAGGAGATCGTCCTGTTCGTGATGGGCGGGGTGTTCGTGGTCGAGACGTTGTCGGTGGTGCTGCAGGTCGCCTCGTTCAAGCTGACCGGCAAGCGGATCTTCCGGATGGCACCGCTGCACCACCACTACGAACTCAAGGGCTGGAAGGAGAACCAGGTCGTGGTGCGCTTCTGGATCATCACCGCGCTGCTGGTGCTCGCCGGTCTGTCCACCCTGAAGCTGCGCTGAACCTGCCATGACCTCCGCCCATCCCGTCCCCGCCGCCGCTGCCAAGGCCGCCTCGCCGGCCGCGCGCGCGATCGGCGCCGGCCCGGCCGGATCGCGGCATGCCGGCGAACGGGTGGCGGTCGTCGGGCTGGGTGCGACCGGGTTCTCCTGCGCACGCTTCCTCTCGAGCCACGGCGCGGCAGTGGAGGCGTGGGACGCGCGCGAGGCTCCGCCCGGTGCACGCGAGCTGCGTTCAGCCCTGCCCG
>CANHBC010000130.1 GCA_947458835.1 Betaproteobacteria bacterium | reverse complement strand
AGCAGCCGCGGCGGCAGGTGCCGGTGCGGCCTTGGCTGCGTCGCCGGTGGCCGCAGGCGCGGCCTCGCGCGAGGCACTCGCCGCGTCGGTCTTCGGGCTGGGCACGGAGGTCGCGCCGTCGGCAGGCTTCTTGCCGTTGTCGCGGAAATCCGTGACGTACCAGCCGGAACCCTTGAGCTGGAAACCCGCCGCAGTCACCTGCTTGGCCAGCGCCGGTTGGCCGCATGACGGGCAATCGGTCAGTGGTGCTTCGCTCACCTTCTGCAGCACGTCCTGTTCGAAGCCGCAGGAGGCGCATCGATAGGCATAGATCGGCATTGCGCACTCCGAAAAAAGAAGGAAAAACCCAAAGAAATCAATTATAGCGCGCGCGCCGGCAGAAACCGTGCCCGATTTGCGGTGTGCGGCGCGGTGGCCGTCGCCCGTCGTGTATGCTGTGTCGCCTGCGCCCGATACCGAAGCCCGGATGAACCCGATGCCGATCGCGCCACCGATGGACCCGGCCGCACCGGTGGACCTGACGGTGGCCTTCCCGCCGCTGTCGGCCCCGATGGCCTGGCAGGCGTGGGCCTGGCAACTGATGCTGTCCCCGATGCGCCAGTACCGGCTCGCCGGACTGGCGATGCGCGAAGCGTGGCGGCTGGGCACGGTCAGTGTCGATGCGCTGGGCGGCGGCGCGGCCGCCCTCGTGGCGCGGGGTGGCCGCACCGCGCCCTCGACCGCCTCGAACGATCGCCGTTTCGAGGGGCCCGCATGGCGCCAGTGGCCGTTCGGACTCTACGCGCAGGCCTTCGCGGCGCAGCAGCGGTGGTGGCGCGAGGCCACCCGGCCTCTGCCAGGCCTGTCGGAACACTCGCGCAGGCTGGTCGAGTTCGGCGCGCGACAATTGCTGGAGGCCACCTCGCCGGCGAACTTTCCGGCCACCAATCCCGAGGTCATCTCGGCCACCGTGACCGAACGGGGGGCCAACCTGCTGCGCGGTGTCGTCCACCTGATGGACGACCTCACACGCCCGCACCTTCGCCGGCCGCCCGCCGGGGCCGAGGCCTACCGGGTCGGCTCGGAGGTCGCGGCAACGCCAGGCCGGGTGGTGTACCGGAACCGGCTGATCGAACTGATCCAGTACGCCCCCCGGACGCCGTCGGCGCAGGCCGAGCCGGTCCTGATCGTCCCGGCCTGGATCATGAAGTACTACGTGCTCGACCTCACGCCGGACCGATCGCTGGTCGACTGGCTGGTCCGCCACGGCCATACCGTGTTCATGGTGTCCTGGCTGAACCCGGATGCGCGCGATCGCGAACGGTCGATGGACGACTGCCTCGCCGACGGCGTCCTGGCGGCGCTGGACACCATCGGCGCAATCGCGCCGGGCCGCCAGGTCCATGCGGTCGGCTACTGCCTCGGCGGCACGCTGCTCGCGATCGCCGCTGCCGCGATGGCGCGCGACGGTGACGACCGTCTGCGTACCCTCAGCCTGTTCGCCGCGCAGACCGACTTCTCGGAGCCGGGTGAACTGGGACGATTCATCGACGAGGCGCAGCTGTGCTGGCTGGAGCAGCGGATGGCGCGCACCGGCTATCTCGACGCGCGGCAGCTGGCCGCGGCGTTCGCGCTGCTGCGCCCGGGCGACCGGGTCTGGGGGCGCGCCGTACGCGAGTACCTGCTCGGCAGGCGCAAGCCGCTGGACGCCCTGTCGGCGTGGAACGCCGATGGCACGCGCATACCGGCGCGGATGCACGCGCAGTACCTGCGCGCGCTCTACCTGCGCAACGACCTCGCTGAAGGTCGTTACCTCGCCGATGGCCGGCCGGTGTCGCTGGCGACGATCCAGGTGCCGGTATTCCTGGTCGCCACCGTGGCCGACCCCGTCGCGCCGTGGCAGTCGGTCTACGAGCTGCACCGGCTGACCGACGCGCCGATCACCTTCACGCTGACCACCGGTGGCCACAGCGCCGGGGTGGTGAATCCCCCACCGGCCGAGGGCGAGGCCGCACGACGGCACTATCAGATCGCGACCCGACCGCCCGGGCAGGCAGGCTCGACGCTCGATGCGCAGCGCTGGCGCGACACCACGTCGAGCACGGCCGGCTCCTGGTGGACGCCGTGGCAGCGCTGGCTGGTCGAGCACGGCAGCGGGCAGGCCATGCCGCCGCCCCTGGGCCACGACGGGCTCGACTACGGCCACGCGCCCGGCTGGTACGTGCGCACCCGACATTGACGAGGGCATGACGATGCACGGCAATCCGAATCCCGTCCCGGCCACCGCCGGACAACGCCGCGATCCGCTGTTCGAAGGCCTGCTGACGCGCGCCCGCCAGCGTCCACCGGCGACCACCGCGGTCGCCTGGCCGCTGTCGGCCGACGCCCTGGCCGGCCCACTGGAAGCCGCAGCCGAAGGCCTGATCGAGCCATGGCTGGTCGGGCCGCAGGCGCAGATCCGTGCGCTGGCCGAGCGCGAATCGCTCGACCTGTCCGGGTGCCGGCTGGTGGACGTGCCGGACCCGGCGCAGGCGGCGATGCACTGCGCCGCACTGGCGCGCGACCGCGAGGTCATGGCACTCATGAAGGGGAGCCTGCACACCGACGAACTGATGGCGGCGGTGGTGGCCCGCGAGTCCGGCCTGCGGACCGACCGGCGGATCAGCCATGCCTTCGTGATGGGCGTGCCGGGGCAGCCGCGGCTGCTGATGATCACCGACGCGGCGGTCAACATAGCGCCCGACCTCGAGGCCAAGCGCGACATCGTCCAGAACGCGATCGGGCTCGCCCATGCGCTCGGCGTCGAGGCCCCGCGCGTCGCCCTGCTCGCGGCGGTCGAGACGGTCAACCCGAGGATGCCGGCGACGCTCGATGCCGCCGCACTCTGCAAGATGGCCGATCGCGGCCAGATCACCGGCGGCGTGCTGGACGGGCCGCTCGCGCTGGACAACGCGCTGTCCGCGGAGTCGGCGCGCATCAAGGGCATCGTGTCGCCGGTGTCCGGACAGCCGGACATCCTGGTCGCGCCGGACATCGAGGCCGGCAACATGATGTACAAGCAGCTGGTGTTCTTCACCGGGGCATTCGCGGCCGGGCTGGTGCTGGGTGCGAAGGTCCCCGTGATACTGACCAGCCGCGCCGATGGCCGCGATTCGCGCATTGCCTCGTGCGCGCTGGCCCGGCTCGCGGCACGCGACTGAGCCGACCGTGGCCGACGGCGTACTCACCTTCAACGCCGGCTCGTCCAGCCTCAAGTTCGCGCTTTTCACGCATCGGGGCGAAGCACTTCGGCCACTGTTCCACGGGCAGCTGGAGGACCTCTCGGAGGACCCGCGGTTCACCGTGGACGATGCAGCCGGACAACGCATCGTCGACCAGGACCTCGGACAGCTGCGCCCCGGCGCGTGGACGCACGAAGAGGCGCTCGCCCACCTGCTGCACTGGATCGACGGCCATGACGACAACCTCTCGCTGACCGCGATCGGCCACCGGGTGGTGCACGGTGGCGAAGCATTCGCGGCGCCGGTACGGGTCGACGCCGCCGTTCTCGATGCGATCGAGGCACTGACCGAGCTGGCACCGCTGCACCAGCCGGCCAGCATCGCACCGGTGCGCGCGATCGCCGCGCTGCGTCCCGATCTGCTGCAGGTCGCCTGCTTCGACACCGCATTCCATTCGACGCTGCCGCCGGTCGAGCGCCTGTTCGCGCTCGGCGCCGACCTGCGTGCGCACGGGGTACGCCGCTTCGGCTTCCACGGACTGTCGTACGAGTACATCGCGGGCGAACTGCCGGCCTGCCTCGGGCCGCTGGCCGACGGCCGGGTAATCATCGCCCACCTGGGCAATGGTGCATCGATGTGTGCACTGCACGGACGGCGCAGTCGGGCCACGACGATGGGCTTCACCGCGCTGGACGGCCTGGTGATGGGGACGCGCTGCGGCACGATCGATCCGGGTGCGGTCCTGCACCTGCTGCGTCATGCGGGCCTGGACGCCGCGACGCTGGAGCGCAAGCTCTACCGCGAGTCCGGGCTGCTCGGCGTGTCCGGGCTGTCGCATGACATGCGCACCCTGCTCGCATCGGATGCGCCGGCCGCGGCGCTGGCGGTGGAACTGTACTGCCATCGCATCGCGCGCGAGGTGGGTGCTCTGGCCGCGGCGATCGGCGGCGTGGACGCAATGGTGTTCACCGCCGGCGTCGGCGAGAACGCGGCGCCGGTACGGGCGCGCGTGCTCGAATCGCTGGACTGGATGGGCTTCCGCCTCGATGCCATCGCCAACGCGCGCGGCAACGGATGCATCACCGACCCTGGCGGGTCGGCGCAGGCGTTCGTGATCCGGACCAACGAGGATGCCGTAGTCGCGCGCCACGCGCTCGAACTCGCGCTCGGCAAGGCATAGCCGCCTCGGTCTCGCCTCAGGCGGCAGGACGCCTCCGATTTGCCAGCATCGGAGGCACGCACTACCCTCTCACCTGCCGCGTCGATCGACGGCGCTGCTGTAATCCCGTCACGACCCACTCGCGACCTGCTCGCCACCTACTCGCAAACTTCTCGCGAACCACCGCGACCCGGAGCATCGAAACGATGAAAGCCCCCTATCAGCTCACCGCCCTCGAAGCCCGCCGGCAGATCGACGCCGGCACGCTCAGCGCCGAAGCGCTGGCGCGCTCCTGCCTGGAGCGCATCGCCGAGCGCGAGCCCCAGGTCGATGCGTGGCAGTACGTGGCGGCGGATGCAGCGATTGCGCGCGCACGCGAACTCGACCGCGGGTCGCCCACCGGCCCGCTTCACGGCATCCCGTTCGGCGTGAAGGACATCATCGAGACCTTCGACATGCCGACCGAGTATGGCTCGCCCATCTACCGTGGCACGCAGACGCGCAACGACGCGGCCTGCGTCGCGCTGCAGCGGGAAGCCGGCGGCGTACTGTTCGGCAAGACGGTCACCACCGAGTTCGCGAACCTCACCCCTGGCAAGACGAAGAATCCGCACGATCCGCGGCGCACCCCCGGCGGCTCGTCGAGCGGTTCCGGCGCCGCAGTCGGCGCGATGATGGTTCCCCTTGCGCTCGGCACGCAGACCACTGCTTCGACGATCCGACCGGCGGCCTTCTGCGGCGTGGTCGGCTACCGGCCGACGTGGGGCGACCTGCGGCTGTCCGGGGTCCGCGAGGCGGCGGGCTCGCTCGACACGCTGGGCCTGATGGCGCGCTCGATCGACGACATCTCGCTGCTGCGCGACGTGCTGCTCGGACGCCCCTGGCAGCCACTCGAAGGCGAGCCGCAGAAGCCGAAGATCGGCTTCTGCCGCAGCCACCTGTGGGACCAGATCGAAGCGCCGGCAGCGACGCTGCTCGAAGACGCGGCGAAGCGGCTGTCGGCCGCAGGCGCCCAGGTGGTCGATGTCGAACTGCCGGCCAGCTACCGTGAAGTGCTCGACGCGCACCGCTGGGTATCGAGTTTCGAGTTCGCACGCAACTTCCGGCACGAAGTCACGCACCACTGGGACGAGATCAGCCAGCAACTGCGCCAGGGCCGCCTCACGGACGGCCTCGGCTGCACCTTCGAGCGCTACCTGGAATCGCGCACCTTCCTGGAAGACCTGCGCGCGCAGCTGCCCGCGGTGTTCGGCGACTGCGACCTGCTGCTCACCGCACCGTGCAACGGCGAGGCACCGATAGGCATCCAGACCACCGGCAATCCGTACTTCTCGGCGCTGTGGACCGCGATGCACGTGCCCTGCCTGACCCTGCCGCTGTTCACCGGACCGAACGGCATGCCCATCGGCGCCCAGCTGATCGGCCGACGCAACCACGACCGGCAGCTCTTCGACGCAGCCCGCTGGGTCAACGCCGCACTTTCCTGAAACCCTACCCGTACCCGGGGTCAGGTCTTGCCTTTTGCTTCCTGCAGAGCCGGGGGTCAGGTCTTGCCGTTTGCCCATGAAGCAAAAGGCAAGACCTGACCCCATCCTTCAACTCGCGGGGATGACGGGCAGCAGGATGTGCGACGGATGTATGCCGCCAGCGTGGATGGTGTTCTCTGCGCCGGCGTTGTAGTCGGCATGATAGTGGGTGTACGGCGCAGATCCGATGCCGTCGCGCGGCTGGATGTCCACGCGCAGCCGGTGGCCCTTCTTCAGCACGATGCAGGTCGGCCAGATCTCGACGTTGCACTCGGCCACTTCACCCGGCGACAGCCACAGCCGCTCGTCGTGCGGATGGTAGGGCCGGTGGGGCGTCGACAACGTGGGGTCGAGCTTTCGGTGCGACGCACGCAGCCAGCCCTTGGTCAGCGGCACCGGCTGGCCGTGCTGACCGACCTCAGGAACATCCTTGCCGTCGGGGCCGACGTTGCGCAGGGTGAGCATCAGGTCCATGTCCTCGCTGGTGCTCGACACGTACAGCGTCATCGACAGCGGTCCGGTGATCTCGGTGTCCTCGGCCATCGGCTCGGTCTGCACCGACACGCCCAGCCGTCCGCCGCCGCCATGGGTGGTCGACAGCGACGACCCTGAGGCGACACCGGCCGAGGTCACGCCGCTGGCCGGATAGCTCACCTTCGTCTCGGAGGACGGCGGGGCGTCGAGCAGCAGCCCCTCGACGTCGGCCGGATCGTGCGACTGTGCGCGGTCGAACCGCAGGTACATCTTCTTCCACTGCGTGCGGGCGAGCGGCCATTCATTCTCGAAGCGGAACGGATAGGGCTTCGGGCTGCCCCCGGTGCGGATCTCGAGCTTCACCGGCGGCTCGTCCATGATGCCGGTGTCGATGCCCTTCAGCCAGTGATCGAAGAAGCGCAGCTGGTCAAGCCGCCCCTCCTCCGAATGGAAGGGATGGAAGTGCGTGCCGGTGTGGATACGCAGCTTCTTGTGCCTGGACTGCGCGCGGGTGAAGCCCTCGGTGTTGCCGCGCAGGTGCAGCGCGAACCCGCCCCAGTTGCCGACGCTGTAGAGCGGCACCTCGGTGGCTTCCCAGTCGGCGCTGCACATGCGCCAGAACATCGAGTCGAGGTCGTTGCGCATCAGGTTGTACAGCATGTCCGGCTGGAAGGAATCCGGGTTGTAGCTGCGCGGGCGTCCAAGCAGGTGGTGCGCCGTGTGGGTCGCGACCCAGTTCGAGATGAAGCCCAGCGCGAAGATGCCGCCGTGGTAGGCCTGGTCACGATACTGATCGGCGCGGCCCTCCCAGGGAATGATCGCCTTCAGCGACGGCGGCTTGAGCTTGGCCACGCGCCACTGCGAGCTCGCATGGTAGGAGATGCCGCAGGTGCCAATGCTGCCCGAGCACCAGTCGCGCTTGGCGATCCATTCGATCGCGTCGTAGAAGTCGAGCGCCTCCTGGTAGGAACTGGGTTCACAGCGACCGTGCGACTTGCCGGTGCCGCGCGAGTCGACGCGCACGCAGGCGTAACCGCGCGGGCACCACCAGAGCGGGTTGACGGTCTCCCAGTTCATGTACGGGTTGGGCGCCTCCTCGAGGTCGGCCGGCGGGATCCACAACTTGTCCTTCTGGTACACGCTGATGTTCATGATCGCCGGCACCTTGCCCGGGATCGCCGGCCGGAAGATGTCGCAGGCCAGGATCGTGCCGTCGCGCATCGGCACCTGCACGTCCTTCTCGATGATCAGTTCGCACTCGACCGGCTGCGACACGTTGCCGGCGACGTCGCCGCCCGCTTCCCCAGTTGCTGCTGCCATCCCTGCCTCCCCTGTCACGTCGTTGCCGGCTCAGTCGAGCCTGATCTGGTTGTCCTTGATGATGCGCGACCAGCGCGCGACCTCGGCCTTGACGAAGGCATCGAACGCCTCGGGCGAGGCGCTGGTCGCCACTGGCACGGCGACCTTCGCGAACGCCTCGATGATCGCAGGCCGCTGCAGCACCTCGACGGTCGCCTGATGCATGCGGGCGACGATCGGGCGCGGCGTGCGGGCCGGCAGGAACAGACCGTTCCAGTTGTCGCTGCCCACGCCGGGCAGGCCCAGTTCGGCGAAGGTCGGTACCTCGGGCAGATCGGCCAGCCGCTTCGGCGCGGTGGTGGCGAACGCCTTCATCCGTCCGGCCTTCACCTGCGGCGTGGTCGAGGCGGCGTTGGCAATGGAGAAGTGGATCTCGCCGTTGATGAGGCTGGCGGCCGACGAGCCGGCCCCCTTCGACGGCACGTTGACCATCTTCATGCCGGTACGGGCGGCGAGGTCGAGCATGTCGAGATGCGAGTACCCACCGAGCGGCGTCGAGTAGTTCAGCTGGCCGGGTCGGGCCCGCGCATACGCCACCAGTTCCTTGAAGGTGCCCGGCGGGAAGCCGGCACCGGACACCAGCAGGTTCGGGATCGCTGCGAGCAGCGTCACGCCAGCCAGGTCCTTCAGCGGGTCGAACTTCAGCGTGCCGGCGTAGAGGATCGGATTGATCGATGCGGTCGACACGTTGCTGACCAGCACCGTATGCCCGTCGGGCTGAGCACGCGCAACGATCTCCATCGCGATGTTGCCGGCCGCACCCGACCGGTTGTCGACGACGACTGGCTGGCCGATCGACTCCGACAGCGGCTGCGCGAGCAGGCGGGAGACGATGTCGGTGCCCCCGCCGGGTGCGAAAGGCACCACCAGGCGGACCGGTCGCTGCGGCCAGTCGACCTTCTGTGCAGCGGGCTGCGCCAGCGCGGGTGCCGTCGCTGCGGCGAGCAGTGCCGCGCCGGCAGCACCCAGCACGAGCGTGGTCGGGCGGCGTCTCCGCGCGTTGCGTGAATCCGGTGCCATGCATCCTCCTCCGACGGTCTGAAGGCGCCCTTGGTCGATAGCCGGGTCGCATCAGGTGTGAAGGAGATTTATCCGCATACGAGCCCGCCGTCAACCGGTCCGTCCGCGCGCACGGGCCCGCGGGCGGCACCGTCCGGCCGGCCGATCGTCCGGGGACGGGGTGATAAACTCCCGCTCGACGGATTTGTACTGGCGTCGAGCGTCGCCCCGGCTGTTCCCCTGCGGACCCGCGCCCTGCTCGCATCGACCGGGCCGGACACCGCCGCATCCACCCTAGGAGAACACCGGATGAACTTCGACCTGTCGGAAGACCAGCAGCTGTTCCAGGACGCCGTGCGCGGCTTTGCAGAGCGCCACCTGCGCGCCGATGCGCTCAAGCGTGCACACGCGCCGGAGCACCCGGCCGATGTCGGCAGGCTGATGGCCGAGCAGGGTCTGATGGGCATCACGCTCCCCGAGGCCGACGGCGGCCAGGGCGGCACGCTGCTCGACGCGGTGATCGCGATCCAGGAGGTCGCCAAGGTCTGCCCGCGCAGCGCCGACGTGATCCAGGCCGGCAACTTCGGCCCGATACGCGTGTTCGCCGAGTACGGCACGCCGGCCCAGAAGGAGAAGTACCTGAAACCGCTGCTGCGCGGCGAGACCGTGATCTGCCTGGGCATGACCGAGCCGGAGGCCGGCTCCGCGGTCACCGACCTGAAGACCACCGCGACGCCCGACGGTGACGGCTACCGCGTGACCGGCACCAAGGTGTTCAACACGCACGGCCCGTATGCCGACGTGTACCTTGTGTACGTACGCTACGGGCCCGGCGTGGGCGGCATCGGCTCGGTACTGATCGAGCGCGGCGCGCCGGGCTTTCGCATCGGCAAGACCTCGAAGTTCCTGTCCGGCGAGGAATGGGCCCAGCTCTACTTCGAGGACGTCTACGTGCCGCCCGAGAACGTGCTTCTGAAGGAAGGCGGCTTCAAGAAGCAGATCGCCGGCTTCAACGTCGAGCGCATGGGCAACTGCGCGCGTTCGCTGGCCTACGGGCAGCTCGCGTTCGAGACCGCGCGCCAGTGGGCGATGGACCGCAAGCAGTTCGGCCGGCCGCTGTGCGAGTTCCAGGGCCTGCAGTGGCAGTTCGCAGAGCTCAAGATGCGCCTGGAAGCGGCGCAACTGCTGCTCTACCGCGCCGCCCTGTCTGGCGGCGAGCACGGCATCCCCACACAGATGGACACGGCGATGGCCAAGCACACCTGCAACCAGGTCGGCTTCGACGCCTGCAACTTCGCGATGCAGGTGATGGGCGGCATGGGCTACAGCGACGAGTCGCTGATCGAGTACATGTTCCGCAAGACGCGCGGATGGATGATCGCCGGCGGCTCGCTCGAGATCCTCAAGCAGCGCGTTGCCGAGGGCATCTTCGGCCGCAGCTTCGACCAGCGCCCGCCGAAGGCGGTCTGAACCCATGGCCATGAACGACCTCGCCCGCGCACTGTTCCGCCCGCAGCGCATCGCACTTGTCGGCGCCTCCGGCGACGCATCGAAGAACACGGCACGGCCGCAGCGCTTCCTGCGCAAGCACGGCTTCACCGGCACCATCCTGCCGATCAACCCCGGCCGTGCCGAGATCCTCGGCGAGCCGGCCTACCCGACCCTCTCGGCAGCGGCGGCCTCGCTCGGCGGCGAGACGATCGACCACGTGTTCATCATGACCCCGGCCGCTTCGGTGCTCGAGCTCATCCATGAATGCGTCCGGCTGAAGGTGCCGGTGGCCACGCTGTACAGCGACGGCTTCGCCGAGCGCGGCGAGGAAGGCCGCGCGCTGCAGGAAGAGATCGTCGCCGTCGCGCGCGCGGGCGGGCTGCGGCTGCTCGGTCCAAACGCACTGGGCGTGATCGACACCCACCACGGGTCGACCATCACCTGCAATGCCACCTTCGAGGGCGACCTGCTGCTGCGTGGCGACCTGGCCATCGTCTCCCAGAGCGGCAGCATGATGGGTTCGCTGATGTCGCGGGCACAGGCACGCGGCGTCGGCTTCTCTCGGCTGGTGTCGGTCGGCAACGAATGCGACATCGGCGTGGGCGAACTGGTCGACCTGATGGTCGACGACCCGGGCACGCGCGCCATCCTGCTGTTCCTCGAGACCTTCCGCGACGCGCCGGCGCTGGCCGCCGCAGCCCGCCGCGCGATCGCCGCCGGCAAGCCGGTCATCGCCTACAAGCTGGGCCGCTCCGACATCGGCCGCGAGCTCGCGGCTTCGCATACGGGTGCGATGACCGGCTCGGACGACACCGCCAGCGCGTTTTTCCGGGCGCACGGCATCGTACGCGTGGGCACGCTCGAAGGGCTGGTCGAGGCCGCGCAGCTGATGGTGCGGTTCCCGCCCTCGGCACGCACCCGGCCCGGCCGGCGCAGGGTCAGCGTGGTCACCACCACCGGTGGCGGCGCCGCGACGGTGGTCGACCAGCTGGGCCTGTACGGGATCGAGATCGTCCCGCCGAGCGCGGAGGTGGTCGAGCAGCTTGCCCAACGCAGGATCCACGTCGGGCAATCGCCGATGATCGACCTGACGCTCGCTGGCACCAAGAAGGAGATCTACAGCGCGGTGCTCGACGCACTGCTGGCCTCCGATGAATCGGACGCGGTGCTGGCGGTGGTCGGATCGAGCGCCCAGTTCCATCCGCAACTCGCGGTCGAGCCGATCGTCGGCGCCCGCGCCGGCAAGCCGCTGGTGGCCTTCATGGCACCGGCCGCCGACACTTCGCTCGACCTGCTGCGCGCCGGTGGCGT
>CANHBC010000129.1 GCA_947458835.1 Betaproteobacteria bacterium | reverse complement strand
CCTGGTAGATCGCCTGCAGTGGGCCCAGGCCCATCGACACCGTGGGGAACTGCCAGAAGTCGGGCATCAGCCAGGGGTGGGGGTAGGAGGACACGCCCTTGCCGTCGACCTCCTGGCGGAAGTTGTCGAGCTGCTCCTGAGTGATCCGGCCCTCGAGGAAGGCGCGCGCATACACCCCGGGCGACGAATGGCCCTGAAACAGCACCAGGTCGCCGCCATGGTTGGCCGCGGGCGCATGGAAGAAGTGGTTGAAGCCCACGTCGTAGAGCGTCGCCGCCGAGGCGAAGCTCGCGATGTGGCCACCGAGTTCGGAAGACTGCTTGTTCGCGCGCACCACCATCGCCATCGCGTTCCAGCGGATGATCGAGCGGATGCGGTGCTCGAGTTCATGGTCGCCGGGCGACTTGGCCTCGAGGTGGGGCGGGATGGTGTTGATGTACGCGGTCTGTGCGCTGAACGGCAGGTAGCCGCCGCTGCGTCTGGCCAGGTCGACCAGTTTCTCGAGCAGGAAGTGCGCGCGCTCCGGGCCCTCGTTCTCGAGGACGCCCTTGAGTGCGTCGATCCATTCCTGCGTCTCTACGGGATCGGCGTCGGGCGTCGCGCCGGCGTGCATGTCCGTCAGATCCATGGGGGGTGACCTTGGGTAGAGGTTGAACTGTCGTCCACGGGGACGAGGCCTGCGCGCGCTCGTGGTGCGCGTGGCGCTGCTTCGATCGATGCACGAGTCGCTCGATCGCGGGCGAGTATAGCGCGCACCCTCCCGCCTTCCCGGCCACGCGACGGGCGCGTATGGAAACGCTTTCGTGATGTCTGTTGCCTTGCTGCAGCGCGCCATCGTGGCACGCCACGGCACATCAGTTTTCGTGCGGCATTGCGGAAAGCGCCTGCCCGAACCATGCCGCGACTCGCGCCGCCACCGCGTCCTCGCGGCCGCGGTAGAAGTGGTCGCACCGATCCACCAGGGAGACGGTGCACGGTCCCGCGCAGCGCTGCGCGAAGGCCTCCGCCGGGTAGAGGTCGGCCGGCTCGGCATCGCCGCGCAGGTAGAGCGTCGGACAGCGCACCTGCGGCGCCAGCGCAAGCGTGTCGGGCAGCGCCTCCATCCGGTCGAGGAAGCTCTCGGCGCTGGATGCGTACCACCATCCGGGGAGCATCATCAGTTCCCGGCCCCGCCCTTCGGCGACCCGCTGCCGGGCGGTGGCCGCGACCGCGTCGAGGTCGATCCCGTCCAGCGCGCCCGCGGCGGCCGCGTGGCGCACCATGGCCGTGCCGCCACACTGCGCTGACAGCAGCACCAGCCCGGGCGTGCGCGGATGGTCCGCGACGTGCCGCACCGCCAGCATGCCGCCGTTGCTGTGGCCGATCACGACCGGGTCCGGCAGTCCCTGCCCGGCGATCCAGCGCGCCGCGATCCGGTTGTCCTCGATCGCCTCGTGCGTCATCTGGAATGCAGCGCCTTCCGCCTGCCGGGAATCGCGGATGCTGAGGATGTCGTGGCCGCGACGATTGAACGCGAGGCAGGCGTACCCCAGCCGGGTCAGTACCGGCGGGAGGAAGCGCGGCGCACCCCACAGGAAGCTCATCCGGTTGCCGTGGAACAGCAGCACGGTGCCCACCAGGGGGCGGTCATCCGGCACATACCACGCGCCGTCGAGCGGGGTGGTTGGCGTCGGGAGGGTGATCAGTTCGGTACGCATCGCACATATACTCCGCTGGAATCGCCGGGAGAGTCCCGGTACGTGCATCGCCGGGGCAGGGCCGCGGCCATCGAAGGAGGAGACACAGTGACACGCAACATCCAGGCAGGGAAACCCGCGCTGCGCGAGCGCTCAGTCCGCTCCATCCGATCGCCGCTTGGCGCCGCATTGTGTGCGCTGTCCGCGCTGCTTGCACCGGCCAGCGTACTGGCGCAGGCCGATTTCCCGGCCAAGCCGATCCGCATCCTGGTGCCGCTCGCGCCCGGCGGTGGCAACGATGCGATCGCGCGCATGGTCGGCAGCCGCCTGCAGGAGCGCCTCGGCCAGTCGATCGTCGTCGACAACCGGCCCGGCGCGGGTGGCGTGGTCGGCACCGAGATCGCCGCGCGCGCCGCGCCCGATGGCTACACCATGATCGTGGTGAACAACTCCCACGTGGTGATGTCGTCGCTCTATCCCAAGCTGTCCTTCGACCCGCTGCGCGATTTCGCGCCGGTCGCCCTCGCGGCCAGTTCGCCGTTCCTGGTAGTGGTCCATCCGTCGCTGCCGGTCAACAACATCCAGGAACTGCTGGCGTGGACGCGCGCCAACCCGGGGCGGATGAACTACGGCACCTCTGGCGTCGGCAGCCCGCCGCATCTGGCGGGCGAACTGATGGCGCAGATGGGCAAGGTCGACATGACCGCGATCGTGTTCAAGGGCATCGGCCCGGCGCTGGCCGCGGTGCTCGGCAACGAGATCCCCATGACCTTCCCCAACATGCTGGTCGGCATCCCGCAGATGAAGGCGGGGCGGGTGCGCGCGCTGGCGATCACCAGCCTGAAGCGTTCCGACGCGCTGCCCGACCTGCCGACCGTGTCCGAGGCGGGGCTGCCCGGCTTCGAGGCCACGATCTGGTTCGGTTTCCTCGCACCGCGCGGCACGCCGAACCCGATCGTCGACCGCCTGAACCGAGAGATCGTCGGCATCCTGAAGCAGCCCGAGGTTCGGCAGCAGATCGCTGGCATCGGCGCCGAGCCGCTCGGCGGAACGCCGGCGGAGTTCGCGGCCGTGATGAAGGCCGATGCCGACCGGCTCGGCCGGCTGATCCGCGAGCGCGGCATCAAGGCCGACTGACCGTGGCACCGTAGCCGGGCGGCGCGAGCCCCCCCTCAGGGGGGGCTCGCCGTCAGGCGATTTGCAGGCCCTTGCGCTGACGCCGGACGGCGAACAGCAAGCCCAGCAGGCCCGACAACATCAGTGCCGCTGCGCCGGGTACGGGGACGACGGCGGTACCGAACACATGGTTGTCGGACTCCAGCGCGAAGCCGGTGGACGTGAGCACGATGCGGTCGAACCGGTCGCCGTCGTCGAACTCGAAGTTGAAGTAGGCCGCCTGGCTCCGGGTGCCGGCGGTCAGCGCCGGGTCGTGGAGCGTGCGCAGGAAGGCGCCGGTGAAGGTATCGCCGACCTGGACTTCGCCGTTGAAGAAAGCGATCGAGTTGTAGTTGTCGATCGACCCCCACCACAGGCCGAAGTAGCTCGACAGGCCCGGCGCCTGGACCATCACCGCCTGCATGCTCGAACTGTTGTTCGGCACCGTGAGGTAGCGGCTGCGGTTCGGATCGGTCGGAGTCTGCGGGGCGGCGTATACGCCGCCCACGCTGCCGGTGACCACGCGCCCGTTGCCGCTGTAGGAGGCCGGCAGCGAATCGATCGCGGTCGACTCGAAGTCGATCGTGGTGAAGCCCGCCTGGCCGCTGAAGGCCGAGGTCTGGCCCTGGCCGGCGAGGCCTGCGCCGCCGATCGTGGGCATGACGCCGGCGATGGCCGTGGGGACACCCAGGATCAGTACGGCTGCTGAAACCGCTGCTGCCAGAGTCTGCGTCTTCATCGCTCGGTTCCCTTGTCCGTGGGCCGGAAGCACGGGGTGCGCTTCCGTATGGACACGAGAATAGGAACGGGGCTGAGCGGGCAGGCGTGATGGATTGCACGTGTCGTGCGGCCGGCTGGTCCGAACGGATCAATGCCGTGACGAAGGCCTGCTCCGCGCGTGCGCTGCATCACCTGCGCGCCGCGGCAGGTGACCGCGCAGCGGTGGCACTGGCTGCCGCTGGCCGGGGTGCCTTCAGTCGCCGCGGAACACCGCTGCCCGTTTCTCGAGGAATGCGCGCATGCCTTCCTTCTGGTCGGCGCTCGAGAATGCAAGGCCGAACAGGTCGGACTCGACCGCGCAGGCCTGCGCGAGGTCGAGCGACTGGCCGCGCTGCCACGCCTGCTTCACCAGGCGCACGGCGAACGGTCCCTTCGATGCGATGGTGCGTGCCAGTTCCATGCCGCGGGCAAGCAGCGCATCGGCGGGCACCTTCTCGTTGGCGAGGCCGATCGCCACCGCCTCATCCGCCTTCACCTGCCGGCCGGTAAACAGCAACTCCAGTGCCTTGCCCGGTGCGATCCGTCGCGGCAGCCGCTGCGTGCCACCGAAACCCGGCGGGATGCCGAGGTTGACCTCCGGCTGCCCGAACACCGCGCCCTCGGCGGCGACGATCCAGTCGCAGGCCAGCGCCAGTTCGCAGCCGCCGCCCAGTGCATAGCCGTTGACCAGCGCGATCGCGGGCACAGGCAGCGCCTCGATGTCCAGGAACAGCCGCGATGCCTTCGCGGAGAACGCACGTGCCTGTTCCGGCGACAGCGACTGCATCTGCGAGATGTCGGCGCCGGCGACGAAGGCCTTCGCGCCTTCGCCGGTCAGCAGGAGGGCGCGTGCGTCGGGGTCGACGGCCAGCCTCGCCACCACGCTGGCCAGTTCCGCCAGCGTGGTGGTGTCCAGTGCGTTCAGGGCCCGTGGCCTGTCGATCGTGACGAGGTGGATGCCCGGTTCCGGTTGCTCGTGGCGCAGGCAGTGGTATTCGGGCAGGTTCATCGAAAGGGGCTCGCGGTGGTCGCGGGGTACAGCACGGTCACCGCGCGGGATAGGTGAAGAAGCCACGCCCGCTCTTGCGGCCGAGGTGGCCGGCATCGACCATCTCGACCAGCAGCGGGCAGGGCCGGTACTTGGGGTCTGCGAAACCGTCGAGCAGCACCTGCATGATCGCCAGGACGGTGTCGATGCCGATCAGGTCGGCCAGCGCGAGCGGTCCCATCGGGTGCGCCATGCCGAGTTTCATCACGGTGTCGATCTCCTCGGCGGTCGCCAGCCCTTCGTACAGGCAGAAGGCCGCCTCGTTGATCATCGGGATCAGGATCCGGTTGGCGACGAAGCCCGGGCTGTTCTTCACGTCGACCGGTACCTTGCCGAGCACGCGGGCGAGCGCCTGCACGGTGTCGCGTGTTGCGGGCGAGGTCTGCCGGGCGCTGATCACCTCGACCAGCTGCATCATCGGCACCGGGTTCATGAAGTGCATGCCGATCACTCGTTCCGGATGCTCGACCACAGCGGCGAGCTTCGTCAGCGAGATCGACGAGGTGTTGCTGGCGAGGATCGCATCCGGCCGGCAGGTCGCGGACAGCTCGCGGAAGATCGATCGCTTGACCTCGAGGTCCTCGGTCACCGCCTCGACCACGAGGTCCGCGTCGGCCAGTGCCGAGGCCGCCGTGGCGGTCGTGATGCGGCCCAGCGTGGCGGTCCGGTCCGCCTCGGTGATTTTCGCCTTCGCGAGCAGGCGGTCGAGGCTGGAGGCGATCGTCGCGCGTGCGCGCTCCAGCGCCGCCGGGTCGAGGTCGCGCAGGACCACCGGATGGCCAGCCGCCGCGCACACCTGCGCGATGCCGCTGCCCATCTGACCCGCGCCGAGCACCGCGATGCGCATCATGGCTTCACCTGCGCGCCAGCTCCGGCGGCCGGGGCAGCCAGCGGCGCTGATCCGATCGCCTGCTTCACGTACGAGCCCGGGGCATCTTCGAGCGCCGGATGGGCGGCACTGCCCGGCGTGCGTGCATCGACCTCGCCGTTGCCGAAGCCCGACGACACCCACTGCTGCCAGTGCGGCCACCAGGAGCCGCCGTGCGACTGCGCCTGCGCCAGCCACTCGTCGGCGCTGGCGGTGAGCGGCGCCGCGCTCGTCCAGTGCTGGTACTTGCCGGCCGCGGGCGGGTTGATCACGCCGGCGATGTGGCCGGACCCGGCAAGGGTGAACTGCACCGGACCGGCGAGCAGCCCGGCCCCGAGGAAGGTCGATTTCCACGGAGCGATGTGGTCCTCGATGGTCGACAGGAAGTACGCCGGGGTATCGATCTTCGTGACGTCGATCGACACGCCGTCGAGCGTGATGCCGCCTGGCCGGCGCAGCAGGTTCTTCAGGTACATGTTGCGCAGGTAGAAGCCGTGCATCGCCGCCGGCATGCGGGTGGAGTCGGAGTTCCAGTACAGCAGGTCGAACGGGAACGGATCCTTGCCCATCAGGTAGTTGTTGACCACGAACGACCAGATCAGGTCGTTGGCCCGCATCAGGTTGAACGTGGCGGCCATCTCGTGGCCTTCGAGGTAGCCGCGCCGGGCCATCTTCCGCTCGAGGTTCTCGAGCTGCGCCTCGTCGATGAACACGCCGAGTTCGCCCGGCTCGGAGAAGTCGATCATCGCGGTGAAGAAGGTCGCGCTGGCGACCCGGTCGGATTGGTCACGCGCCTTGAGCCAGGCCAGTGCGCTCGCCAGCAGCGTGCCGCCGAGGCAGTAGCCGATCACGTTGGCGTCGGGTTCGCCGGTGATGTCGCGCACCGCGTCCAGCGCGGCCAGCGGGCCGAGCTTCAGGTAGTCGTCGAACCCCTTGTCGGCCAGCGTCTCGTCCGGATTCACCCAGGAGATCACGAACACCGTGTGGCCCTGTTCGACCGCCCAGCGGATGAAGGAGTTCTTCTCGCGCAGGTCGAGGATGTAGAACTTGTTGATCCACGGCGGCACGATCAGCAGCGGCCGCTTGAGCACCTTCGCGGTGGTCGGCGTGTACTGGATCAGCTGCATCAGCGGGTTCTGGAACACCACCTTGCCCGGGGTGACCGCGATGTTCTCGCCCAACCGGAACTGCGAGCGGTCGGTCATGCTGATGCGCAGCTGGCTGCCACCGCTGCGCTCCAGGTCGTCGAGCAGGTTCTCCAGCCCGTCGAGCAGGTTGCGCCCGCCGGTGTCGAGGGTGGCGCGCAGCACCTCGGGATTGGTCATTGCGAAGTTGGTCGGCGCGAGCGCGTCGATGTACTGTCGGGTGAAGAACTCCACCTTGCGGTGCGTTGCCTCGTCCAGGCCTTCGACGCTGGTCATCGCGCCGTGGGTATGGCGGGCGGCGATCAGGTAGGACTGCTTCAGGTAGTTGAAGACGAGGTTGTTCTCCCAGTCCTCGTGCTTGAACCGCTTGTCTCCCCGGGCTGCTTCCGCCACCGGCGCGACCGCCATGCCCATCGCCTTGAGCCAGGTCGACTGCCACAGGCTCATGTAGTCGCCCCACATGTTCATCTGGAGCTGCATCAGCTTCAGCGGGTCGTTCCAGATCTGGCGGAAGGCCTCGGTGAAGGCTCGTCCCACCCCGACGTCGTCGACTGCGCCGGCGCCCGGTTCGCTGGCGAGGCGCTCGAAATACTTCATGACCAGCTGCGAGCTGCGCTGGGCGAGTTCGCTGAACTGCCGCGCCATTTCCGCGGTGTCGGCAGGTGCCTGGGCGGCAGCGTCTGCTTTGGGGTCGGCCATCGTGGATCCTGACGTGTCTGTCTGTATGGGCGGTGGCGGGCCGAAGATGGCCCTGCGTTCGACGGCACCGGCACCCGCCTGCCCGCCGGCGGGCAGGGGTGGCAGGCACCGGTCGCCGGGCGGTCCGGCCTGCATTGTCCGGCTACTCGACGGAGCGTATATTAGGCTTCCCTGCTGCAGGGCACAATTTGCTCTGCCGGGCGGGTACGAACCCCGGGCCACCATCCAGGCCGCAACCCCACGAGGAGCTTCAGCATGAACGATCCGGTCGTCATCGTCGGCGCCGCACGAACGCCCATGGGCGGGTTCCAGGGCGATTTCTCGAACGTGTCCGCCTCCGTGCTCGGTGCCGCCGCGATCAAGGCCGCCGTCGAGCGGGCCGGTATCGCTGCGGCCGATGTCGACGAGGTGATCATGGGCAACGTGCTGATGTCCGGCCAGGGCCAGGCGCCAGCGCGCCAGGCGGCGCTGGGCGCGGGCCTGCCGATGGGCACTCACTGCACGACCATCAACAAGATGTGCGGATCCGGCATGCAGGCGATGATGTTCGCCCGCGACCAGTTGCTCGCCGGGTCGACCTCGGTGATGGTGGCCGGCGGCATGGAGAGCATGACCAACGCGCCCTACCTGATTCCCAAGGCGCGTGGCGGCATGCGGCTCGGCCATGGCGAGATCAAGGACTCGATGTTCCTGGACGGCCTCGAGGACGCGTATGACAAGGGCAAGCTGATGGGCGTGTTCGCCGAGGACACCGCCGCCCGCTACCAGTTCAGCCGCGAGGCGCAGGACCGGTTCGCGATCCAGTCCACCACGCGCGCCCAGGCAGCGATCAACGGTGGGGCGTTCGATGCCGAGATCACCCCGATCACGCTCAAGACCTCGAAGGGCGAGACGGTGGTGAAGATCGACGAGCAGCCGCTGAAGGCGAAGATCGACAAGATCCCGTCGCTCAAGCCGGTGTTCAGGAAGGACGGCACCGTCACGCCGGCCAACTCGAGCTCGATCTCCGATGGCGCCGCCGCGCTGGTGATGATGCGTCGTTCCGAGGCGGAGAAGCGCGGCCTGAAGCCGCTGGCCACGATCGTCGCGCAGGCCAGCCATTCCCACGAACCGCAGTGGTTCACCACTGCGCCGGTGGGTGCGATGCAGAAGCTGTTCGCCGCCACCGGCTGGACGGTGGACGACGTCGACCTGTTCGAGGTGAATGAGGCATTCGCGGTGGTCACCATGGCCGCGATCCACGACCTCAAGCTGCCCGAGGAAAAGGTCAACGTCAACGGTGGTGCCTGCGCGCTGGGCCACCCGATCGGCGCTTCCGGCGCGCGCATCGTGGTGACGCTGCTCTCGGCGCTGCAGGCACGCGGCGGCAAGCGCGGCATGGCTACGCTGTGCATCGGCGGCGGCGAGGCCGTCGCGCTGGCGATCGAGCTGCCCTGATCGCGGCGATGCCAGCCACCGGCACCGGCCCGGTCGACTTCTACTTCGACTTTTCGTCGCCGTACGGCTACTTCGCGGCGCACCGGATCGAAGCGGTGGCGGCTGCGCATGGTCGCAAGGTGGACTGGCATCCGATCCTGCTCGGGCTGGTGTTCGAGGTCAGCGGTGGTCGTCCGCTGCCCTCGATCCCGATGAAGGGCGACTATGCGCGCGTGGACGTCGCCCGTACCGCACGCTTCCACGGCATCGCGTGGCGGCAGCCGGCGAAGTTTCCGGTCAGCGGACAGGCGGCGTGCCGGGCGTTCTACTGGCTGGCGGCGCGGGATGTCGAGTGCGCCCGACGGCTCGCTCGGGCGCTGTTCGATGCGTACTTCGTCGAGGGCCGAGACATCTCCAGCCCGCAGGTGGTGGTCGACGTGGCGGCCGGGATGGGCTTGCCGGGAGCCGCGCTCGCCGAGGCCTTGTCCGATCCCGCGGTGAAGGAGCGCCCCCGGACCGAGACGGAACTGGCCATCGCCCGGGGCGTGTTCGGGTCTCCGTACTTCATCGTCGATGGCGAACCCTTCTGGGGCCACGATCGGCTCGACCAGCTTGACCGCTGGCTGGCATCCGGACCCTTCTGACGGCCCGACATGCGCCGGTGCATTGCACCGGTTGCCACCTTGTGGCAGTTTTCCGCGGCAGCTGCCGAAAAGTACTGCCTGCGGATGGGTGGCCGGCTCGCGCTTGTCGGCCGCTGGATGACCGTCGTCCCTGCATGGTGGGGCATCCGGCTGCCTGCGGACACCAGGGCAGGTTGGCGATATGGCGCAGTTTCGGTTTATCGTACATATTGCACGAATATGAAACAGTGACTCCCCCCGGGACGGTGATGGTCTCGGCTCGGCGGGTCGTTGCCGTGGCGCAAGCCATGCTGATTGCACGGAGGAAGGCTTGAACTGGAAAACGTTCGCCCGCTGGGCGGGTCTTGCTGCATGCTGCATCCCGGCGGTCGGATCCGCCCAGGGATACCCGATACGTCCGGTGTCCATCGTCGTGCCGTTCGCCGCTGGCGGTCCCACCGACACGATGGCCCGACTGCTGGCTCAGCAGTTCCAGGGCGTGTTCAAGCAGACGGTCGTCGTCGAGAACGTGCCCGGGGCGGGCGGAACCATCGGCGTCAACCGGATCGCGCGTGCCACGCCCGACGGATACTCGGTGCTCCTGATGCACATCGGGATGGCCACCGCGCCCGCACTGTACAAGCGCCTGCCGTTTGACCCCCTGAAGGACCTCGAACCCATCGGCCAGGTGGCCGATGTACCGATGACCCTCCTGACCCGGGGCAACCTCCCGGTGAACGGGCTCAAGGACCTCGTCCCGTACCTCAAGGCCAACCGTGACAAGGTCACGCTGGCCAACGCGGGGCTGGGTGCCGCGTCCCACCTCTGCGGACTGCTGTTCATGAGCACCATCGGGATCGACCTCGCGACAGTGCCCTACAAGGGGACGGCCCCCGCCATGAACGATCTGCTGAGTGGCCAGATCGACCTCCTGTGCGACCAGACCAGCAACACGGTCGGCCAGATCAAGGCAGGAAAGGTGCGGGCGATCGGCGTCACCTCGCCGCGCCGCCTCGCCCAGATTCCGGACGTCCCGACGCTGGCCGAACAGGGCCTGTCGGGTTTCGAACTGAATGTCTGGCACGGGCTCTATGCGCCCAGGGGTACGCCAGCCGCCGCGCTGGATCGCCTGAACGGGGCGCTCAACGCGACGCTCAAGGACGCGACCTTCAACGCCCGGATCGCCGAGTTCGGCGCGGTCGCCGTCGCGCCGACCCTGGCCACGCCGGAAGGCCTGCGCAGCCATCTGGCGCGCGAGATCGCACTGTGGGGGCCGATCATCGCAAAGGCGGGGGTCTTCGCCGACTGACCCGTACAGATGCCCGCGACCGCGGGCATCTGGCCTGAGGCACAATCGTGCTTTCAGGAGCGACCATCCATGTCCGGGACATCCGCGGCGCCATCGAGCGTCCAGGTGGCGATCGACGATCGCGGCATCGCCACGCTCACGCTCGACCAGCCAAAGATCCATAACGCGTTCGACGACGCGATGATCGCGACGCTGGCCCTTGCGCTGCGCGAACTGGACGCCGACCCGGCCGTTCGCGTGGTGGTCATCGCCGCAAACGGTCCCAGTTTCTCCGCTGGTGCCAACCTGAACTGGATGAAGCGGATGGCCGGCTACTCCGAGGCGCAGAATGCCGAGGACGCGCTCGGCCTGGCCGGGCTGATGCACACGCTGTACACGCTTTCGAAGCCGACGCTCGCCCGGGTGCACGGGCCTGCCTATGCCGGCGGGCTCGGTCTGGTGGCCTGCTGCGACATCGCCGTGGCCGCTCGCGAAGCGACGTTCTGCCTGACCGAGGTCCGGCTGGGCCTGATCCCGGCGGTGATCACGCCCTACGTGGTGGCTGCCATTGGCGAGCGGCAGGCGCGTCGCTGGTGCCTGACCGCCGAACGGTTCGATGCCGAGGCAGCGTTCCGGCTCGGGCTGGTGCAGGAGGTGGTCGATGCCGACCGGCTCGACCAGCGGATCGAGGCGATCATCGGCCACCTGCTGCTCGGCGGCCCGGCATCGCTGGCCGAGTGCAAGGCGTGGGTCGGCGAGGTGGCCGCACGGCCGATCGACGAGCGGCTGGTCGCCGACTCGGCGCATCGTATCGCCCGCCTGCGCGCCTCGGCAGAAGGCCGTGAGGGGGTTGCCGCCTTCCTCGAGAAGCGCCAGCCGCGGTGGGTCGCCGCTGCGAAAGACTGAGCGGACGTGTCGGTGTCTACCGTCCTCCCTTCCGCGGTACGCGTGGT
>CANHBC010000128.1 GCA_947458835.1 Betaproteobacteria bacterium | reverse complement strand
GGCGCATCCATCAGCCGCTTCGCATGGTCGCGGGCGCGGTCCAGGCAGCGCGTGGGCAATGCGTTGATCGCGTCGTCGGTAGCCGCGATGCGGGCCGCCGATGCCTCGACCAGGTCGAGCGGGGACACCTCGCGTCGCCGGAGCAGGTCGACGGCAGCGCAGGCGGTGAGTCGGGTCAGGTCGGTCATGCGGAGGCTGGTTTCAGTGCGGTCGGGCCGGGCGGGGCTCGGTCGGGCCCGCCGGGCGGCCGTCGGACGTGCCTGCCGGTGATGCCCGGAGCGAGATTGTCGCACCGCCTGCGTGCCGATGCTGTGGCTTGACACCCGGCCGGGTGCCCACCGGGCGGCGTTGGCGATATAATTTCTGGTTATTCCGGAACCGACTGAGGATTCACTCGATGAGCGCGCAGCACGGTGGGGGCCAGGCAGGCCACGGCGAAGGTGCGGAGGGCGAAGGTCTGATCCGCACGCCCAGCCAGTTGATCAAGGTGGTGGTCGCGTCTTTCCTCGTGCCGATCATCGGCATCGTGCTGCTGGTCATGTTCGTCACGGGCGGCAAGAACGTCGAGCCGGCCGGCAGCCAGGTGAAGGCGGCGGAGTCGGTCGCCGACCGCATGCGCCCGGTCGGGCAACTGTGGATCGCTGGTGAGCCCGCCCCCGCTGGCGCAGTCGCGGTGGCCTCGGCAGCGCCCGCGGCCAAGGTCGAGAAGAGCGGCGAAGAGGTCTACAAGCAGGTGTGCGCAGCCTGCCACACCACCGGAGCGCTCAATGCGCCGAAGCTCGGCGACAAGGCTGCCTGGGCCAAGCTCATCGCCGAAGGCTACGAAGGCCTGACCAAGACTGCGATCAGCGGCGTTCGTCAGATGCCGGCAAGGGGCGGCAACCCGTCGCTGACCGACACGGAAGTGCAGCGCGCGGTCGCCTATCTCGCCAATTCGGCCGGTGCGAAGTTCAAGGAGCCGCCGATCGCCGCCCCTGCGGCACCGGTGGCAGCCGCCGCGGCCACCACGGTCGCCGCTGCCGCGCCCGCCGCCGCGTCTGCGGCAGGCCCGGTCGATGGCGAAGCCGTCTACAAGCAAGCCTGCGCCGCATGCCACGCCAGTGGTGCCGCCGGTGCGCCGAAGAGCGGGGACAAGGCCGCCTGGGCGCCGCGCATCAAGAAGGGCGAGGAGGCACTGGTCGCCTCGGCGCTCAAGGGCATCGGCGTCATGCCGCCCAAGGGTGGCAACGCGTCGCTCACCGAAGCGCAGATCCGCGCAGCGGTGGCCTACCAGATCAAGACCAACCGCTGATCGCCGGGCTTGCGTCGGGGTCTGCCCCGGCGCAAGCGCGACGTGAGTGGTTTCAAACCGCCGCCCGGCCATCGGCCCGGCGGCGGTTTCATTTCCGGTGCTGCCGCGGCGGCGAGGCCACCACCGCCGCCACACGCTCCTGCGCCAGCGCAGCGAGCCTCCGGCGGCGGATACGCTGGCCCTCGGCCACTGTCGCACCGCCCTCGTCGGCGCGTTGGCCATCGAGGTCCTCTCCGGTCGCGTCCGGCTCGATCGGCTCCAGGAAATACAGCTCGGCGCGCAGGCCGTGGGCCCCGGCGATCCGCCACATCGAGGCGAGCAGCGGCATCTCGTCAATGTAGGCCGACACGTCGGTACGCTCGCCCTGCGCATCCACATAGCGGATCGCCACCGGGTGCACACGGGCGCTTGCACCGACCGCCGGCTGGAACAGTGACGAATGGAACGGCCGCACCACCGAGCCATCGGTCGTCGTGCCCTCGGGGAACACGGCGATCCGTTCGCCGGATACCGCGAGCCGGGCGATGATCCGGTCGTTGACCTTGCGCGTATCGGCCCGGCGCGAGCGTTCGATGAACAGCGTGCCGACGCGGGCGGCCAGCCAGCCGAACACCGGCCAGCCGCGGATCTCCGACTTGGCGACGAACAGCGTCGGGCAGACCGCGTTGATCACCCAGATGTCCAGCCACGACACATGGTTCGCCGCGATGAACACTGGCGCATCGTCGTCTGGAAGCTCGCCGTGGACATCCAGGCCGATGTCCATGGCGTCGAGCAGCGCGGCTGACCACGGCTGCATGTGCCGGTTACGCAGCCGGACATCGGGCCGGTCCAGGATGAACAGCGCGATCAGCAGCCCGCGCAGCATCAGCCCGGTGGCGCGGGCGATGCGCCAGGTGCGGACCAGGACGCCGTACCGGTCAGCGCACGACATCCGCAATGCGTACCTGTACGCCCGTCGCGCCCACGGCGACCGGCTGCACCGTGCCGATCAGGTCGCCGGGCTGCGGCATCGCTTGCCCGGACCGCGAGACGCGCGCGGACACCACCACCTGCCTGTGCATCGAGAGCTTCGCGGTCGGCGCCATGCTCATCGAGTCGTCGAGCGTGAAGCGCAGCGGCAGGTCCTTCACCGTCGCGCGCAGCACCGCCAGCGGCAGCGGCGGGCCGTCGACCGCACGCGCGAAGATGAATACTGCTTCGTCCGGCTTCGCCTGCCGCTGCAGTTCCGCCGACAGGCTGACTTCGCCGCTGATGCTGGGCGAGGGCGTGGCGGTCGATCCGCCGGATGCCGTCGTCGCTGCCGCCGGGGCGACTGCTGCGGCCGCTTTTGCCGGCGTACTGCTCCCCGCACTCACGACCGCCGACGCCGGATCGGCCAGTTTCACGCCCTTGGCGAGCGCGACCTGCCGGACCTGTTCGATCGCCTCGTCCACCGCGGTGCGATCGCGCGACCCGGGCTCGACCAGCGCAGCCAGGCGGCGCCAGAGGGCGATCGACTCGTCGAACTGACCGCTCTCCATCGCGGCGGTCGCGGCCAGCGCCAGGCCGGTCTGGTTGTCCGGATCGAGCTTGAGCGCCTTCACGATCAGCTCGAACGGCTTGCCGGACAGGCTGCCCTGGACCATCGCCAGCGCATCCGCATGCGCGGCGAGCAGGTTGGCGTCGTCGGGGCGCAGCGCGCTCGCCTTCTCGAACGCCGCGACCGATTCCTTCATCCGGCCGGTGATCTGGTAGGCGCGCGCGAGCATCACCCAGCCTTCCGGATCACCCGGGTTGGCGTTCATCTTTTCGGCGAGTGCATCGACCATCTCGAGGAACTGCCGGTCCGGCGGAGCCAGCGCGGCCGGGTTGCCGAGTGCCAGGTAGCCGGTGACCGCCAGCACCGGCACCATGGCCAGTGCGCCCGAGGCCAGCCAGCGTCCGCGTCGGGCGGTCGTGGTCGGGGTGCCATCGGAGGTGGACACGCCTGCCGGGTCGGCGGCCTCGACGAGCGCACGCCGGTCCAGTTCGGCACGGGCGATCGCGTGCTGCTCGGCCGAAAGCACGCCGTCGGCCAGCTCGCGGTCGAGCTCCTGCAACTGGTCGCGGTAGACCTCGGCGTTGAGCGCGGCACGCGCCGGCCCGATGTCGATACGCGTTGCGCGTAGCAGCGGCAGCACCACGAACGCGACTGCCAACAGCACCAGCAGCGCGCAGAGGATCCAGAACAGCGTCATCGGTCACCCATCATTTCGTCGGGCCTGTCCGGAGGACTCCGGGCCCGCGGCAGCCGGCCGGTCGATCGGCCCGGCCGGCCCACGGGTGGCGAGCGCGGCCAGCGCTGCGCGTTCCGCATCCGAGAGCTCGGGTATCACGCGCTGCGCCGCCAGGCGGCGCCGTTGGCGCAGTTGCGAGAGCAGCACGCCGAGTCCGGCCAGCATCAGCAGTGCGGGGCCGAACCACAGCGCGAGCGTCGTCCAGTCGAGCGGCGGACGGAAGCGCACGAAGTTGCCGTAGCGCGCGACCATGAAGTCGAGCACCTGCCGCTCGCTCATCCCGCCCTTCAGCTGCTCGCGGATCTCGTTGCGCATGTCGACCGCGAGGTCTGCATGCGAATCGGCGATCGATTCGTTCTGGCATACCAGGCAGCGTAGCTCCTTGGTCACCGCGATCAGCCTGCGCTCGAGTTCCGGGTCGGCGGCATTCGGGCGTGCGACCCCGGCGGGGGCGGCCGGCGCGGGGGCGGGTGATGGGGCAGAGGGCGGGGCCGTCGCTGCGGTGGAGCCAGACGCCCCGTCCTGCGCGAGCACCATGCCGCCTGCGCCCAGCGCCAGCGCCATCATGCACGCGCGCAGCATCGCACCGGGCTCTCCCGTCGCACGCCTGCTCATGATGCGCGCAGCTTCTCGATCAGCGGCAGCAGCGTGCGCTCGACCACCTGCGGGTTCAGCGGTCCGACGTGCTTGAACCGGATCACGCCCTGCCTGTCGATCAGGTAGGTCTCGGGTGTGCCGTAGACGCCGTAGTCGATGCCCACCCGACCGGTCGGATCGACCACGGACAGCCGGTAGGGATCGCCGTAGCGCCTGAGCCAGGCCAGCGCCGCCGGGTCCTTGTCCTTGTAGTTCAGCCCGTAGATCGGGATGCCCTTCTTCGACAGCGCCTCGATCAGCGGATGCTCCTCGAGGCAGGGCGTGCACCAGGACGCCCAGACGTTGAGCAGCCAGACCTCACCCTTCGCCTCGTCGACCGAGAACTGCTTCTGCGGATCGGCCAGCGTCGGCAGCGTGAACGCCGGTGCTGGCTTGCCGATCAGCGGCGAAGGCACCTCGCGCGGGTTCAGTGTCAGGCCGATGCCGAGGAAGCCGGCCAGCACCACGAACCCCGCCAGCGGCAGCCACGCCCGGCTCATCGCAGCCCCCCCAAACCCGGGTCAGACACGGATTTCGTGTCCAGCGCCGTGCGGGCGAGTGGAGCCGTCGGCTGGGGCGCGGATCCCGCACTGCCCGGGAAATACGTGTCTGACCCGGGTTTCAGGGCAGCACCGCGGCCGGGCTGGGAATCCGTGTCTGACCCGGGTTTCGACCCGGGTTTCGTCGCGCGGGTGCGGACCTTGACGCGGTAGCGGCGGTCGCACACGGCGAGCAGGCCGCCCAGCGCCATCAGGAAGCAGCCGGCCCAGATCCAGTCGATGTAGGGCTTGTGGTACACGCGCACGATCCACGACTCGCCGTTGTCGACCGGCTCGCCGAGCGAGACGTACAGGTCGCGGGTGAAGCCGGAGTCGATCGCGGCTTCGGTCATCACCATGCCGGAGGCGTTGTAGACGCGCTTCTGCGGTGCCAGGACCTCGACGAACTCGCCGTCCTTCAGCACGGTGATCTTGCCTTCCATCGCGCGGAAGTTCGGGCCCGGTGCCTCGCGTACGCCGTCGAAGCGGAAGGTATAGCCACCCGACTGCACGACCTCGCCCACCCGCATGCGCACGTCCTGCTCGCTCTCGTAGCCGCGCACCATGGTCACGCCGACCACGAACACCGCGACGCCGAAATGCGCAAGCAGCATGCCGTAGAAGCTGGCGGTCGGCCGCGACAGCCGCGCCATCAGCGTGCCTTCGCCCTGGCGTACCCGCTGCACCAGCGAGGCGATCGCGGTCGAGGCGATCCACGCAGCGCACAGGATGCCGAACGAGGCCAGCGGGCTGAACGTGCCGATGCCGGTCTGCGCCGACATCGCCAGCGGCACGACGATCGCCGCGACCACGCTCACCGCGAACGCCCAGCGCAGCCGCACAGCGAGCTCAGGCAGCGTCGCCTTTTTCCACCGGGCGATCGGGCCGATACCCATCAGGAACATCAGGGGCGACATCAGCGGCAGGTAGACCGCGTCGAAATAGGGCGGCCCGACCGACAGCTTGCCCAGCCCGAGCGAGTCGATGATCAGCGGATACAGGGTGCCCAGCAGGATCGAGGCCGCCGCCACCGCCAGCAGTACGTTGTTGCCGAGCAGCGCCGACTCGCGCGACACCAGGTCGAACGAGCCGCCGAGGCCGACCTTCGGCGCGCGCCAGGCGTACAGCGCGAGCGAGCCGCCGATCGAGATCACCAGGAAGGCCAGGATGTACAGCCCGCGCTCCGGGTCGGACGCGAACGAATGCACCGAGGTGAGCACGCCGGAGCGCACCAGGAAGGTGCCCAGCAGCGACAGCGAGAACGCGCTGATCGCGAGCAGCACCGTCCAGCTCTTGAATGCGCCGCGCTTCTCGGTGACCGCCAGCGAGTGGATCAGCGCGGTGCCGATCAGCCACGGCATGAACGACGCGTTCTCGACCGGGTCCCAGAACCACCAGCCGCCCCAGCCGAGCTCGTAGTACGCCCAGGCCGAACCCAGCGCGATGCCCAGCGTGAGGAACAGCCAGGCCACCGTGGTCCAGGGGCGCGACCAGCGCGCCCAGGTGGAGTCGAGCTCGCCGGAGATCAGCGCGGCGATCGCGAAAGCGAAGGCGACCGAGAACCCGACGTAGCCCATGTAGAGCAGCGGCGGATGCATCACCATGCCGATGTCCTGCAGCAGCGGGTTGAGGTCGCGGCCGTCGGGCGCGGCCGGCAGCAGGCGCTCGAACGGGTTGGACGTGAACAGCATGAAAGACAGGAAGCCGATGCTGATCATGCCCATTACCGACAGCACGCGCGCGACCAGCGGCGCTGGCAACTGGCGGCTGAACACGGAGACCGCCACCGTCCAGCCCGACAGCATGAACGCCCAGAGCAGCAGCGAGCCCTCGTGCGAGCCCCAGGTCGCGGTGAAGCGGTAGGTCATCGGCAGCTGCGAGTGCGAGTTCTGCGCGACGTTGAGCACGGAGAAATCCTGTGCCATGAAGCTGTACGCGAGCGCCCCGAAGGCGAGCGTGACGAACACGCCCTGACCCTGCGCGACCGGACGGGCCATCGCCATCCAGGCGTCGATGCCGCGTTGCGCGCCCACCAGCGGAAACACCGCCTGGATGCAGGAGAGCACCAGCGCGAGGATCAGGCAGAAATGGCCGAGTTCCGGGATCACTTCGAGTAGCCTCCAGCGGGCGCGACCAGCGAGCCCTGTGACTTCTTCGCCTGCTCGAGCGCGTGCGCGGCCTCGGGCGGCATGTAGTTCTCGTCATGGCGGGCAAGCACCTGGTCGGCGCGGAACACGCCGTCCGGGCCCAGTCGGCCGCGGGCGACCACGCCCTTGCCTTCCTGGAACAGGTCGGGAAGGATGCCCTTGTACAGCACCGGCACCACCTGGGCGGTGTCGGTCACCTTGAATGCCACCGTCACGCCGTCGGCCTCGCGCTTCACGCTGCCCGCCTCGACCAGCCCGCCGATGCGGAACGGCCGGTCGAGCGGCGCCTCTTTTGCGAACACCTGCGTCGGGCTGAAGAAGAACAGCAGGTTGTCCTCGAATGCATTCAACACGAGCGTGGCGACCAGGCCGAGCGCGGCCAGTCCGCCCCCGATGATTGCCAGCCGTTTCTGCCGCGGCTTCATGGACTGCTCCACTCCCGGATATTGCGCTGGATCCGTGCGCGCGCCAGCGATTGCCGGCGCTGCCGCACTACCCAAGCCACCTCGGCCACGACCAGAAGAGCCGTCACGCCGTACGACATCCAGACGAAGAACGCATAGCCGCCCATCGCCAGGAAGTCCGAAAAGCTCGACCAGTTCATCGCGCCTTCTCTCCCTTGGACCCAGCCACGCCGCCGGAGGTTCCGGGCGCGTCGTCCGGCGCCCGCGCATCGAGCAGCTCGCCCACCCAGGCACTGTGCTGCTCGCGTTCGACGATGATCGCGCGCACCCGCACCAACGATACGGCGATCGTGTACATCCAGGCCGCGAACGCCATCACCAGCATGCCGGCGAGCATCACCGTGGCCATCGACGAACTGCCCGGCTTCACCGATGCACCCTGATGCAGGGTGTTCCACCACTTCACCGAGAAATAGATGATCGGGATGTTCACCACGCCCACCAGCGTGAGCACCGCGCCGGCGCGGTCGGCACGGCGTGGATCGTCGATCGACGCGCGCAACGCGATGTAGCCGATGTAGAGGAAGAACAGGATCAGCGTGGACGTAAGCCGTGCATCCCAGACCCAGTAGGCCCCCCAGGTCGGGCGGCCCCAGAACGCGCCCGTCCACAGCGCGACGAAGGTGAACATCGCGCCGGTGGGGGCCAGCGCTTGCACCATCATGCCCGACAGCCGGGTGTTGAACACGACGCCCGCCGCTGCCCAGCCAGCCATCACCAGGTAGGTGAACATGCCGATCCAGGCGGCCGGTACGTGGATGTAGATGATCCGGTACGAGTCGCCCTGCTGGAAGTCGGTGGGCGCGAGCACCAGTCCGATGTACAGGCCGACGAGCGTGGCGACCGCCGCCGCCGCAGCGAACCACGGCGCCAGCCGTCCGGCGAGCCCGTAGAAGCTGGCCGGCGAGGCGTACTTGAACCAGTGGATGGCCATCGGAGGAGGGATACGGGCTCAGTCAGTCCAGCGAAATCCGCACGGCTGCGGCCGCAGCCCAGGGTGCGAAGGCAAGGGTGAACACCGTCAGTGCGGCGAGCAGCGAAAGGTGGCCAGACGCTTCCAGCCCGCCCAGTGTCGCCTCGACGGCACCGGCACCGAAGATGAGAGCCGGAATATACAGCGGCAGCACGAGAACCGCAGTGAGAACGCCTCCGCCCCGCAGGCCGAGCGTGAGGGCTGCGCCGACCGCGCCGATCGCGCCGAAGATCGGCGTCCCGAGCGCCAGCGATACGACCAGAACGCCGGTCGCCGAGGCCGGCAGGTCGAACTGCAGCGCGATCAGCGGCGCGAGCAGGGTCAGCGGCAGCCCGGTGGTCAGCCAGTGGGCGACCAGCTTCGCGAACACGCTCAGCGACAGCGGCTGCGGTGCGAGCGCGAGTTGCTCGAGCGTGCCGTCCGCATGGTCGGCCGCGAACAGCCGCGGCAGCGCCAGCAGCGAGGCGAGCAGCGCTGCCACCCAGAGCACGCCAGGCGCGATCTCGCGCAGCAGTTCCGGCTGCGGTCCGATGCCGAGCGGAAACAGACTGACCACGATCACGAAGAAGAACAGCGTCGTCATCAACTCCGCCGGACGGCGCAGCGTCAGCAGCAGGTCACGACGCAGCACCGCCATCGGCGTCCGCCAGATCGGCTCCCTAGCCCCCCCCTCCGACCCGGATCCCCTCCCCAAACCCGGGTCAGACACGGATTTCCCGCGCGCTGCCTGCTCCGACTGAAAACCCGGGTCAGACACGGTTTACCCGTTCCTCTGGCTGCCAGCGGCTCGGCCGCCTGGGAAATCCGTGTCTGACCCGGGTTTTGCGGGAGCTTGTCCGGCGCCGAGGCGCAGGGCGTGTCGGGTGGCCGGGGGCGGCGGGACGATCTCGTGGTGGGTGGACACGACCGCCACGCCACCGGCATGCAGGTGCGCGCCCAGCCGCTCGACGAAGGCGGCTGAAGCCTCGCTGTCGAGTGCTGCTAGCGGCTCGTCGAGCAGCCAGAGCCGGCGCTGGCCGAGGTAGAGCTGGGCCAGCGCAACCCGCCGACGCTGGCCCTGGGACAGCACCCGTCCGGGCAGCATCTCGCGGCCGGTGAGCCCGACCTCGGCCAGCGCCGCATCGATCGCCGCCGCATCGGCCGCCACGCCGGCGATGCCTGCCGAGAACGCGAGGTTCTCGCGCGCGGTCAGGTCGTCCTTGATTGCCGGCGCATGGCCGAGGTAGCAGAGCTCTGCGAAGAACTCGTCCCCCAGGTCGGCTACGGAAGTGTTGTTCCAGCGGACCTCGCCCGCGTCCGGGCGCACCAGCCGGGCCAGCACGCGCAGCAGCGTCGTCTTGCCGGTGCCGTTGCGGCCGGTCACCTGCAACAGCCCGCCCGCCGGGACCGAGAAGTCCAGGCCGGCGAACAGCACCCGATCGCCGCGGGCCGCGGCGAGGGCGGACACTTCGAGCAAGACCTGCCTCCCGGGAAAAACCTGATTCTAACCTGCGCGGTCGACCCGCCCGGCGCCGCGCCGATAACCAGAACCGATAACCCGGGTCAGACACGGATTCAGTAACCGGGTCAGACACGGATTCGCCCGGTCCAGACCCGGCCGCGTCGGACGCGATCCGCTCGGCAGGGCCGGGCGGCGATCCAGTGACGCTCTACCGTCCAGCGTGTCACCTGTCGAGGATGCCCGCACGCGGCAGCCGACTCCAGAGACAGGATAGGATCGACGATCGAGGAGGAACACCATGGACACACAAGACCGTCCGGTCGCGCCGCTGCATCAGCCATCGAGCACCGCACGCCCGCGTCGCCGCCAACTCGTCGCCACCGCCGGCGCCTCGCTGGCCACCACGCTCGCAGCCGCCCTGACGTCCCCGCTCACCCGAAGCGCTCATGCCCAGCAGGCCACCGGTAAAGCCATCCGCCTGATCGTCCCGTATCCCGCCGGTGGCGGCACCGACGCACTCGCCCGCACGATAGCCCCCGAACTCGCCGACACCCTCGGCCAGCCGGTGATCATCGACAACCGCCCTGGCGCCAACGGCATCATCGGCAGCGACGCGGTCGCGCGCTCCAAGCCCGACGGCAGCACCTTCCTGCTGACCATTGCCAGCCACACGATCAACCCGCTGCTGTATACGAAGCTGCCGTACGACAACGACAACGACCTCGTGCCGGTGACCCTGGTCGCGGAGTACCCGTTCGTGCTGGTGGTGCACCCGGCGCTGCCGGTGAAGAGCGCGAAGGAGTTCATCGCGCTCGCCCGCAAGCGCAAGGGAGAGGTCACCTACGCCTCGTCCGGCAACGGCAGCGGCCCGCACCTCGGTATGGAGTTGCTCGCCGCGATGGCCGACATCGACCTGATCCACGTCCCCTACAAGGGCGCCTCGCCTGCCACCGCCGACCTGCTCGGCGGACAGGTGCAGGCGATGCTCAACAACTTTCTCGCCTCGGCCTCGCTGATCCGCGCCGGGCGCCTGCGCCCGCTGGCGGTGACCAGCCTGAAGCGCTCGGCCGCGATGCCCGAACTGCCGACGCTCGCTGAATCGGCGCTGCCCGGCTTCGAAGTGAACGGCTGGTACGGGCTGTTCGCCCCTCGCGGCACCTCGCCCGCGGCCGCGACCGCGCTGCAGGAGGCCGTCGCCAAGGCGATGCGCCGCCCCGCGGTGGCCGAACGCCTCGCCGGCGACGGCGCCGTGCCAGTGACCAACAGCCCGGCCGCATTCGCGAAGTTCCTGCGCGCCGACAGCGAGAAGTGGGCGAAGGTGATCAAGCGCGCGAAGCTCGCCCCCGAGACGCTCTGACTTGACGGCCCACCGCACGCCACCCTAAGCCTCCCTAAGCCCCACACGACACCGACCGATGCCCCTCTTCCAGCGCCCCGGCCAGCCCGACCTGCACTACCACGTCGACGACTTCACCGACCCCTGGCGCAACGCCCCGCTGCTGATCCTGCAGCATGGCAACGGCCGCTCGGCCGATTTCTGGTATCGCAGCGTCCCCTACCTGTCGCGCTTCTACAAGGTGGTGCGGCCGGACATGCGCGGCCTGGGCAAGTCAGGGACGAACTTCGACCCGAAGACGCAGATGGATCCGCAGATCCTGATCGACGACCTCGCGGACCTCACCACGCATCTCGTCAGTGAATTCAACACCGACCGCGTCCACTTCTGCGGCGAGTCGCTCGGCGGCATCCTCGGCCTCGGCCTCGCCGCCCAGCATCCCGACCTGCTGCGCACCCTAACCATCTGCGCGACCCCGGTATTCATCAGCGACAAGATGAAGCAGAGTTATGCGCTGGGCCGCGGCTCGCGCACCGACGCGATGCGCGAGATGGGCGCGGCGAAGTGGGTCGACACCACCAACCGCTCGACCCGCTTCCCGCCCGAGACCGAGGAGGG
>CANHBC010000127.1 GCA_947458835.1 Betaproteobacteria bacterium | reverse complement strand
GGGCGGCGGCCGTGTGTGGTCGGCGGCAACCCGCTGCGGCGGCTGCCGTGCCGCTGCTGGATCGCATCGGCCTCGCCGCGGGCCTCGGGTCGGCGCCGCACGGCAGCGAACCGTTCGCGCGCCTCGCGCCAGGCGGTGGCATGGTCGACCACCGGCGTCGGGTAGTCGCGGCCGATCACGCAGCCGGACTCGCGCTGTACCGATGCCGGCATGGTGTGCGGTTCGGCCAGCCAGCGCTCCGGCACGCGCGCGAGCGCGGGCAGTGCGGCGCGGATGAACACGCCCTGCGGGTCGTGGTCGAGCACCTGCTTGGCCGGGGAGTAGATGCGGATCGTGTTGATGCCCGTGGTGCCCGACTGCATCTGGAACTGGCTGTAGTGAATGCCCGGCTCGAAGTCGAGGAAGGCCCGCGCCAGGAATGGCGCGCTGTGCCGCCAGTGCAGCCACAGGTGGTAGGAGGCGAACGACACCAGCATCGCGCGCATCCGGAAGTTGACCCAGCCGCAGCGCGCCAGCGCCTGCATGCAGGCATCGACCATCGGATAGCCGGTCTCGCCCCGCTGCCAGGCGAGCAGCCGCACGGCGGCCTCGCTGTCCGGAAGGATCGGCCCCTCATCGCGCAGGCCGTCGCAGGCGCGCGCGAAGTTCCGGAACTCGATCCGTGGCTCGTCCTCCAGCTTCTGCATGAAGTGGCAGTGCCAGCGCAGCCGGCCCTGGAAGGAATGCAGTGAACCGGCCCAGCGCGGGTCGACCGGCTCGCCGGCCGCACGCAGGGCCCGGACCGCCTCCGAGCGCGCCGCGCTGGCCTGGGCCACTCGGCGCAGCGAGATCGAACCCCAGGCGAGGTGCGGCGACAGCCGGGAGCATCGCTCGAATGCGTGCACCGGGCTGGACATGCCGCGCCGGTAGTCGACGCCCCGCACCGCGAGGAAATCGGCGAGGGTGGCCTGTGCCGCTGGTTCGCCGCCGCGCTGGGCGTCCGGTCGGGTGGATGGACCGAGCCCGAGGTCGGCCGGATCGGCGCGGCGGCCGTGGTCGAGGCCCGCGGGCCCGGTGAGCTGTGCCGGTACCTCGGTGATCGGTTCGGCCATCCGCTGCGCCCAGCGCCGGGCCCAGCCGTCCCGATCCTTCAGGCGGCGCACCACGCCGTTCTGCGGCAGTTCGGTCCATGCGACGCCGTTGCAGCGGCACCAGCGGCCGACCGCGAGGTCGCGATCGTAGGTCAGCCGGTTGCCGGTCTCCTCGTGGCTCCACAGGGCATCGAAGCCGGTCTCCCTGCGCAGCGCCTCGAGTACCGCCGGGGCCTCGCCGGTGCGCAGCGTCAGCGCGATCCCGCGCCTGCGCAGGGCGTCGTCCAGCGCCGCCAGGCAGTCGTCGATGAAGCGCAGCTGCGCCGGGTCGAACTCGGGCGAATGCAGCAGCGAGGGCTCGTAGACGTACAGGGCGATCACCGGGCCGCGCGCGGCCGCCAGCGCGAGTGGCCGGTGGTCGTCGATGCGCAGGTCGCGCTTGAACCAGACTGTGGAAGGGGCCACGGGCCGGAGGGATCGAGTCTGGGGGACGCGAGTCTATGCGCGGCCGCCGTCCGGGCCCCCCGCCCATGCCCTTGTCCGGGCGCGCCCGCCCGCGCGGGTCCGACTCGCGCTACCCTCGCGCTCTTCCCATGACCTGCCGAGGAGCCCCGCCGTGCACAAGCCCATCCGCCGCATCGTCACCGGCCACGACGCCGATGGCGTCGCCGTCATCGTCGAGGACCGTGACGCACCGAGCGTGCGCACCGTCGAACTGCGCGGTGGCCTCACCATGACCGAGCTCTGGGTGAGCGACCGATCGCCGATGGCGATCGATGCCCCGGACGCGACCGCCGCGGTGAAGACGCTGCAGCCGCCGGCCGGCGGCAACGTGTTCCGCGTGGTGCGCTTCCCGCCCGAGAAGACCTTCATCCACAACCTCACCGGCGACAAGGCGCGTGCCGCGTTCGGCGCGGTCGGGTCCGCCGAGGCCTCGCAGCACTCCGCGAACGTGCGCCATCCGCTGATGCACAAGACGAAGACCGTCGACTACGGCATCGTGCTCGAGGGCGAGATCTGGCTGGTGATGGACGACTCCGAGGTGCTCTGCCGGCAGGGTGACGTGATCATCCAGCGCGGCACCAACCACGCCTGGAGCAACCGCTCGGACAACGACTGCGCGGTCGCCTTCATCCTGATCGACGGCGAGCACGACAAGTAGCCGGTCGGGGCCCGGTCAGGCGACTTCCAGGAGTTCCTGCATCGGGCGCACCTCGAGCGTGATGCCGACCTTGCGCCACTGCGCGATCTCCTCGCGCAGCAGCGCGGCGGTCAGTGGGTTGGAGGCGAGCCAGTTGGGCTCCAGCTTGAGGCGGTACTCGCCCCGCTGCATCCGTGCCTCGATTGCTGGCAGCGTGATCGCGGTGCGCGACCGGTGGAACGTCGCCGCCAGGCGCAGCGCCATCGTCGCCGCGACGTCCGCAGGCGACACCAGCAGGCCCTGCATCTTGTCCAGCGAGCCGCGGTGGGCGAGCGCGAGCGTGGCCAGCCGAGCCTGGTCGCTGCGCGAGAAGCCCGGCATGTCGGCGTTGCGGATGATGTAGGCGGTGTGCTTGTGGTAGCCGGAGTGCGCGACGGTGATGCCGATCTCGTGCAGGCGTGCCGCCCAGTCGAGGAGCTGTCCGGCACTACTGGCGTCATACGGGCCGCCAGCGAGCAGCTGCTGCAGCAGTGCATGGGCGAGGGTGCCGACCCGCCGTGCCTGTGCCCGGTCGACGTGGTAGCGCTGCATGAACTGCTCGACGGTGAGGTCGCGCATGTCATGGTGGTGGAATCGGCCGAGCATGTCGTACAGGATGCCCTGGCGCATCGCACCGGTGGCCAGCGCCATGTGGGGCACCTCGAGTGCCTCGAAAACCGCCAGCATGATCGACAGGCCTCCAGGCAGCACCGGTACCCGGTCGGCACGCAGCCCGGCCAGCGCGAGCGCGTCCAGCCGGTCGAGCGCGCCGATGCGGATCATCTGTGCCTTCAGCCGCTGCAATCCCTCGAGCGTGATGCCGTTGTCGGTGTAGCCGTTGAACTCCAGCAGCTCGCCGAGCGCGCGGGCAGTGCCGGAGGAGCCGATCGCATGCTCCCATTCGCCGTGGCGGAACGCCTTGCGTATCGCTTCGAGTTCGGTGCCGGCCGCAGTCTCCGCGGCGCGGAAGTTCGACTTGCTCAGGCGGCCGTCGGCGAAATGCCGCATCGAGAAGCTGACGCAGCCCATGTACAGGCTCTCGAGCCGACGAGGCTCCAGCCCCGCGCCGATGATGCATTCGGTCGACCCGCCGCCGATGTCCACCACCAGTCGCGGCGCCGGTGAGGGGGGCAGTCCGTGCGCCACGCCCAGATAGATCAGCCGCGCCTCTTCGCGCCCGGCCACGACCTCGATCGGGAAGCCCAGCGCAGCCTCGGCCCGGGCGAGGAAGTCCCCCGCGTTCCTGGCTACGCGCAGCGTGTTGGTGCCTACCGCCCGCACCGCCTCGCGTGGCATGCCACGCAGGCGCTCGCCGAACTGGCGCAGCGCGCTGAGCCCGCGCTGCTGCGCTGCCTCGTCCAGCCGCTTGTCCGGCCCCAGGCCTGCGCCAATGCGTACCGGTTCGCGCAGCGAATCGAGTGGGTAGACCTGCTCGCCCACGACCCGCGCGACCTGCAGGTGGAAGCTGTTGGAGCCCAGGTCGACCGCCGCGAGGGTGGACAGCCCGGTCATCGCCTCCCGGTCCCTCCGGCCGGCCGCTGCAGGCGGAGGAGGGTGATCATTGCTCCACTTCGCGTTCGAGCTGCTCTGCGCTCACGTGCCGGACGTCCTTGCCCTTGATCAGGTAGACGACGTACTCGGACATGTTCTTGGCGTGGTCGCCGATGCGCTCGATCGCCTTGGCCACCCAGAGGATCTCGAGCGAGGAGGAGATCGTGCGCGGGTCTTCCATCATGAAGGTGATGAGCTTGCGCACGATGGTCTTGAATTCGTCGTCGACCTGCTCGTCCAGCCGAACCACCTTGGCCGGGACGGCGATGTCCAGCCGTGCGAACGCGTCGAGCGACTGGCGCAGCATGTCGACCGCGATCTCCGACACGTGCTTGATGTCCCGGTAGCGCGGGATCTGCAGCGCGTCGCGCTCGTGCAGGTTCTTCGCCATGCGCGCGATCTTCGATGCCTCATCGCCGATGCGCTCGAGGTCGGTGATGGTCTTGATCACCGTCAGGATCATGCGCAGGTCGATGGCCGTCGGCTGCCGGCGGGCGATGATGTGGCTGCACTGCTCGTCGATCTCGATCTCCAGGGCGTTCACCCGGTGGTCGGCCTCGATGATCTGGTCGCACTGCTCGATGTTGCCCGTGGACAGGACTTCGATCGCGCTGGTGATCTGCTGCTCGACGATGCCACCCATCTGCAGCACGCGCGCGCGCACGGCCTCGAGTTCGGCGTCGAACTGCTTCGCGATGTGCTGGTTCATGGCGCTACCCCGCTGTCGGATATCGGTTGACCGTAAAGCGTATCCCGGCAATGTGACACGAACATGGCGGCCGCGTCCGTGTCGAGGGACATGCTCAGCGGACCAGGGTGCGTACGCCTGCGGCGGAGGCGACCAGTGCGACATCGGCCGGCCGGCGGGCGAACAGCCCGTTGCAGACCACCCCGGCGATCTGGTTGAGTTCGGATTCGAGGGCCTCGGGGTCGGCCATGGGCAGCCCCGGCACGTCGAGGATCAGGTTGCCGTTGTCGGTCGTGAACCCGCCGCGCAGCGCCGGCTGTCCGCCCATCCGGGCGACCTGCCGGCCGACGTGGCTGCGCGCCAGCGGCAGCACTTCGATCGGCAGCGGGAAGCGGCCGAGCGTGTCGACCAGCTTCTTCTCGTCGACGATGCAGACGAACTGGCGCGCGACCGCGGCGACGATCTTCTCGCGCGTCAGTGCGCCGCCGCCGCCCTTGATCATGCGCAGCCGGGCGTCGATCTCGTCGGCGCCGTCGACATAGACCGCGAGTTCGTCGACGCTGTTCAGGTCGACCACGCGGATGCCGGCGGCCCGGAGCTTCGCGGTGCTGCCCTCGGAGCTGGACACCGCGGCCTCGACCCGGTCCCTGATCGAGGCAAGCGCGGCGATGAAGAAATCGACGGTCGAGCCGGTGCCGACGCCGATCACCGCGCCCTCGGGTACGTACGACAGCGCGGCGTGCGCCGCATTGCGCTTGAGTTCGTCCTGCGTGGCCATGAGATGATTATTGCAGGATCACGCACCGGATGCACCCGGAACGGCCTCGAGCCGCCGGGTTGCCCGGTCCCGGGCGCGTGCGGCCGGCGCCCCGGAGGGGCCCCGGTGCATGCCCGCCACCCTCCCAGCGCTGGAAGCCATGCCCACGGAATACCTGGAACGCATCCTCAAGGCCCGCGTCTACGACGTCGCGATCGAGACGCCGCTGGACCTTGCCCCGTCGCTGTCCGCCCGGGTCGGCAACTCGGTGCTGCTCAAGCGGGAGGACATGCAGCCGGTGTTCTCGTTCAAGCTGCGCGGCGCGTACAACAAGATGGTCAACCTGCCGGCCGCGGCACTCCGGCGCGGCGTGATCGCCGCCTCGGCCGGCAACCACGCGCAGGGCGTGGCCCTGTCGGCGCAGAAGCTCGGCTGCCGGGCGATGATCGTGATGCCGGTGACCACGCCGCAGATCAAGGTGCAGGCGGTGGCTGGCCGCGGCGCCGAGGTGGTGCTGGCCGGGGACACCTACGACGAGGCGTATGCGCATGCGCTGGTGCTGATGAAGCGCCACCGGCTGACTTTCGTCCACCCCTATGACGATCCTGACGTGATCGCCGGGCAGGGCACGATCGGCATGGAGATCCTGCGCCAGCACCCGGGCCCGATCGACGCGATCTTCGTCGCGATCGGTGGCGGCGGGCTGATCTCCGGCATCGGCGCCTACGTGAAGCGGCTCCGGCCGGAGATCCGGCTGATCGGCGTCGAGCCTCTGGATTCCGACGCGATGTACCAGTCGCTGCAGGCCGGCCGCAGGGTGCGGCTCGAACAGGTCGGCCTGTTCGCCGACGGCGTCGCGGTCAAGCAGGTCGGCGAGGAAACCTTCCGGCTCTGCCAGGGGCTGGTCGACGAGATCGTGCGGGTGGATACCGACCAGATCTGCGCGGCGATCAAGGACGTGTTCGAGGACACGCGGTCGATCCTGGAACCCGCCGGGGCGCTGGCGATCGCGGGCCTGAAGTCCTGGGTCGAGCGCGAGAAGGTGCGCGGCAGGACGCTGGCGGCGATCGCCTGCGGCGCGAACATGAACTTCGACCGGCTGCGCTTCGTCGCCGAGCGGGCCGAGATCGGCGAGTCGCGCGAGGCCATCCTCGCCGTCACCATCCCGGAGCGGCCCGGCAGCTTCAAGGCGTTCTGCTCGCTGCTCGGTTCGCGCAACGTCACCGAGTTCAACTATCGCTACGCCGATCCCGGCCGGGCGCAGGTGTTCGTCGGCATCGAGGTGAAGAGCCGGCGCGAGACCGCCGACCTGGTGCGGGCGCTCAAGCGGGCCGGCCTCGCGGCCCAGGACCTGACCGACAACGAGATGGCCAAGCTGCACGTGCGGCATCTGGTCGGCGGCCGCGCGCCGCTGGTGGACGACGAGATCGTCTACCGGTTCGAGTTTCCGGAGCGTCCGGGGGCGCTGATGCGCTTCCTGGAGGCGATGAGCGGGGGCTGGAACATCAGCCTGTTCCACTACCGCAACCACGGCGCCGACTACGGACGGGTGCTGGTCGGCATGCAGGTCCCCGCGAAGGATGCCGCGCGCTTTCGCCGCTTCCTGGCCGAACTGGGCTACCGGTACCAGGACGAGACCGCAAACCCGGCGTACCGGACGTTCCTCGGCCGTTGAGGGCGGGGGCCGCAGGTACAATCGTCCCGTGTCGAGCCTGATCCCCGCCAGCCCTTCCATCGCCACCCGGCCACGCGGCGCATCCCCCGCCTGGCTGGGGCTGGCTGCCGTCGCGGCGCTGACGCTGTGCACCGTGCCGGTGGCTGCCGCGCAGCCCCAGGTGTCCGCCCAGGTGTTGCAGCAGGACGAGGAAGTGCGCGCGGCACGCGAGGCGTTCCGCCTGGGCCAGGCCGCGCGGCTCGACCAGGCGGCGGCGCGCCTGCGCGGCCATCCGCTGGAGCCCTGGGTGCAGTACTGGCAGCTCCGGCTGCGGCTCGACAGTGCGGATGCCATCGAGGTGCAGGCCGCGCTGGCGCGTCTGGCCGACACCCGGGCCGGCGACCAGCTCCGCTCCGACTGGCTGAAGCTGCTCGGCCGCCGCGGTCAGTGGGACCTGTTCACGGCCGAACATCCGCGGCTGGTGAACAGCGACACCGAAGTCGAGTGCCATGCGCTGACTGCACGGCGCATCGCCGGGGATTCGGCTGCCCTGGCCGAGGCGCGGCCGTTCTGGTTCACCAGCCGCGACCTGCCCGAGAGCTGCACGCCACTGTTCCAGGACCTGGTCGCCGCAGGCTCGCTGCGCGTCGACGATGTCTGGGCTCGCATCCGCCTCGCGCTGGAGGCCGGACAGGCCGGCACCGCGCGCCGGGCGGCCGCGTTCCTGCCGGCGGGGCAGCAGCCCGACGCCAAGGCGATCGACTTCGCACTGAACAATCCCCAGGCAGTGCTTGATCGAAGGAACGAACTGCGTACCCGGGCGCAGCGCGAGGTGGTGATGTTCGCCGCACACCGGCTGGCGCGCACTTCGCCGCAGAACGCGGCGGAGGCCTGGGGCCGCATCGACGAGCAGTTCAGCGAGGCCGAGCGCGGCTACACCTGGGGCGCCATCGCCTGGCTGGCTGCCCGGCGGCTGGACCCGGAGGCGCTGCGCTGGTTCCGCAGGGCCGGCAACGTGCAGCTCAACGACGAGATGCTGGGCTGGCGGGTACGTGCCGCGCTGCGCGCCGAGGCCTGGCCCGAGGTGCTCGCGACCCTCTCTCAGATGACCCCGCGCGAGCAGCAGGAGGCGGCCTGGCGCTACTGGCGCGCCCGGGCGCTGCGCGAGCTCAAGCGCGGCGACGAGGCGGTGCCGATCCTCGCCGCGCTGTCGCGCGAGTTCAGCTTCTATGGCCAGCTGGCGATCGACGCGCTCGGGCCGGTGGCAGGTCCCCCGGCGGCGCCGCCGTTCAAGCCCTCGCGCGATGACATGGAGGCCTTTGGCCGGCATCCGGCGGTGCATCGCGCGCTTGCGTTCTACCGGCTGAACCTGCGCTTCGAGGGTAATCGCGAGTGGTTCTGGGCCATCCGCAACATGACCGACGAGCAACTGCTGTCGGCCGCCGAGTGGTCGCGTCGCAACCGCCTGTGGGACCGCGCGATCGCCACCGCCGAGCGGACCCGGGAGCAGCACGACTTCTCGCTGCGATTCCTTGCCCCGTTCCGTGATGAACTGCAGCCGCACCTGAAGAGCCAGCAGCTCGACGAGGCGTTCGTGCTCGGCCTGATCCGCCAGGAGAGCCGATTCCTGCCGGACGTGCGCTCGCACGCCGGCGCCTCCGGGCTGATGCAGCTGATGCCGGCCACCGCGGCCTGGGTGGCCAAGCGCACCGGCATGCTCGACTTCCGGCCCTCGCTGGTCAACGAACTGCAGGTCAACCTCGGGCTGGGCACCGCCTACCTGCGCACCGTGCTCAATGACCTCGACGACCATCCGGTGCTCGCGGCGGCGGCATACAATGCGGGCCCGGGCCGTGCGCGTGCGTGGCGCACGATGCAGCCCCTGGATGCGGCGATCTACGCCGAGAGCATTCCGTTCGGCGAGACGCGCGACTACGTCAAGCGGGTGATGTCGAACGCGACATACTACGCCCAGCAGTTCGGGCACCAGATGACGTCGCTGCGGGCGCGCATCGGCACGATACCTGGGCGAAACTGAGCGGTCGCACGCCGGCGCGGCGGACCGGTCCGGACCGATGCCGGACGGGCCGCAACCCGCCGGCCCGCGGCGGCCCTGTAACCGGAGTGGAAACGAGATGAGCAGAATGGAAAGGGTCTGCCTGGTCGGCGGCAGCGGATTCGTCGGTCGGCACATCGCCGAGCGCCTCGCGGCGAGAGGCGTGCAGGTGGTGATCCCGACGCGCAACCGCGAGCGGGCCAAGCCCGACCTCATCGTGCTGCCCGGCGTGGAACTGGTCGGTGCCGACGTGAACGACCCGGCGGTACTGGCGCGGCTGGTCAACGGGTGCGATGCGGTGGTCAACCTCGTGGGCCTGCTGCACGAGTCACGCACGGGCGACTTCCGCCGGGCCCACGTGGTGCTCACCGAGCAGTGCATCGAGGCCTGCCGCCAGCAGGGCGTCGGTCGCTACCTGCACATGAGCGCGCTGGGTGCGGGCACTGACGCCCCCAGCGAGTACCAGCGGACCAAGGGCGAGGCCGAGCAGCGCGTGGCGGCTGCGCAGGCCGCGGGGCTGGCGACCACCGTGTTCCGGCCGTCGGTGATCTTCGGCGATGGCGACAGCTTCCTGACCCTGTTCGCACGGCTGCTGGCCCTGTCGCCGTTCGTGCCGCTGGGCTCGCCGGGCGCGCGGTTCCAGCCGGTCTGGGTGGAGGACGTCGCCGATGCGTTCATCGCCTCGCTCGAGCGTCCGGAGACGATCGGCCAGTCCTACGACCTGGTTGGTCCGGACGTATTCACGCTCGAACAGCTGGTGCGGCTGGTCGGCCGCGTCACCGGCCATGAGCGCCCGGTGATCGGGTTGCCGGACGGGCTGTCTCGGCTGCAGGCGCTGCTGTTCGGGTTGCTGCCGGTCAAGCTCATCACCTATGACAACTATCTGTCGATGACGGTGGACAACGTGTCGTCCGCGCCCTGGCCACCGGTGTTCGGGCGCGCGCCGTCGGCGCTGGAGCCGATCGCGCGGCAGTACCTCGGCAATGCCACGCCGCGCGGCCGCTACATGGCCTTCCGCTACCGCGCCGGGCGCTGAGGGCGCACGCGATGGGCGTGCAGCGGGCGGACGGGCCATCCGGGCGGGTGCTGGTCATCGGCAACCGCAATTATTCGTCCTGGTCGCTGCGCGCCTGGCTCGCCCTGGCAATGACCGGTGAGCCGTTCGACACGGTGCGCATCCTGCTGCACCAGCCGGATACTCAGGCACGGATCCGCGCGTACTCGGGCGCGGGCAAGGTGCCCGTGCTGGTCGACGATGGCCGGGTCGTCTGGGACTCGCTGGCGATCTGCGAGTACCTCGCCGAGCGCTTTCCGGCGGCCGGGCTGTGGCCGGCGGACGCCGCTGCGCGCGCCACGGCGCGCTCGGCTGCATGCGAGATGCATTCCGGCTTCGCCGCGCTGCGCCGCGAACTGCCGATGAACATCCGGCTCGACCGGGATCGCCACGCCTGGTCGGCCGATGCACAGGCCGACATCGACCGGGTGCTCGCGCTGTGGGCGGAACTGCGTGGTCGCCATGGCGACGGGGGGCCGTTCCTGTTCGGTCGTTTCTCGATCGCCGACGCGATGTACGCGCCGGTGGTGCTGCGGCTGCGCAGCTATCGGGTACCGGTGTCCGGGCCGACCTCCGGGTACATGCAGTCGGTGCTGGATCTGCCGCCGATGCAGGCCTGGATCGCCGCCGCGCTGGCCGAGCCGGAACGCATCGAAGCCTTCGAGCGCTGAACGGCCGATGAAGACCTTCCTGGTCGGAGGATCGGTGCGCGACGAACTGCTCGGGCGTCCGGTGGTCGACCGCGACTGGGTGGTGGTCGGTGCGACGCCGCAGCAGATGCTCGACCTCGGTTACCGGGCGGTCGGCCGCGACTTTCCGGTGTTCCTGCATCCGCGCACGCACGAGGAACATGCGCTCGCACGCACCGAGCGCAAGAGCGGACCCGGCTACCGCGGGTTCGTGGTGCAGGCCTCGCCCGAGGTGACGCTTGAGGAAGACCTCGCCCGGCGTGACCTGACGATCAATGCGATCGCGCGCGATGGCGATGGCACGCTGATCGACCCCCACGGCGGGGTGCGAGACATCGAGGCGCGCGTGCTCCGCCACGTGAGCGAGGCGTTCACGGAGGACCCTGTACGCATCCTGCGGCTGGCGCGCTTCGCAGCCCGCTTCGCCGAGTTCGGCGTCGCGCCTGAAACCCTGGCGCTGGCGCGCCGCATGGTCGAGGCCGGCGAAGTCGATGCGCTGGTGGCCGAGCGGGTCTGGCAGGAGGTCGCGAAGGGACTCTGCGAGGGTGTGCCGTCGCGCATGTTCACCGTGCTGCGCGAATGCGGTGCACTGGCGCGGGTGCTGCCCGAGGTCGATGCCCTGTTCGGGGTGCCGCAGCCGCCGGCACATCATCCGGAGGTCGATGCAGGCGTGCACGTGATGATGGCGATCGACCTGGCCGCGCGCGAGGCCGCGCCGCTGCCGGTGCGATTTGCGCTGCTGGTGCACGACCTGGGCAAGGCGACCACGCCGCAGTCCGAGTGGCCGCGCCACATCGCGCATGAACAGCGCGGGGTACCGCTGGTCGATGCGCTGTGCCAGCGGCTGCGCGTGCCGGCGGAATGCCACGATCTTGCACGGCTGGCGTCACGCTTCCATGCGGATATCCATCGCGCGCTCGAGTTGCGCCCGGCCACGGTACTCAAGGTGGTCGAAGCCACCGATGGCCTGCGCCGGCCGGAGCGTTTCCGGCTGCTGCTCCAGGCCTGCGAATACGATGCGCGTGGCCGACTCGGCCTCGAGTCGCGCCCCTATCCGCAGCGACCGCTGATGGAGGCCGCGCTGGAGGCCGCTCGCGCGGTGGATGCCGGTGCGGTCGCGCGTACCGTGGCGCGCGACCGGATCGCCGAGGCGGTGCGGCAGGAGCGGCTGCAGGCCGTCACCACCGCGCTTGCCGCGCACCGTCCCGGCTAGGGCAGGACTCCCGTCAGTCCGCGCGGCT
>CANHBC010000126.1 GCA_947458835.1 Betaproteobacteria bacterium | reverse complement strand
GCGCGCGGGGCGCCCGCGTCCGGCGCTTCGGACTTCGGCGCTTCGGACTTCGCAGGTTCGGACTTCGCCGGGGCCGCCCCGGGCACGCCGGCCTTGGCGGGCGGCGGTACGGGCGGTGCAGTGCCGGCACCGGCCACCACGTCCCCCTCGATCCGGGCCAGCAGGTCGCCCTCGAAGATGACCGTGATCCTGCGCTGCTGCGGTGCCTGGCCCTGGCGGCGCAGGAAGTAGACGTAATCCCAGCGGTCGTTGCGGAACACGTCCACCACCAGCGGCGTGCCGAGCAGGAACCTGACCTGGGACCGCGTCATGCCCGGCTTGAGCTTGGACAGGGACTCCTGTTCGATCACGTTGCCCTGCTGCAGCGGCGGCGTGTAGGGCTGCGGCATACGAGTGCCGCAACCGGCCAGTGCCACGGCGACCACGCAGGCCGCGAGCAGCCGTGCCGCAGCAGCCGGAGGGCGCGCGCGGGCATTCGACGGAGCAATTTCGGATACGGGTCTGGGCGACATGTCGCGGGGCTGGCCGAAGCGGGACGCGCCGGCGGCAGAAACGGGGTCGTATATCATACCCAACCCGGCATGCAGGCCGCACGGACACTCCATCCATGGGCAAGTCGCAGGAACTGAAGACGATCGGCCTGAAGGTCACCACGCCCAGGTTGCGCATCCTGAACCTGTTCGAGACCAGCTCCGTCCGGCACATGACGGCAGAAGAGGTCTACCGGCAACTGTCCCGCGACGGCCTCGACATCGGCCTGGCGACGGTCTACCGCGTGCTGACCCAGTTCGAGCAGGCCGGGCTGCTCGAGCGCCATCATTTCGAGGGCGGCCGCGCGGTGTTCGAGCTCAAGCAGGAGGGACACCACGACCACCTGGTCTGCCTGCAGTGCGGCCGGGTCGAGGAGTTCTTTGACGCGCAGATCGAGCGCCGGCAGGAGAAGGTCGCGGCCGAGCGCGGCTTCGCGATCGTGGACCACTCGCTGTACCTGTATGCGGAGTGCCGCACGCAGGAGTGTCCGCACCGGACCCATCCAGCCTGACCGGCCGCGGGTTGCCGCAGGTCGTGTCGACCGCCGCAGACCCCGCCCGGCACGTCAGCCCGCGGCGGCGTCCTCGCGGGCCTGCCGCAGCAGTTCATCCGCATGCTGGCGCGTGGTGGCGGTGATGCGCACGCCGCCGAGCATCCGGGCGATCTCGTCCACGCGGGCGGCGTCGTCCAGCGCCTCGACCCGGCTCACGGTCTGGCCGTCGGCCACCCGCTTCGCGACCTGGTACTGGCGCTCGGCGCAGGCCGCAACCTGCGGCAGGTGGGTCACGCACATCACCTGCCGGGTCTGACCCAGCGCGCGCAGCAGCCGGCCGACGATCTCGGCGACGCCACCGCCGATGCCGGCGTCGACCTCGTCGAACACCAGCAGCGGTACCCGGGTGGCAGCGCTGGTGACCTTGCGCAGTGCCAGGCTGATCCGAGACAGTTCGCCGCCCGAGGCCACCGAGGCCAGCGGCGCCGGCGGCATGCCGGGGTTCGCGGATACCCGGAACTCGACGCCTTCGTCGCCGTGCGCGCTACCACCGCTGGCTTCGCCAGCAGCGGTGGCGGCCCGGGCACCGGCCGCGCCCGCTACCGGCACCAGCGCAGCCTCGAACCGGCCGCCGGCCATCGCCAGCGCCTGCATCGCTTCGGTGACCGCGGTCCCCAGCCGGGTGGCTGCGCGTCGGCGCGCCCGGGTCAGCAGCGAGGCGGCCTCCTTGTAGGCCGTGCGCGCAGCCGCCTCGGCCGCAGCCAGCGCGCGTGCATCGGCCGCCCGGTCGAGCTGGCGCAGCTCGGCGTCCAGCCGGACCTGCAGACTGCCGAGTTCGGCCGGCGGCACCCGGAACCGGCGCGCGGCGTCCTGCACCGCCTGGATGCGCGCATCGAGTTCGCGCAGGCGGGCGGGATCGATGTCGAGCCGGTCGCGATAGTGGCGCAACTCGCGCACCGCCTCCTTCAGCTGCGCATCGGCTCCGGCCACCAGTTCGAGCGCCGCTTCCGCCTCGCGATCGACGCTCGCGCTGTCGCGCAATCGAGCCAGCACCGAGGACACCTGCGCGAGCGCACCGCCCTCACCGTCGCCCAGCGCAGCCAGCGCATGCTCGGTCGATTCGATCAGCGCCGCCGCATTGCCCAGGCGCGCGTGCTCCTGGTTGACCGCCTCCCAGTCACCGGCATCGAAGGCGAGCGTGGCCAGCTGGCTGGTCTGCCACTCGAGTTCCTCCCGGCGGCGGGCGAGCTCGGCCTGGCCACGCTCGGCGTCCTCGCGGGCCTGCCGCGCGACCTGCCAGGCCTGCCAGGCGACAGCCACCTGCTGCGCCAGTTCGGGATGCCCGCCATAGCCGTCGAGGATCGAGCGCTGCTCGGCCGGACGTGCCAGCGACTGGTAGGAATGCTGCCCGTGGATATCCACCAGCAGTTCGCCCAGCTCGCGCAACTGCCCGAGGGTGACGCTCCGGCCGTTGATGAAGGCGCGCGACCGGCCACCGGCGTCGATCACCCGGCGCAGCAGGCAGGCGCCGCCATCCGGGTCGGACAGTTCACGCGCGACCAGCCATTCAGCCGCACCCGGCGCGCCAGCGATATCGAACTCGGCGGACAGTTCCGCCCGGTCGCGCCCAGGCCGGACCACGGCGGCGTCGGCGCGGCCACCCAGCAGCAGCCCGAGGGCATCGACCAGGATCGACTTGCCAGCGCCGGTCTCGCCGGTCAGTGCCGAGAAGCCCGCGTCGAACTCCAGCTCGAGCCGGTCGACGATCACGAAATCGCGGATCGCGAGCGCCCGAAGCGCGGCGACCCGGCCCTCGGCGCGGGGCGGCGCCTTCGCTACAGCGTTTCGCTCCACTTGAGCTTCTCGCGCAGCATGTGGAAATAGTCGTAGTCGTCCGGGTGCAGCAGCATCACGTCATGGTCGGAGCGGCGCACGCGCAGCCGGTCGGTGCAGCAGATCGCCGCGTCGGAATGGCTGTCGAAGCGCACAACCGCCTCGCTGCCGGCGCGCATCCGCAACTCGATCGACGATCCGGCAGACACGATGATGGGCCGGTTGGACAGGGTGTGGGGGCAGATCGGCACCAGGCTCATCACCGACAGCGACGGATGAACGATCGGGCCGCCGGAGGACAGCGCATAGGCGGTCGACCCGGTCGGCGACGCGATGATCAGGCCGTCGGCGCGCAGGCTGGTCACGTACTGGCCGTCGACCGAGACATCGAACTCGATCATGCCGCCCCGCTCGCCCTTGCTGATCACCACGTCGTTGAACGCGAGCACCGTAGCCGGGGAGTCGACCGGCGCCGCATCGACGTCTGCAGCATCGGCGGCCGGCCCGACAGTGGCCTCGAGCAGCATCCGCGACTCGGCCACGTAGTGGCCGTCGAGGATGGCATCGAGCGTGCTCGCCATGCGGTCGACCGAAAGGTCGGTGAGGAACCCGAGGCGGCCCTGGTTCACGCCGACCAGCGGCACCCCGAACGGGGCGAGCGTACGCGCGATGTTCAGCATCGTGCCATCGCCGCCCAGCACCACGGCCAGGCCGGCGCGCCGGCCGATCTCCTCGAGCGAGAACGCTCCCGCCGCGTCGGCGCCGACATGGGCGGCGGTCAGGCGGTCGATCAGCACTTCAACGCCACGGGCGGCGAGATGGCGCGCAAGGTCGGCCAGCGGCTCGGCGATCAGCGGACTCTTGTACTTGCCGATCAGGGCCACGGTGCCGAAGGTGCGCGACGGCTTCCGGGGCGCGGCACGGCCACCGGGCAGCACGCGCACCGGCATCCCGGCGGCGGCCGGCTGGCCGGTCGCAGGGTCTGCCCCTCGGGGCACGGATCGGGAGAAGGGTTCGTCCATGGAGTGATTAGAACACACGCATCCGGCCGGCAAGCAGGGTCGGGGATCTGGCGCCGCGGGCCCTATCGGTCCCTCGCGGCGACGGCCCGGCAGCCCGGGCAACCCGCGGGTTACCCTGCCCAGCCGTCCGGTGGGTAGAATCAGGCCATGCTGAACGACCGTGCACAACTGCTGCTGAAGACGCTTATCGAGCGATACATCGCCGATGGCGAACCGGTCGGCTCGCGCACGCTGTCCAGGTATTCCGGCCTGGAGCTGTCGCCGGCGAGCATCCGCAACGTGATGGCCGACCTGGAAGAGATGGGCTTCATCACCAGCCCGCACACCTCGGCCGGCCGGGTGCCGACCTCGCGCGGCTACCGTTTCTTCGTCGACACCCTGCTGCGCGTGAAGCCGCTCGACCAGGTCGAGATCACCCAGCTCGAGGGTCAGCTCGAGGTCGACAGCCGGCAGCGGCTGGTCACCTCGGCCTCGCACATCCTGTCGGAACTCACCGCGTTCGCCGGGGTCGTGATGACCCCGAGGCGTCGCGACCAGGCGTTCCGCCACCTTGAATTCCTGCGCCTGTCCGAGCGGCGTGTGCTGCTGATCGTCGTCGCGCCCGACGGCGAGGTGCACAACCGCATCCTGTCCACCCCGCGCGACTACAGCCCGACCGAGCTGCTCGAGGCATCGAACTTCGTCAACCAGCACTACGCCGGGATGGGTTTCGACCAGATCCGGCTGCGAGTGCAGGACGAACTGGTCGAGCTGAAGCAGGACGTGTCGGCACTGATGAACGCCGCCATCGAGGTCGGCAGCGCGGCCATGTCCGGCCAGGAAGACCTGGTGGTCTCCGGAGAGCGCAACCTGCTGGGCATACCCGACCTTTCCACCGACATGGGCCGGCTGCGCGAGCTGTTCAACGTGTTCGAGCGCAAGACCGCGCTGCTGCACCTGCTCGACAGCAGCCTTCATGCACATGGGGTACAGATCTTCATCGGCGGAGAGTCCGGCATCTCGCCGCTGGACGAATGCAGCATCGTCACCGCGCCCTACGAAGTCGACGGCCAGGTCGTCGGCACGCTGGGCGTGATCGGTCCCACCCGGATGGCGTACGAACGGGTGATCCCGATCGTCGACATCACCGCGAAGCTGATCGGCAGTGCGCTCAGCCACCGCTGACGGGCGCCGCCCCGGCCCCGGCCTGCGCGCGTCGCCGCCGGCGCGTGTACGCGTACGCCTGCAGACTGCGGAGGCCGCTTGAGCACCGTCTCCTACCGGCACGGCACGCCGGCGCGTATCGGCGTGCTGCTGGTCAACCTCGGCACCCCCGCGGCTCCGACCGCGAGTGCATTCAGGCCCTACGTCAAGCAGTTCCTGTCCGATCCGCGAGTGATCGAGATCCCCAGGCTGATCTGGTGGCCGATCCTCAACCTGATCATCCTGAACACCCGGCCGAAGAAGTCCGCCGCGAAGTACGCGATGATCTGGACGCCCGAGGGTTCGCCGCTGCGCGTGTACACCGAACGCCAGGCCAGGCTGCTCGCCGGCTACCTCGGCGAGCAGGTGAAGACGCCGCTGATGGTCGACTTCGCGATGCGCTACGGCAAGCCGTCGATCGAAGAGCGTATCCACGCGATGGTCGACGGCGGCTGCGACCGCGTGCTGGTGGTGCCGCTCTACCCCCAGTACTCGGCCAGCGCAACGGCCACGGTGTTCGACGCGACCTTCGACGTGCTCAAGAAGATGCGCAACCCGCCTGCGCTGCGCACGGTGAAGCACTTCCACGACGATCCGGCCTACATCCAGGCGCTGAAGGCGAACGTGCAGCGCTACTGGTCCGAGCACGGCCGCCCGGACCTGCTGGTGATCAGCTTCCACGGCATCCCGCGCTTTGCCCTCGACCGCGGCGATCCGTACCACTGCGAGTGCCACAAGACCGGCCGGCTGCTCGCCGAAGCGCTCGGACTGCCACCCGAGAAATACCGGGTGACCTTCCAGTCGCGGTTCGGCCAGGCCGAATGGCTGAAGCCCTACACGTCCGAGACGCTCGAGGAACTCGGCCGGGCCGGTACGCGGCGGGTCGATGTCGTCTGCCCGGGCTTCGTAGCCGACTGCCTTGAGACACTCGAGGAGATCGGCATCGAGGGCAAGAGCACCTTCCTCTATGCCGGCGGCAAGGAGTACCACAACATCCCCTGCCTGAACGACCGGCCGGACTGGATCCACGCGCTGACCGGGCTGGTGGCGAACCAGCTGGCAGGCTGGGTCGACGCCGGCTACGACCCGAAGGCGGCTGCCGCGGCCGGCGAGGCCACCCGCGCCCGGGCGATGACACTGGGCGCCCGCGACTGAGGGGCCGGCCGCAGCCGGAGGTCAGTGCAGGTCGTTCATCCGGCCCCGCGGCCACGCGGGACCGTCAGCGTCGGAGTCGGAGTCGGGGTCGGGGTCGGGGTCGGTGCCGTCGTAGTCCATGCCGGCCCGCGACAGAACCTGGGTACGCGATGCATCGCCGAACGTCGCATTGGCGGCGCGCCCGAAGCCTTCCGGCAGGACCGGCGCCCCGGCGGCATCCGGCGCGAGGCGCGTCGCGCCCGGGCCGTCGAGTTCCGGTTCTGGCACGAGTTCGAGGCTGGACAGTGCTGGCACCGGGATGCGCGCCGGAGGCGCGTGCTGGATCACCTTGGCGTTGGCACTGCGCAGGCGGCGGATGAGCGCCCCGATCAGCATCGCCTGGAACTGTTCCTTGCACTCCTCGGAGGCCAGTTCGTAGGCAGCCAGGTTGACCTCCAGGAAGGTGACATCGCCTACCGCCACCACCGTCGCGCTGCGTCGGCCCTCCCCAGGCGACAGGAAGGCCATCTCGCCGAGCACCTCGCCCGGTCCCAGCCGCGCCAGCAGGCGGTCTTCGGACGACACCTCGACCTCGCCGTGGACCAGGACGCCGAAGGTGCGGCTTTCGTCGCCCTCCACCATCAGCGCGACCCCGTCACAGACCTGTCGCCAGTTGGTGATGCGCAGCACTTCCCACAGCTCGACCCGCTCGAAAGGCATGAAGACCGGCATCGCGCGCAGCGTCTCGAAGCGGTCGTTCAGTTTCTCGGTCTCCGCGTCGAGCAGCTGGTAGCGCGCCGAGGCGAGGTCCTTGCCGAAGTCCGCGCCGGTGCGGTAGCGCGAGTAGAGGTCCTTCTCGAGCGCCCGTTTGACGATCGGGTCAATCTCCGGGGGAATCGCCGGGTTGAGCGCGCTCACTGCAGGGGCATCGGAGTTGATGATCTTGTAGATCAGCTCCGGGTAGTGCTTGGCCCGGAACGGGACACGCCCGGTGAGCATCATGAACAGCACCACGCCGAGCGAATACAGGTCGGTCTGCTGGTTGAGCGCGTAACCCTTGACCTGCTCGGGCGACATGTAGGCTGGCGAGCCCACGCCCATCACGAACGTGGAATCGTGCTCGGACTGCTTCTGCACGTTGAGCGCCAGCCCGAAGTCCATGATCTTCGGGTTGTCGTCCGGGCCGACCATGATGTTCGCCGGCTTGATGTCGCGGTGGACGACGCCCTGACGGTATGCGTAGTCGAGCGCCAGGCAGCACTTGAAGAGGATCCCGACCACCCGCGGCAGCGGCAGCAGCCGGTCGAAAGCACAGAACTCGGCAAGCGTCGTGCCCTCGACATACTCCATCGCCATCAGCGCGGTGTTCTCGTCTACCACCGTGTCGTACACCTTGACGATGTTCGGGTGGTCGAGGCGAGCCGCCACCGCGCCCTCGGTCTGGAACAGCTTGCGCAGCCTCCGGTGCTGCTTGACCCGGGCCTCACCCTGCTCCAGGTCGCCGCCGAACCGGATCACTTTCAGCGCCACCTCGCGGTCGTGACGCGGATCGTGGGCCAGGTACACGGTCGCGGTAGCACCCCGCCCCAGTTGCCGGATGATCTGGAAACGCCCGATCCTGACTGGTTTCGACTCACCCTCGGACACTATCGCCCCGCGTCCTTCCTGTGCCTTTTTCGATTATGCCCTCGTTTACGGCCTTGAATCCTCAGTCCTGAAGGGTGGCCGGGACTTGAAACCCGCCTGACCGCCCCCATCAACCCGGGACGGGTTGAACCGGATCGCTCCGGAAACCGTCCCCCGCCAAGGAGAGCCAGACCGATGTCGCAACAGGATCAAACCCCGGCCGGCCAGCCGGAATCGCCGGACAGCCCTGCGTCCGCCGCCGATAGCGCCCCCACGGATGCCGCCACGCTTGCCGAGGCACTGAAGAAGGCCGAAGCGCTCGCACACGAGCACCAGGAGAACTGGCTGCGCGCGCGTGCCGAGGCAGAGAACATCCGCAAGCGCGCCCAGCTCGACGTGGCCGGCGCGCACAAGTACGCGATCGACAACTTCGCAGGCGAACTGCTGCCGGTCTGGGACGCGCTCGACGCGGCACTGACCACCGGCAGCGCATCCGCCGAGACGCTGCGCGACGGCATCGAGCTGACGCGCAAGCAACTGCGCACCGCGTTCGAGAAGTTCGGCCTGACCGTGCTCGACCCGGCAGGCGAGAAGTTCGACCCGCACCACCACCAGGCGATGACCGCGATCGAATCGGACGCGCCGGCCCAGTCGGTGCTGCAGGTGTTCCAGAAGGGCTTCAAGCTGCACGACCGGGTGATCCGTCCCGCGCTGGTCGCCGTGGCAAAGCCGAAGGCCGAGCCCGCCGCATCCGGCACGGCTCCTGCTTGAAAAGACCCCCCCGGATCCCAAGCTTCGACGCATCCGCAGGCGCCCGGACCGACCGCCCGGCCCCCTGCCAGCCGTCTCCCCACAGAATCCACGACATCCCCGAGAGGAACACACCATGGGCAAGATCATCGGCATCGACCTGGGCACCACCAACTCCTGCGTGTCGATCATCGAGAACGGGCAACCGAAGGTGATCGAGAACGCCGAGGGCGCACGCACGACGCCTTCGATCATCGGCTACGCCGATGACGGCGAGATCCTGGTCGGCGCGCCGGCCAAGCGCCAGGCCGTCACCAACCCGAAGAACACGCTGTACGCCGTCAAGCGGCTGATCGGCCGGCGCTTCGAAGAGAAGGAAGTGCAGAAGGACATCGACCTGATGCCCTACTCGATCGCCAAGGCCGACAACGGCGACGCCTGGGTCGAGGTGCGCGGCCGCAAGATCGCTCCGCCTGAAGTGTCGGCGCAGGTGCTGATGAAGATGAAGAAGACCGCCGAGGACTACCTCGGCGAGCCGGTCACCGAGGCGGTGATCACCGTGCCCGCCTACTTCAACGACTCCCAGCGCCAGGCCACCAAGGACGCCGGCCGCATCGCCGGCCTGGAGGTCAAGCGGATCATCAACGAGCCGACGGCGGCTGCGCTCGCGTTCGGCATGGACAAGAAGAAGGGCGACCGCAAGATCGCGGTGTACGACCTGGGCGGTGGCACGTTCGACATCTCGATCATCGAGATCGCCGAGGTCGAGGGCGAGCACCAGTTCGAGGTGCTGTCGACCAACGGCGACACCTTCCTCGGCGGCGAGGACTTCGACCAGCGCCTGATCGAGTACCTGGTCGAGGAGTTCCGCAAGGACTCCGGCGTCGACCTGAAGAAGGACATCCTCGCACTGCAGCGGCTGAAGGACGCCGCCGAGAAGGCGAAGATCGAGTTGTCCAGCGCGCAGCAGACCGAGGTGAACCTGCCCTACATCACCGCCGATGCGACCGGCCCGAAACACATGGCGGTCAAGATCACCCGCGCCAAGTTCGAGAGCCTGGTCGATGACCTGATCCAGAAGACCATCGAGCCGTGCCGCATCGCGATCAAGGATGCCGGCGTGAAGGTGTCCGACATCGAGGACGTGATCCTGGTCGGCGGCCAGACGCGCATGCCGAAGGTGCAGGACGTGGTCAAGGAAGTGTTCGGCCGCGAGCCGCGCCGCGACGTCAACCCTGATGAGGCGGTGGCCGTGGGCGCAGCCATCCAGGGCGGCGTGCTTCAGGGTGACGTCAAGGACGTGCTGCTGCTCGACGTGACGCCGCTGTCGCTGGGCATCGAGACGCTGGGCGGCGTGATGACCAAGCTGATCCAGAAGAACACCACCATCCCGACCAAGGCCTCGCAGGTGTTCTCGACCGCAGACGACAACCAGTCGGCGGTGACCATCCACGTGCTGCAGGGCGAGCGCGAGATGTCCACGGGCAACAAGAGCCTCGGCCAGTTCAACCTGACCGACATCCCGCCATCGCCGCGCGGCATGCCACAGATCGAGGTCACCTTCGACATCGACGCCAACGGCATCCTGCACGTGTCGGCGAAGGACAAGGCCACCGGCAAGGAGAACAAGATCAAGATCCAGGCGAGCTCCGGGCTCACCGAGGAAGAGATCCAGCGCATGGTGAAGGATGCCGAGGCCAACGCCGCCGAGGACAAGAAGATCCTGGAACTGGTCACCGCACGCAATCAGGCCGACGCGATGGTACACACGGTCAGGAAGTCGCTCGCCGAGCACGGCGCAGCGCTCGAGGCTGGCGAGAAAGAGAAGGTCGAGGCCGCCCTGAAGGAAGCCGAGGAAGCGATCAAGGGCAGCGACAAGGAGAAGATCGAGGCCGCGACCCAGGCACTGGCGATGGCCAGCCAGAAGCTCGGCGAGAAGATGTACGCGCAGGAGCAGGGCAAGGCGGCAGGCGGTGCCGAGGCCGGTGCCGCCGGGGGCGGCAAGGACGACGGCAACGTGGTCGACGCCGAGTTCGAGGAAGTGAAGGACGCGAAGAAGTAACGGGCAGCGCCCTCCCCGACCGAGGCGGCTGAGCGATCAGCCGCCTTTCGCTTGTGGCGTACGCCGAGGTCGAACACCGACCGGCCGCCCCTCAACCTGAACCCTGCCCCGGCTGCAGCCGGAGAGAAGACCGATGGCCAAGCGTGACTATTACGAAGTGCTCGGCGTGAACCGCGATGCCGACGAGGACACGCTGAAGAAAGCGTACCGGCGGCTCGCGATGAAGCACCATCCGGACCGAAACCCGGACAACCCGAAGGCGGAAGAGGCATTCAAGGAGGCGAAGGAGGCCTACGAGATGCTGTCCGACCCGGGCAAGCGCGCCGCCTACGATCAGTACGGCCATGCCGGCGTCGAGGGCAACATGGGCGGCGGACCCGGCGGCATGGGTGGCTTCGCCGATGCCTTCGGCGACATCTTCGGCGAGATCTTCGGCGGGGGCGGGGGCGGCCGGGGCCGCAATGGCGTCTACCGTGGCGCCGACCTGCGCTACAACCTGGAGATCACCCTCGAGGAGGCCGCGCGCGGCACCGACACCCAGATCCGCATCCCGACCCAGGCCAGGTGCGACGCCTGCGAAGGCAGCGGTGCCAAGCCGGGCACCAAGCCGGTGGCCTGCCCGACCTGCGACGGCCACGGCCAGGTACGGATGCAGCAGGGCTTCTTCTCGATCCAGCAGACCTGCCCGCGCTGCCACGGTACCGGCAAGGTGGTGCCCACGCCATGCGGCAGCTGCAACGGTGCAGGCTTCGTGAAGCAGCAGAAGACGCTGTCGGTGAAGATCCCGGCGGGCGTCGATGACGGCGACCGCATCCGCCTGTCCGGCGAGGGGGAGTCCGGCGCCAAAGGCGGCCCGCCCGGCGACCTCTACGTGGTGATGCACCTGAAGCCGCACGCGATCTTCAAGCGCGACGGCACCGACCTGCATTGCGACATGCCGGTGAGCATCGCGAGCGCCGCACTCGGCGGAGAGATCGAGATCCCGACGCTGGACGGCCAGGCGAAGATCCGCATCCCGGCCGAGACTCAGACTGGCAAGGTGTTCCGGCTGCGCGGCAAGGGCATCAAGCAGGTACGGGGCACCGGCCACGGCGACCTGATGTGCCACGTGTATGTCGAGACGCCGGTCAACCTCACCGCACGGCAGCGCGAACTGCTGGAGGAATTCGAGGCGATCGCACAGGAAGACCCGTCGCGCCACAACCCCCAGGCGAAGGGCTGGTTTGACAAGGTGAGGGACTTCTTCGGCGGATAGCGGCGGCCCCGCTGGTCACAGGTCGCCGAAGTCCCCCAGCTCGCCGAGGCCGGCGCCGGTCGCGCCATCGGCAGCCGCGTCGCCATCGAACAGCGAGGCGGCCCCGGCCACCAGCAGGTTGCCCGCGAGTACCCCTGCCCCGACCGCAGCCGCGTCGCGCAGGAAACCACGGGCCGGCAGCGCCGTCGCGATCCGGTCGGCGATGCCGGCAAGCGATGGCTGACCGGCTGCCGCCCCG
>CANHBC010000125.1 GCA_947458835.1 Betaproteobacteria bacterium | reverse complement strand
GCGAGGCAGCCTCCCGGCTGCTGCTGACCCCGCACGTAGCGGGGGTGAGCCGACAGGCCTCTGCGACGCTGTTCAAGGTCGCCCTCGAGAACGCGCTGCGTGCGCTCGCTGGCGAGACCGCGCTGCACCGGGTGTACTGACCGACGGTTGCGCTGGATCAACATCGGCCGCGCCCACGCGCGGCACGATATCCCTGCGGTGGCCGTACGGGGCCACCGACCACAGGGAGACACCATGATCAGGGAAGTCAGCGGCGACATCCTGCTCTCCGGCGCGCAGGCGATCGCGCACGGGGTCGCACCCAACGACCACTTCGCGAGCGGGCTGGCTCTGGCGCTGCGCGAGCGCTGGCCGGCGATGTACAAGGACTTCAGGCACTACTGCCAGAACCACCATGTCGAGCCCGGTGACCTCTGGGCATGGGCCGGTGCCGGCGGCGTGCGCATCGTGGCGCTGTTCACCCAGGACGCGGCCAGGCATGAGCATGCGCATCCGGGCAAGGCACAGCCGACCTACGTGAACCATGCGCTGCGCGCGCTGCACGCACTCGCGCTGGCGGAGTCGTTCACCAGCCTCGCGCTGCCACGGCTGGCGACCGGGGTCGGCGGACTGGACTGGACCGAGGTCCGGCCGCTGGTCGACCACCACCTGGGCAGCCTGGAGGCGCCGGTCTACGTCTACGGCACCTACCACCCTGGCGTGAAGGCTGCGGAGTAGACGGCGGGACCCGTCTCCCGGCGGTGCGCGCCGGCCGGTCAGTCCGACAGTCCCCGCGTGGGCGGGCCCTTGAGCTCGACGCGGTTGCCCTGCGGATCGCGCAGGTAGATCGACGGCCCGAAGCCGTCCTCCCCATAGCGCTCTCGCACCTCGCCTGGCTCGACGCCGTGCGCTTCCAGCCAGGCGCGCAGCGCCGGTTCGTCCCAGCACTCGACGCGAAAGCAGAAGTGGTCCATGTTGTGCCCTTCAACGCCCGGTGCCTCGCCCCCGTCGCGGCCGATCGGGCCCTCCACGGGCACCAGGTCGAGCAGCGCGCGACCCACGCGCAGTTGGGTGAGTCCGACAGCTGCGTTGACCCGCTCCACCGTGCCACCCAGCACGTCGCGATAGAACGCCAGCATGCGATCGAGGTCGACCACGCGCAACACCACGTGGTCGAGGTGCGTGATGCGCAGCGGGTTGCCGCCCGGAGCCTGCGCGCGCCCGTTCCCTTCAGTACCGGCCATGGTCGCCTCCTGCGTATCGATGCGCGGTCATCGTACTTCGCCGGTGCACCGGGCGCACGCACGATCTTGCCGGACCGGATGCCACCGGCGCACGCGCCCCTGTCTTCGGTAGCCTGCCGGCGGACGGCGAGTCGTCACCGCATGCGTCCCGTACAATAGGCCCCTGCGTGCCGGACGGCAGCAGCACCTCCGGCGAACACGATGCACCCTGCGACACCCGCAGCACCGTCTGGAAGACACGCATGAACGACAGCCCCAGCGTCCCCGCCGTCCCGGTACCGCCCGACCGGCTGCCCTGGGTCGGCACGACCATCTTCAGCGTGATGTCCGCGCTTGCCACACGCCATGGCGCGATCAACCTCGGCCAGGGCTTCCCGGACTTCGACTGCGATCCGGCGTTGCAGGCGGCGGTGGCCGCTGCGATGCGCCAGGGGCACAACCAGTACGCACCGATGCCCGGCGTAGCGGCCCTGCGCGAGCGGATCGCGGAGAAGACCGCCACCCTGTACGGACACCGCTACGATGCGGACCACGAAGTCACGGTGACCGCCGGCGCGACGCAGGCGATCATGGCGACGATCTTCGCGCTGGCCGGCCCGGGCGACGAGGTCATCGTTCTCGAGCCGTGCTACGACTCCTACCAGCCGTCGATCGACCTTGCCGGCGCGACCGCGGTGCGCGTGCCACTCAACGCCGCCCGCAACTATGCGGTCGACTGGGACCGCGTGCGTGCCGCGATCACCCCGCGCACGCGCCTGCTGATACTCAACTTCCCGCACAACCCGACCGGGCAGGTGCTCGAAGCGGCCGACCTCTCGGCGCTGGAATCAATCGTCGCGGAGACCGGCATCCTGGTGCTGTCCGACGAGGTGTACGAGCACATCGTGTTCGACGGTGCCGCGCACCAGGGCATCGCCCGCTCGCCGCTGCTCGCCGCGCACGGCGTGCTGGTATCGAGCTTCGGCAAGACCTTCCACGCGACCGGCTGGAAGATCGGCTATGCGTGTGCACCGGCCGCGCTGACCGAGCGTATCCGGAAGGTGCACCAGTTCATGGTGTTCTCGGTATCCACGCCGATGCAGCATGCGATTGCCGCCTACCTGGCCGACCCTCGCCCGTACCTCGAACTGCCCGCGTTCTACCAGCGCAAGCGCGACCGCTTCTGCACTGCCCTCTCGGGCTCTCGCTTCCGCCTGCTTCCCTCCCGCGGCACCTACTTCGTGCTCGCCGACTACTCCGCGATCAGCGACGAACCGGAGGATGCGTTCGCGCGGCGCCTGGTCGAGCGCCATGGCGTTGCCGCGATACCGGTGTCGGCCTTCCATCGCGAGCCGCGCGACAATCGGGTGGTGCGATTCTGCTTCGCCAAGCGCGACGAGACGCTGGACGCCGCGGCCGCCCGGCTGCTCGAGGCCTGACCGGCTGATTCCCACGCACGACGCCGGCGTCCCGCCAGCCAGGTCGCATACGCTGACTCCAGACGATCCGAAGGCCGTGCGGCCGCCGGCGGTCCACCCCGACCGCGCCCTGAACCGGTTTACCATCATGCCCGCGAGACCGCGCACGCGCGCGGCACGGGTCACAGGGGGAGGTCGATGGACAAGGTATTTGCTTCACCGCAGGCGGCGCTCGAAGGGCTCGAGGACGGAGCCACGGTCGCCATCGGAGGTTTCAGCGTCGGCCACCGGTTCGCGCTCAGCCTCATCACCGCGCTGCGGGACCGTGGCACGAAGGACCTTTGCGTGGTGTGCAACTCGATGGGGGCGGCCGGCGAACTGCGCGGCCAGATCCTTGCCGAGAACGGACAGGTACGCAAGCTGATCGCTGCGTTCACCGTGCGCCCGGGCATGCCCGCCGCGTCCGAGGCGCAGATCCGCGCGGGCACGATGGACGTCGAACTGGTGCCGCAGGGCACGCTGGTGGAGCGTTGCCGCGCCGGCGGGGCAGATATCCCGGCGTTCTATTCCGCCGCCTGCACCGGCACCGAGATCGCCGAGGGCAAGGAATCGCGGGTGATCGACGGCCGCACCTACGTGCTCGAGACCGCGATCAAGGTCGATTACGCACTGCTTCGCGCGTGGCGCGCCGACCGTGCGGGCAACGTGCAGTTCCGCGGCGGCAGCCAGAACCTGAACCCGGCGTTCGCCAAGGCCGCGCGAGTGGCGATCGTCGAGGTCGACGAGATCGTGGAGGTCGGCGACATTCCCCCGGAGCTGGTCAACCTGCCCGGCATCTTCATCTCGCGCGTGGTCCGCAGCACCAATCCCTTCGATGCGAAGCAGGTGCCGCAGTCGAAGAAGCGCCCGCCGGACCAGCCGCGCCTGTACGATGGCAAGCCGGCACTGACCCGTGCCGGCATCGCCGAGCGCGCCGCGCGGCTGGTGCGCGAGGGCAGCTACGTCAACCTCGGCGTGGGCATCCCGACCATGGTCTCGAACTACCTCGAAGGCCGGGACGTCGTGCTGCACGCAGAGAACGGCGTGCTCGGCTACGGCCGGATAGTATCCGGCGACCGCGTCGACCCGGACATCTACAACGCCAGCGGCCAGTACGTCGAGCTGGTCCCTGGTGCCTCCTTCTTCGATTCGGTGACCTCGTTCGAGATGGCGCGCGGCGGCCGCATCGACACGGTGATCCTCGGTGCGTACGAGGTCGACGCCACCGGCAGCGTCGCCAACTGGAGCACCGAGAACGCACGCCTGGGCGGCATCGGCGGCGCGATGGACCTGATCTCCGGTGGCAGCGAACTGGTCATCGTGATGGAGCATTGCGACAGCAAGGGACGCCCGAAGCTGAAGGCGCGCTGCAGCTTCCCGCTGAGCGGACGGCGCTGCGTCGACTGGGTCGTCACCGACCTGGCGCTGCTGCGCTGGGACGAGCCGGCCGGCGAATTCGAGCTGCTGGAGGTGGCGCCGGGCTTCACGGTGGACGAGGTGGTCGCACTGACTGCCATGCCGGTGCGGCCGGCGGCGTCGGTGGGCACGATGGCGCAGCTGGCGGCGTCCGATTCTTGACCGGATGGAAATACTCAATGGCTGATCAGCGGCTTTCTTCGCACGGGAGCCTTGCCTAGAATGAGCCCCGCAGCGGCGCCGATGCCGGCAGCAGAACCGGCACGGCCCTTCGTCCATCGAAGCGGGCACCAGGAGGGGGCGGCATGAAGTTCGGTCTTTTCGGCGGCGGCAAGGTAGGCAGTGCCAATCCGCTCGGCGACAGCTACGGCTATCGCGATTTCATCCGCTACATCCGCGACGCCGAGGAACTCGGCTTCGAGAGCGCGTTCCTGGTAGAGCACCACTTCACCGGGGTGGGACAACTGTCCGCCTCGCTGAACCTGCTGTCCTACATCGCAGCGAAGACCACTCGCATCCGGCTGGGTACGGCGGTGATCGTGCTGCCATGGCACAACCCGGTGCTACTGGCCGAACAGATCGCCACGCTCGACGTCCTGTGCGAAGGGCGCTTCGACATGGGCGTGGGACGCGGCTACCGCAAGGACGAATTCCAGGCGTTCTGCATTCCGATGTCCGAGGCACAGGAGCGCTACTCGGAGTGCTTCGAACTGCTCCTCAGGTCACTGTCCAGCCGCGAACGCTTCTCGCATCACGGCCGGTACTGGAACTTCGAGAACATCGTGGTCGAGCCCGCACCCACGCAGCAGCCGCATCCCCCGGTATGGATGGCCGCGGGGCGCCCCGAAGGCATCGCCTACGTCGCGAGCCAGGGCTACAACGTGCTGCTCGACCAGATCGGGTCGGTCGACGAGACCATCGAGCGGCTGCGAGTCTTCCTCGACGCACAGGCGGCCGCCGGCATCGCCCCTGACGCGAAGCGCTGCGGCGTCACCCGTGCGCTGCACATCGTCAACAACGAAGCCGAGCGGCGCCAGGCCTATGCGCGGCGCATCGAGACGCTCAAGAAGATCGGCGAACTGGCGAAGAAACCGCTCAACCTGGAGCCCGCGACCTTCGCCGACTCCGGCATCGCCAGCGACGATGCGGCGCTGATCGGCACGCCGGAGGAGATCGGCGAGCGCCTGCAGAAACTGGCAGACGGCGGCGTGGAGTACGTACTGCTGACCAACGCGACCGCCAGCCGGGAATCGCTGGTCACATTCGCCGAGAAGATCATGCCGCACGTGCGCAGCAGGGCTCCGGCCACGTCGCTGGCGGCAGCGTGAGACCGACCACGGAGGCGCATCCATGAGCGCGGACATCGGCAACCCGGCCTTGCGGGACGGTTTCGTCCAGACCAACGGGCACGGACGCATGCACTACCTCGAGGCCGGAAGCGGCACGCCACTGGTGCTGATCCACACCAACGGCGGCTCTGCGCACCAGTACGCACGGGTGATGCCGCTGCTTGCGCGCAGCTTCCGGGTGATCGCCTGGGACATGCCGGGCCACGGCGACTCCGATCCCGTTTCGCGGCATTACTCGATCGCGGACTACTGCGCAGCCCTCGCCGCGTTCATGGACAGCCTGAACATCCCGTCGGCACATGTGTCCGGTTGTTCCTGCGGCGGCACCATCACGATCGGCTTCGCCGCCGGGCATGCCTCGCGCACGCTGTCAGCGGTGATCGTCGAGACGCCTTTCCGGACCTTCGAAGAATGGGGTTCACGATGGGCCCATACGGAGGCCAATTTCTGCGTACCGACGCAGGGCATCGAAGAGGTGCGCAACCGTGTGGCCCAGGTCGACGACGCGCTGCTTTCGCGCTGGAACATCGACCGCAACAAGGCCGGCGGAAAGCTGATGATCGACGTGATGTGGGCAATGCGCGGATTCGATGCACAGGCCGGGCTCGCGGCGATCACGCGCCCGGCCATGGTCCTCTACGGCGCGAGGGGACCGACGATCGCCATGCGCGACCGGGCTGCCGCGGCCGCGCCGGCACTTCCGATCGAGTCGCTGCCCGGGTCCGGCCACTTTCCCATGCTCGACGAGCCCGAAGCGTTCGCCGCGACCCTGGCCCGCTTCTGCGGCGCCGTCGGGCGCTAGGCCCCGGGCCTCGGCGATGCGCACGCTGCGGCATTCGCGTCGGTGAGCCACCGGGGTCTTGCCACGCGCACGCGATGAACAAGCTGCTCGGGATGCGCGCTTTCGTGAGCGTCGTCGAACGCGGTGGCTTCACGGGCGCGGCCCGGCAGCTCGGCATCTCGGTATCGGCGGTCACCAAGAACGTCGGCCGGCTGGAAGCGGAGCTCGGGACGCAACTGCTCGCGCGCACCACGCGCCGGGTGAACATCACGGAGTTCGGTCGCGAGTACTACGCGAGCTGCCGCAAGGTGTTCGGCGAGCTGGAAGGGGTCGAGAACGCGCTGCGCCAGTCGCAGGAGCAGCCACGCGGCAAGGTGAACCTGCTCTGCCCGGCCTTCTTCGCGCGCGTGAACCTGCTGCCGAGGCTGCACGAGTTCAACGCACGCTATCCGGACATCGAACTCGACGTATCGCTGGGCGACCGCTACGCCGACCTGATCGACTCCGGGATCAACCTCGCGGTCGTGGTGGGTGAACTGAAGGACTCGCGCTTTGCCATGCGTCCGCTCACGCGCGGCCCTCGCGTGTGCTGCGCGGCGCCTGCCTACTTCGAGCGCCACGGGATGCCTCAGCGCATCGACGACGTGATGGCGCACAACTGCCTGGTGAGCCGTGCCGCCCTGTGGCCGTTCCGTGAGGGCGGCCGGACAGTGGAGGTCGCCGTGAAGGGGAACCTGGTGGTGCGCAGCGGCGACCTGCTGCGCGAGGCAACGCTGTCGGGCCTGGGCATCGCCCAGTCCAACTGGTGGCTGTTCCGGCAGGACCTGGCCGATGGCACGCTGTTGGAGTGCCTGAAGCAGTACCGCGTGCCGGGGCGGTCGATGTCGGTGGTCTATCCACCGACGCGGTTCGTGCCGCGCAAGGTGCGTGTCATGATCGATTTCCTGGTCGAGATCACGCGCGTCTGAACGCGTGCAGGCCGGGCCGGCGGCGCGTGGCGCTGCCGGACATTCCACAGGAGGAGACCACGATGTACCGCTTCAAGTCCGCGGCGACCCTAGCCGCCTGCCTGATGGTCGGCACGCTGGCCGCTGGCGACGCCGTCGCGCAGGGCTTCCCCGCGCGCCCGCTGATGATCGTCAACGGCAACGCCGCCGGCGGCACGCCCGATATCCTCGCCCGGCAGATGGCCGAGGAACTGCGCCAGGGGCTTGGCCAGAACGTCGTGGTGGTCAACCGGACCGGCGCGAACGGGTCGATCGCTGCCGAATCGGTACGCCGCGCCACGCCGGACGGCCACACCCTGCTGTTCGCCACCATGACGACGATGGCGGTCAATCCGCACCTGCAGAAGGATGCGCGCTACAACGGGGCACAGGACTTTGAACCGATCGCGACGCAGGTGCTGCAGCCCCTGCTCTGGGCAACCACCGCGAGCCAGCCATTCCGCTCGCTGAAGGACGTCGTCGAACAGGCGCGTGCACAGCCTGGCCGGATCATCGCATCGCGGCAGGGCTTCGGCGCCTCGTCGCACCTGACCGTGGCCGCGCTGACCGCGCGCAACCGCATCGAGTTCAACCTGATCGGCTATACCGGATCGGCGGAAACCTTCATGGCGTTGCGCCGGGGCGACGTGCAGTTGATGGTGGACCTGCCGCAATCGATGCTGCCGCGCATCCAGTCTGGCGACCTGTTGCCGCTGGCGATCACCAGTGCCGCGCGGATCAAGGCCCTCCCCAATGTGTCCACCTGGATCGAGCAGGGCGTCATGGACAGCGAGTTGACCGCCTGGTACGTCTACGTGGCGCCCAAGGGTACGCCCGCGGCGGTGGTCAACCTGCTCAACACGGAGATCAACCGCATCCTCGTCCAGCCGAAGTTCCGGCAGCGCCTGGAAGAGGTCGGCGGCATCGTGCGCACGCTCAGCCCTGCGGAACTGCGGAAGTTCATGGCCGAGGAACACGTGCGGTGGGGCACGCTGCTGAAGAACGCCGGCGTCCATCCCGACTGATCGTGGAGGGGCTGCCTGGCGCCCCTACTCCGTCTGGATGCGCGCGTCGCGGATAGCCTGCCGCCAGCGCCTGAGCTCAGCCTCGATCATCTTCTGGAACTGGCCGGGCACCTGCGCGGCCGGCTCCAGGCCGGTCGCCTGCAGCCGCTCGCGCACCTCCGGTGCGGCCATCGCCCGGCCGACCTCGTCGTACAGGCGCTGCACGATGGCCTTCGGCGTAGCCGACGGCGCGACGATGCCGTACCAGTTGGTGACCACCACGTCGAAGCCGGACTCGGTCATCGACGGCACGTCGGGCAGCGCCGCGCTGCGCCGGGAGGAAGTCACCGCGAGCGGCCGCAGCCGCTTGTTCTGCACGAAAGGCAGCGAGCCACCCATGCCGATGAACGTGCCCTGGATCTGACCGGCGACGGTGTCGTTCACCGCCGGCCCGCCGCCCTTGTAGGGAATGTGGTTCAGGTCGAGCCCGGCGCGCAGCTTGAACAGCTCCAGCGTGAGGTGCAGGCCGCCACCGTTGCCCGACGAGCCGATGTTGTACCTGCCGGGCTGCGCCTTCGCCAGCGCGATGAACTCCTTGAGTGTCGCGGCCGGCACCGCCGGGTTCACCATCAGGATGTACGGCGTCTCGGCGACCAGCGCGACCCCGGTGAACGCCCGTGCCGGGTCAGCCGGCGGCTGCTTCACGAAGTACGCGGAGTTGATGGTCAGGGCAAGGTCGGCCAGCAGCAGCGTGTAGCCATCGCCCGCTGCGCGCGCGACCAGGTCGGTGCCCAGCATGCTCGCCGCACCAGGCCGGTTGTCTACCACTACGGTCTGCCCCATCAGCTCGGCCAGCTTCTGCCCCATGATGCGGCCGGTCACGTCGGACCCGCCACCGGGGGCGAACGGCACCACCATCCGGATCGGACGGTTCGGATAGCTGTCCGCGGCGAACGCCGCGACGGACGACGACGCGGCAGCGGCGAGCAGCAGCAGGCGGGCGTGCTTCGGATTCATGGCAGGACCTCGCCCCGCAGGGCCGGGCGGGGATGGCGGATGGACATGCGGCCCGGACGCTATGCTGCGTCGGTTCTCCACTGCCAGCAAGCCCCCTGCGCTCGCTTCGCCGCCCGTGCCGATCGCCCACCCATCGCGGCGTTCACCGGTAGTGGATCACCGCCCGGCCCTGTACCTGTCCCTCGACAGAACGCGCGCAGTGCTCGATCACCTGATCGAGCGTGACCGGGAAGCCCACGCGGTCCAGGTGGCGCGGCCGCAGGTCGGTGGCCACGCGCGCCCAGACCTGCTGGCGCACCGGCATCGGTGCGTTCGAGTTCACGCCGATCAGCCGCACCCCGCGCAGGATGAACGGGAATACCGAGGTGGCCAGGTCCGCTCCGCCGGCGTTGCCGAACGCGCCGATCACGCCGTTCTCGAGCATCGACCGGGTCAGCCACGACAGCTGCGCACCGCCGACCGAGTCGAGCGCGCCGGCGAACTGCGCCTTCTCCAGTGGCCGCGTACCCATCTCGAGCTCGCTGCGCAGGATGACCTCCGAGGCGCCCAGCTCCATCAGGTACTCCCGCGAGCCCGGCTTGCCGGTGAGCGCGACCACCTGGTAGCCGCGCCTCGCCAGCATGTCGATGCCGATGCTGCCGCAGCCACCGGTAGCGCCGTTGACCAGTACCCGTCCCGCGTCCGGCGACAGCCCGTTGAGTTCCATCAGGTGGATCGCCAGCGCCGCGGTGAAGCCGGCAACCCCCAGGGTGCCGACTTCGAGCAGCGACATGCCCTGCGGTACCGGGATCACCCAGTCGGCAGGCACGCGTACCCGCTCGGCGAACCCGCCGTCATGGCTGACCCCGAGGCCGAAGCCGTTGACGAACACCGCGTCGCCGGGCCTGAAGCGCGCATCGGCTGAGGACTCGACCACGCCCGCAACGTCGATGCCGGCGATGCAGGGGAATCGGCTCATGATCCGCCCGCGACCGGTCACCGCGAGCGCATCCTTGTAGTTGATGCTGGAGAAGCGCGAAGCGATCACCACCTCGCCAGCGCCCAGCTCGTCGATGGTCGCCTCGACCAGCGCCGCGGACACGGACTTGCCGGCGTCCTGGCTGACCCGTACTGCCTTGAATGTGGACATGTCTGTTCCGTTGGTCTGGCGCTGCTCTGGCGCGGGTCTGCGCCGGCGTGGTGGCGGCCTCGCTCAGCCTGGTGGCCAGGCGAAGGGGCGCCCGCCGAGGATGTGCAGGTGGAGGTGGAACACGCTCTGGCCAGCACCCGCACCGTTGTTGACGTTCAGCCGGAAGGCGTCGCCGACACCCAGCTGCGCGGCGATCCGCGGCGCCACCAGCAGCAGGTGACCGAGCAGATCCCGATCGTCCTGCGATGCATCCGAGAGGTTGACGATCGGCTTCTTCGGCACCAGCAGGACGTGCACCGGTGCCTGCGGGTTGATGTCGCGGAACGCAAGGCAGCGTTCGTCCTCGTGGACGATATCGGCAGGAATCTCGCGCGCGATGATCTTCTCGAACAGTGTGGCCATGGGTCCTTCCCGGTTGCGTCGTCCATCGGAAGTTACCCGAAACCCGGCGCCCGTTGCACGCTCGCCTCCGTTCCTCCGAAGGGGCGGCCGGCCACCACTGAACCCCGTGTGTCTGCCGCACAGCACCATCGATTGCCGTGGTGCGGAAGAAAAACCTCGCCACCTCCCTTGACAACCATCGCAGGGGCACTAATATGCGTTTGTGCGACGCAACAAAGCCTGGGCCAAGCTCCCGTGAGCTACCGCGCCTGCTGCACCGCACACCCACCGAAAGCCTTGCGCGTACACCGCGCTGGTCACGACGCCCGGTCGACAAGATCGGTTCCTGGTCGTGGCACCCATCCCCCAAGGAGAGATCCACATGATTCAGGTTCCCGAACAAGTCGCCGCTGTCACCAAGGCCCAGGTCGAAGGCGCCACCCGGTTCGCCACGTTCGGCCTCGAGACCACCGAGAAGTTCGTCGCCTTCCAGCTCGCGCACGCGAAATCGGCGTTCGGCGACGCCGTGACCAGCGCCAAGGCCTTCACCGAAATGAAAGAGCCGGCTGCGCTGCCCGACATCAAGGCCAGCGTCGAGCCGACCGTCGAGAAGATGACCGCCTACGCGAAGGGCCTGTACGAGCTGTCGGCGAGCACCCAGGCGCAGTTCTCGAGGCTCGTCGAAGAGCAGATGAACGCCGTCAACAGCCAGATGCTGTCGGTGCTCGACAACGCGGCCAAGAACGGCCCGGCCGGTACCGAACTGGCCGTGTCGGCGATCAAGTCGGCGCTTGCCGCAGCCAACTCGGCCTACGACAACATCTCGAAGGCGACCAAGCAGGCGACCGAGATGGCGGAAGCGAACCTCGCGACCGTCACCAAGAAGAAAGCCGCCTGAAGATCAGCTGCACCGGTGCCCGCGACCGGGCGCCGGCGCGGCGCCATCAGGCGCGCACCGGGCGCGCACAGCGCACCCTGAACGACGACCCCGCTCCAGCACAACCTGCAGCGGGGTCGTTTCTTTCCAGCGCTGGCTCAGCCAGGCGCCGGCTCCCGTGGCGGTCCGGGCACCGGGGCGACCTGCACACGCTCCGTGCCGACCCGGTTACCGCCACCCGCGACCGCGGCATGCAGCGCGCCTTCAGCCAGCCTGAGCAGGGATTCCGCGTCCGGCACTGAGGCATCGCGCGTGGCCACCCCGACCGACACCGTCAGCGCGGGCATCGGTGGCCGCACACCGACCCGTCCCGAGCCGAGCCGCTGCTCGACCGCCGCTCGCAGGCGGCTGGCAGCCGCCTGCGAAGCGGTGCGGTCGGCATCAGGGCAGATCACGAGAAACTCCGTGTTGCCGAGCCGGCATACCACGTCGTTGGTCCGCACCGAATCGCGCAGCACGGCGGCAATCTCGCTCACCAGCGCATCGCCGCTGGCCAGCCCGTG